>CAYWFJ010000008.1:0-4211 GCA_964458205.1 Microcaldota archaeon | reverse complement strand
ACGCGCACGCGCATTATCTGGCGCAGGGTCCTCTCGTCTCCCGCGACATCGATGACACGCTTGTGTATCCTCATTTCCCAGTGCTCGTACGTGTCCGAGCCGTCCCCGCATGGGGTGCGGCGGGTGGAAACGTTAAGATGGTGGGTGGGAAGGGGAACCGGGCCTTTTATCTCGACTCCGGTTGCCTTTGCAATCTCGAGTATCTGCTTGCAGACCTCCTCGAGCTCGCCGGGAGTCTTGCCTATCAGCTTGATTCTTGCTTTGCCCAATGTTTCACCCTTCCGTTCCGATCCAGTAGACCGGATACCCTTTGTTCATGCAAAAATAAAAAAACCTAAGCGGCCTTCGGCACGACGTCGAGCACGACTCCGGCTGCGACAGTCTGGCCCATGTCCCTAATCGCGAAGCGGCCAAGCGGCGGGAACTCCTGGAATTTCTCCACCACCACGGGCTTGAGCGGCTTTATCTTCACGATTGCCACGTCGCCCGACTTGATGAAATCCGGGTTCTTCTGCATGGTTGCGCCGGTCTTCGGGTCCTTCTTCTCAAGGATTTCCACTATGGTGCACGCAATCTGCGCGGTGTGCAGGTGGAAGACAGGTGTGTAGCCCTTGCCGATTGCGGTCGGGTGCTCAAGCACCACGATTTGCGCGGTGAACTCGGCTGCGACCTTCGGCGGGTTGCTGACGGGGCCTACGACCTCGCCGCGCTTGACGTCCTTCTTGTCGACGTTTTTCACGTTGAAGCCGACGTTGTCTCCAGGGACCGCCTGCTGCAGCTCCTGGTGGTGCATCTCGATTTTCTTGACCTCGCCCTTCGCGCCGGATGGCATGAAAACCACCGCCTCGTTGAGCTTGAGGATGCCCGTTTCCACGCGCCCGACCGGCACGGTGCCGTGGCCTGTGATGGTGAAAACGTCCTGGACAGGAAGCCTGAGAGCCTTGTCTGTGGGCTTCACCGGAGCGGTGAGCTTGTCAAAGCACTCAAGAAGGGTCGGGCCTGAATACCAGGGCATGTCGGGTGACTTGTTCTTTATGTTCGCCCCGGCGAAACCGGACATCGGAACAAACGGCACGTTCTCGACCTTGTAGCCTATGTTCTTGAGGAGGGTGGAGAGCGCCATCTTGGTCTCGTCATACTTGATGTGGTCCCAGTTGACCGCGTCCATCTTGTTGACCGCGACTATCAGCTGGCTGATGCCGAGCACTTTCGCAAGGAACGCGTGCTCCTTGGTCTGCGCCTGCACGCCTTCCTTCGCGGAGCACACGAGCACCGCGGCGTCAGCCTGCGATGCGCCGGTAATCATGTTCTTGACGAAGTCCCTGTGGCCTGGCGCGTCGATGATGGTGAAGTAGTATTTCTGCGTCTGGAACTCCTTGTGCGAGAGGTCGATTGTGACTCCGCGCTCCCTCTCCTCTTTGAGGGTGTCCATGGTGAACGCAAACTCGAAGGTCGCTTTTCCGACCTTCCCAGCCTCGTCCTTGAGTTTCCTAAGCTGCTGCTCGGTAAGAGCGCCGGTCTCGTAAAGGATACGCCCGACCGACGTCGATTTCCCGTGGTCGACGTGACCGATGAATATCAGGTTAAGATGCTCTTTTTCTGCCATATTCACACCTCCAAAATTACAAAACTGCCCCTGACAATATGCAAACAGTACGTCTGCAGCAAGTCGAGAGCGGCTATATATTAAATGAATGTTTTATAAAGGTTGCTTCGTGCGGCTTTCTGCGCGCAAGCCTATTCCTTTTTCTTCTTCCCAAAGTTTCCGCGGGGCTTTGTGACTTTTATCTCCGGGAACACCTGCGAAAGCGTCTCGGTGTCAAGGTTCGTCTTGAAGCCCATGGAATCAAGCATGCACTTTAGGAGGTAATTCTCCGCGATTGGAAGGTGCGCTGGAGTGGGGCATGCAGTCAGAAGCTCGGCTTTAAGCTCGGTTGGCTTGAAAGCTGAAAGCGCCTCGGAAAGGGATGCGAAAGACTTCCTCTTCCCCTTGATGAGCTTTTCCGCGATTTCGGAGACCTTCCCGGTGTTTATGCCGGTGAACTCGTAGGATTTCCGCGTAAGCGTCGCCTCGATTGCGGCAAGCGCGGCTGAGACCTCCTGCGGAGTGGTGGTGCCGTCTATCCTTGCCTTCTTAATGACCATCCACTCGTTGTAGCGCGCGGTGAATGCCACTTCGCCGTCAGGCATATTCCCACCTGTTAACGCTACTTCTTGACGCGGATGTCCTTGCGCTTGGCGCGCATCCAGACCGAGCCGCATTTGCGGCACTTCTTGGAGCCCCGCTTGTTCCTCGTCTTGCACTTGCGGCAGATGAAGATGTTCGATATCACGGCGTCAGCTTCTGCGAATTTTCCCATTGGTTTCACCTTTGTGAATAGCACGTTTCAATCCCATTCTCCTGACCAAAGTTTAAATGCTTATGCACGAACAAGAAAGACGAACGATTGCCCAAACGCCCCGGCGTTTGAGCATCTTTGTAGTCCTTCGGACTACGTCCCACCAAATTGTGCGCAATTTGATGGTTATATTCGAGCTAAAGCTCGAATGCAGACCAATTTCCTGCAGGAAATTGATCGTCTGAGTCGAACCTGCAGGTTCGACTTCGGTCCATCCGCTGCGCGGATGAACCTGCCCCTGTAGCTCATCGGTAGAGCGGTTGTCTTGTAAGGAAAACCCAGAAGTTTCTGAGAATGCGGGTTTCCCTGCTTCCTCCTTCAGGAAGCGCAGGAGAACAACAGGCACCGAGTTCAATTCTCGGCGGGGGCTTTTTGCCGCCTTCTTTTTCCGTTGGGCGCAGCAAACGATTTTAACCGTTAGAGCAGAAGCTGCAGCATGCCAAAGTGCGACAAGTGCAGGTCCGAATACAGCTCAGGGGGCCATTATGGCGGCCATGACTATTGCATAAGCTGCTATGTCAGTGAAACCCAGGCTGACGCGCAGAAACGCAGGAAAGAGGAAATAAAGCTCCAGCAGAGGGTCGAAGAGGAGAGGAAGCTTGCGGAAAAGAAGAGGGAAGAGAGGAAGAGGCAGGAAGACCGGCTGAAAGTCGAGGCAATGAAAAGGATGGATGGGCGCGAAGCTGGATACGGCCAAGCCGCCCAAAGCTGGCTTGCCAAAAGGGTATCCGATGAAAAACGCGCGAAGGCGGAGCAGGATTTCCTGAAAGTCAAGCGGCAGAACATGCTCAATGTGCTTGAAGCCCGGGCGCTTGAGAAGATGCGGGCGCCAGAAACGCTTCTGCGCAAGCGGGCGCGCAGGTTCAAGAAGCGCCTGCCCGTTCATGCGCATAAGAAATGGGAGGCGGCAGACCCTTTTGACAGGGCGCCTTTCAAGATGGAGCTCATAAGGAGAAAGCATCGTGAAATGGAAAGCAGGATGGGGCAGGCGGCCAAGAAGGGAAAGAAAGCCGCCCCTCCCGAGCCTGTTTACCTGAGCATGAAAAAGAAGGAAAACGAGGGCTTTGGCTCCGGGCTGGAAGCGAAAGGCGCGCAGGGGGGCGAAGAGGCCGGAAGCGGAGGCATAGGGCTGAAAAACGAGGGCATGCTTGAGCTTAGGGTGAAGAAGGGCTTTCCGCAAACTGTTGCGGCTGGAAAAGGCGCGGTTGCTGAGCTTGAGGGAAAGAACAACACGGAAGAAAGGGTGGTGGCGGAGCTGGTCGCATCGGCAACCGATGCAAAAGGGGCCCCGCTTGCCTGCAATTCAAGCCCGAGGGTGCGGACTTTCCCGCCCAATGGGAAAATCGAGTTCAGCCTATCGTTTGCGGCATCGGAGGGGGCAAAGCGCGGCATAGCCGCAGTGGTTGCCCGGCTTGAGGAAAAAGCGGAGTATATCGACAGGGCGGCCAAGACAAGCAAGGAAATAAGGCTAACCTTTAGGATTGTGGATGCCGAGGCAGGCGGGAAACGGCCCTGAAAAGCGCCCTATCATCCGGCGCCGCTTCTTGTCTTGTGCAGCCTATCAGCCTGGACGAGAATGTCCCAGCCGAATATCACCATAAGGAAGATGAACGCCTTGTCCAGCAGGCCGAAGAAAGACGGGAGCTGCAGGAATGAGACCAGCCCGTGTATATTTGCGGATGCCAGCACCAAAAGCAGGACAACCGCAAGGTCGCGCAGGATTATCCATTCCGCCTTCGAGTCCTGCTTGTTCCTCGCGATTGTCTGCGAAAGCGCGTCGAGAATCGGGGAAAGGTCGCGGAACAGGAGGAA
>CAYWFJ010000007.1:27935-37471 GCA_964458205.1 Microcaldota archaeon | reverse complement strand
AAGCCCAACTGGCTTGGGGAGACAGCCGCAAAAGCGGCCGGAAACGGCAGTCGTTTACCCCCATTCATCTATAAAAACCTGCGCCACACTCACCTTTCCATGTTCGACGCCCACATAATAGGCGGGGGGCCTGCCGGGCTTTTTGCCGGCATCTCGGCTTGCCGGCAAGGCGGCAAAGTCCTTCTTTCGGAAGAGCACGGGAAAATCGGCGAGCCTGAGGCGTGCTCGGGGCTCATTTCGCTTTCCGGGCTGGAATCGCTGGGCAGCTACGTTGACTACAAAAAAGCGGCAATAAACGAAATCAACTCGGCAAAAATAGCCTGCGGCGGGCACGAATTCCTAATCACGCCAAAAAAGGAGAAGGCAGTCCTGGTTTCCCGCGCAAAATTCGATTCCCTTGCCGCGGAGCGCTTTATAGGCGAAGGCGGGACACTTGAGCTTGGGAAAAGGGTAACGCGCAATTTCCAGAGCAAAAGCGTAATCGGCGCGGACGGGCCAGCCTCTTCAGTCGCGGATTTTTTCGGCTTCCCGAAAATAAGGCGCTTCATCCGCGCAATGCAGGGCGATTTCCCCTATTCGTGCGAAAATCCGCACCAGGCGCAGATTTTCGTCTCCTCACGCGAGTTTCCTGGCTTTTTCGGCTGGGTGATACCGATAAACGAGTCGGAGGCGAAAATAGGGGTGGGCGTTTCTCAAGAGTGCCATCCGCTTTCGTATTACCGCCAGTTCCTCGCAAAGCTCGGCGTGCAGTCAAAACCATCCCATGAATTTGCCGCGGTAATTCCAGCCGAGGTACGAAAAATGACTGCAATGGAAAAAGGAGGCCGCAGCATTCTTCTTGCGGGTGATTCCGCAGGGCAGGTAAAGGCGACCACCGGGGGAGGGGTATTCTTCGGTTCGCAATGCGGCTTGCTTGCAGGGGAACGCTGCCGCGAGCCTGATAAATACGAGCGCGAATGGCGCGCGAGATTCGGGCTTGATTTGGCGCTCCACAGCCATTTCAGGGCGCTCCTCAACATGAACGGCGGGCAGCCCCCAAAGCCTGCGCTACTGCTGGCAAAGGCGCTTTTCTTTGAGGACTTGCTCTCAAATGAGGGTAAGATGGACAGATGGGCAGGCATGCTCTCCCCATCAATTATATCATCATACGCATCAATAGTCGCATCAAAATTCAAAGGCGGGAAAAGATGAAAGGAGCACATTTCAAGGCTGATTTGCACATCCACACCCATTTTTCAAAGGACTCCCTTTCTGAGCCGCGCGCCATCCTGCGGGCGGCAGTGAACAGTGGGCTCTCAGCGGTAGCAATCACCGACCACAACGAGATAAAAGGCGCGTTTTCAGCGGCGCGCATTGCAAGGGAAGAGGAGATGCCCCTCCAGGTGATAATCGGCGAGGAAGTGATGTGCGATGAAGGGGATTTGCTTGTCTATTTCCTGAAAAGGAAAATCTCGCCGGATCCCCTTGGGCAGGTGCTCAAAGAGGTGAAAAGGCAGGGGGCGGTCTGCTGCGCCGCTCACCCTTATGATTTCGGGCGGCATGCAATCGACTTGTCAAAGGTTCCGGAAAAGTCGCTTGGGGCGATAGGCGCGATTGAGGTGTTCAACGCGCGCGTGCCGCAAAAATCCATGAACGGGCGCGCGCTTTCGTTTGCCATTGCGCACAGCAAGGCAGAGCTTGCAGGAAGCGACGCGCACCATCCATCCGAAGTGGGGGCGGCTTATGCCGAATTTTCAGGCATAACCCGCCTTGATGCAAAATCGCTGCTGTCCGCGCCTCGCAGAATAGGCGGCTCGCGCTCCACGCCACTTGTGCGCTTCTATTCCCGCTACGCAGCCCTCAAAAAGCGCCTCTTTCCTGGGAAAGCGCAACAGTAATAAAGCTCGTCTGTGTTTTATCCCCCGGGAGGCAAAAGCCGCCGGAAGCATCCTGCCTTAAGGCGCGAGGCTGCCAGGGCAAAGCGCAGCCAGGCCGCTTCGGCTGCCGAGTGGTTCCATGAGGCCAAAGCACATAGCCATAATACCTGACGGCAACCGCCGCTGGGCAAGGCGCCACAGAAAGCCGCTTCTTTACGGGCACGAGAAAGGCATAGAGAACATAGGCAACGTTCTCAAATGGTGCCGCAGGCGCAGGATACGCATTCTTTCCATGTGGGGCTTTTCCACCGAGAATTTCATGCGCGACAAAAATGAGGTTGAGGGGCTCTTCTCGCTTTTCAACCAGAAGCTTTCCGAAGGCCTCAAGAAGGATTACATGAAATACGGGGTGCGCGTCCGTTTCATCGGCAGGATTTCAGAGTTCCCAAAAGAGGTTAGGGAAAAAATGCTCAAAGTCGAGAAGGACACTTCAAAAAACAGGAAATACGCCCTCAATCTCCTTTTGGCATATGGCGGGCGGAACGAAATCATCGATGCGGTGAACCGCGCGCTTTCTTCAGGCGCCAAAAGGATGGACGAGAAAAAATTCGGGGATTTCCTTTACACCGCAGGCATTCCCGAGCCCGACTTGGTCATAAGGACTTCGGGGGAGGTGCGCACCAGCGGCTTTATGCCCTGGCAGTCGGCATACTCCGAATACTATTTCTCAAGAAAGCTTTGGCCTGACTTTGGCCTGCGCGAGTTCTCGCGCGCGCTTGCCGATTACTCAAGAAGGAAAAGGAAATACGGGAAGTAGGTTTATGGATTCAAAAAAAGCAGCTGGAAAAAATCCGCGTTCCGCTTCCCCCGCATGCACCCTTTCGAACATCTCAAGGAAAAAATCGGTGCGAATCCCGCTTGAGATAGCGGACAATGAACTGTCCCGCACGCGCGGGCTGATGTTCCGGAGAAAGGTCGTGCCCATCCTCTTCGTGTTTTCCCAGGAGGGGATTTACCCCATCCATTCGTTCTTCGTGCCCGGACTTTTTGACGCAATCTACCTTTCAGGCGATGGCAAGGTGGCCGAGGCGTTCTTCAGGATACTGCCTGGAAAGTTGCTTATCTGCCCCAAAAGGCGGGCAAAATTCCTCCTTGAGCTCCCCCCGCAAATAAGCCGCAGGCTGGGAATCCGCGCAGGGGACAGGATAGGATGGAAATGGGCGCATAAAACTGGCGGGAAGCGGGAAATCGGGTGAGACATTTATGGGGGGTCTCGGCTGGTCGGTCGGAAACTGGAAATCCGATTACAGGCTCGACCTTCCAAGGCTATCTGCCGGTGAAAAGGAGGTCATTTTGGCGGTTGCCGAGCGCTTCCGCTCGCTCTCGCAGCGATTGGAAGTGGAAAGCGGGCAAAAGGCCCGCGAGGAGATAGCGCGGCTTCTTTCAGGCCACCTTCGCGAGCAGGGGATTGATGCGGATGAGGAGCAGCAGGCATATCTTTCGGAGCTTATTTTTCTCCAGACTTTCGGTTTAGGGTTTTTGGAAAAGCTTCTTTCCGACCCGTCCCTCGAGGAAATAGCTGTCATCGGCTTAGGCAGGCCGGTATTCGTTTTCGTGCGGGGCGCAGGCTGGAGGCGGACAAACGTTTCAATAGACAGCCTGGAATATTTCGTGTCCCTTGCCAACCGATTGGGGCGGGGATTGGGAAGGCGGCTCACTTCCCAAAACCCAAGGCTCAACGCCATGCTTGAGGACGGCTCGCGCCTGCATGCCACCATGCCGCCTGTCTCCGGCTGTGAAATAACCATAAGGAAATTCACCCGCGACCCGCTTTCCCCGTTCGACCTCCTTTCCCTTGGGACTTGGGGCGCAAAGGGGCTTTCGCTCCTTTCGCTTGCACTGCAGTCCGACCTGTCCGTGCTTTTCTGCGGCAACACCGCAAGCGGGAAGACTTCCACCCTAAATGCGCTTCTTTCTTTCGTCCCCTCGTCCGAGCGGCTGCTGCTGATAGAGGAAACGCCGGAAATATCCGTCCCGCATCCCCACCAGCTGCGCCTGATCCCTTTTGAAGAGGGCGGCATTGGCATGGTGGATTTGGTCCGCGACTCGCTTCGCATGAGGCCCGACAAGGTGGCTGTGGGCGAGGTGCGCGCCCAAGGCGAGGCGCGCGCGTTTGCCGAGTCGGCGCTCTCCGGGCAGGCCAAGGGCTGCTATGCGACGTTCCACGCACAATCCTCGCGCGACGCGCTCCTGCGCCTGCGGATGATGGGCTGCCTTGAGGCGGATTTGGAGGGATTGGATTTGTTCGTGGTGCAGCGCAGGGTGTCCGCATACGACGCTTCGCGCCGCAGCCTTGGGGAAAAAAGGAGGCTTGCTGAAATCTCGCTGATGGACCGGAAGGACGCCCTTTGCCCGATTACCGTTTTTGACGGGAAGAAATTTTCGCAAAAGGGGCTTTCCCTCTTTCTTGAAAGGATTTCGGAAACAGGGGGCATGAATCTTCGCGAAGCAAGGGGGGAATTTTCAAGGCGCGAATCCTTCATTTCTGAAGGCGCAAAAGGCAGGAGGGCAAATTTCGAGGATTCGTTCTGGAAGATACAGGGTTTCATGTTCGGGAAGGCGGGCAGGAAGGAGTGACCATGGACCTGTTCGAATCCGCAATCAGGCTCGTTTCGAAGGCCTCTTTCGGCAGGTGTGTTTTCGGCGGGAAATCCGCGTCGGAAACCGGCAAATCGCTTGAATCGGCAGGAATCTCCGGCGCCAGCGCGCAGCAGTACCTTTCAGGCTCGTTTTTCATTTCTGTAGGGTGGTTCATGCTTTCGCTCCCCATCTTTCTCGCCTTTTTTGGGGACGCGGCAGACTCGCTTCCATTCGCCATGGTTTTCTCGGCATTGCTTTTCCTCCTGCTCCTCTCCCTTCCGCGCCTTGCCGCGCAAAAGCGCACCCTGCGCTGCGAAGCCGAGCTTCCTTTCATTCTCCGCGAATTGTCCGTCTACATAGACGTTGGAATACCTTTCGAGAAGGCGATGGGCAGAATCGCCCTTGGCAGCTACTCCCTTTCCCGCGAGTTTTCTTTCGCGTGCCAGGAAATGCGCTCGGGCGCAACCATGCAGTCCGCGCTTTCCTCCGCGTTTTCGCAAACCCGGTCAGTCCAGGTGAAGCGGTGCGCAATGCTCCTCTCCACGGTTTACGAAACCGGCTCCAGGACCGAATCGCTCAAGCGCACGGCGGAGGAGCTTTCCTCATCGCAGCTTTCCGAGATGCGCCTGCTTTCAGGGAGGCTTTCCCTCCTCTCAATCGCGTTCATAGCGTCATCCGCCCTTGTGCCATCATTCTTTTCCGTTTATGCCGCGGTTGCGCCGCTTCTTTCCCAGTCCGCCCTCACGGGCTTCCAGGTCTGGGCCGCATTCCTTCTTCTCTTTCCCGCGCTGAATCTTTGCATACTTGCCGCAACATGGCATCTCCTTCCGCCTTCCCTGGGCAGCCGGCAAGGCGGGCAGGCTGCTGCGGACGATTACCTTGCGCGCCGCGGAATCAGGATTGGCGCAACGCGGCTTTTCACGCTCGCATTCCTCCTTTCAGCCCCCCTCGCGCTTTCCGCGCTTCTTTTCGGGCAGCCCATCCTTTGCGCATTTTTCCTTTGCGCCGCCCCGGCTGCATATTTCCTGCTCCAGTTCCTTTCAGGCGCAGAGGTTTCCCGGGCGGAATCGTTCCTGCCGGATGCGCTTTACGGCGCTGCATCGCTTCACCGGCTGGTGCCGTTTGAAAAAATGATGTCTAACCTCGCCTCCGGCGATTTCGGAAGGCTTTCCGTGGCGTTTTCACTTGCGGTGCGCCGCATCCGGGCAGGGGACGGCTTCTCATCCGCAATGGCCTCAGCCGCGCGCGAATGCCCTTCCCCGCTTTCAGAGCGCGCATTTTCCATGCTCACCGTATGCTATGAGACCGGCGCGAACATGTCAAGCGCTTTCCGCGAGACCGCGCAGGACATCGCGTCGTTTTTCGCCCTGGTGCGCGAGCGCTCGGCGGTCCTGTCAATCCAGCGCTACACCATAATCCTGGCATCCGCCCTTCTCGTGCCGTTCATACTCGGCTCCACGCTTTCGCTTGTGCCCGCCCTCTCCTCCGCCTCCTTGCTTTTCGGCGAAGGCGAAGAAGGGGCTGCCCAGCCTTCCGGCATCGCAATCGCCTCGCTTCCCCTGGCCTGCCAGGCGTATCTTCTGGTAAACGCCTTTCTCTCATCGCTGCTTCTTGGGGTTTCAGAAGGGAAAGCCTGGAAAGCCGCGCCGTATTTCATCCTCACCGCCCCCCTGTCGGAAATCTTCTTCCACATTGCCCATTCCGGCGCCATCCTGCCTGCCGCCGCCTAAAGCGCGGCATTGCCTGCCCGCCCACCAATTTATAAATTAGTCGGGCAAATCTATCAATCAAGGATGCATGCTCTACTTGAGGTCTGAAGACTGCAAGGTCGAATAGCTTCTTGTAGCGCCGGCAATCCACAGGAATGAACTAAAGAACGGAGTTGAGATGATGGGATTCGGAAGAGGCGGATTTGGCGGAAACGATGCGCCCAAGCCTGTTAAGGTCGGCGACGAAATCGATGTCACAATCGAGGCGGTCGCGGCAAAGGGCGACGGCATTGCCAAAAAGGAAGGCTTTGTGATATTCGTTCCGGGAACCACCCAGGGCGAGACTTGCAAGATACGTGTGACAGCGGTCAAGTCCTCCTGCGCGGTCGCGGAAAAGGTAGCCTAAATCCATTTTTTCTTTTTTCTTATTTTTTTATTCCCGCTCAGCCTTGGCTTTGCCCGATGGCAAAGGCCATGAAAAGTCCCGTTTGCCCGATAGCACTCCTGGGAAAAGCACCGGGGCTATGCTATAAAAAGAAGCGCGGCGTTATTCCGGCATGCAGAAATTCCAGTCCGACTTAATCGAGCTTGCGGTTTTCGCAGGCGCCCTCAAATTCGGGAGCTTCACCCTGAAGAGCGGCAGGGTTTCGCCCTACTACTTCAATTCCGGCGTGTTTTACTCCGGGGAATACACCCGCGCGCTTGCAAGCGTGTTTGCGCACCTAATAACCCATAAGATGCCGCCTGAAGATTACAACATTTTATTCGGGCCAGCCTACAAGGGCATACCGCTTGCGGTTTCTGTGAGCATGGCTCTCGCCGCCAAAGGCATAGACAAAAAGTGGTGCTTCAACCGGAAGGAGGCAAAGGGGCACGGCGACAAGGGCATATTCGTAGGGGCGCCTGTTGAAGACGGGCAGAAGATAATCATCCTTGACGACGTATTCACCACTGGCGGGGCAAAGGAGGAGGCGATTGCGCAGCTGAAATCCGCGGCAAAGGTGGAAATCCCGGCTGTGTTCATCCTCCTTGACCGGCAGGAAAAGGACGAGGATGGGAAGGATGCGATTGCCGAATTTGAAAAGCGCCATGGCGCAAAAGTGCATGCGGCGATAACCGCGGACGAAATATTCGACCACCTGTCGAAAAACAAGGTCTGCGGCAAGCTGCAGGTGAACGAAGGGACGCTTGCCGCCTACAAGGCTTACAGGAAAAAATACGGTGTTTGAAATGGGGTACCTTGAACTGCTTTCCGAGTCGGCAAAAGGGCGCGGCAGCATCGCATGCTTCGGGCTTGACCCGGATATCGGGCAGATGCCGGAAACGTTCCGCTCGCAGCCGCAGGAAGAGGCGCTTGTTTCATTCTTCTCCCAGATAATCGACGCCTCCCTTTCGGAGAACCATTCAGTTTCCGCCATAAAGCCGAATTACGCCTATTTTGCCCAATACGGGTTTGACGGGCTTCGCGCGCTTAAGTCCATCATTGAAAAATACAAGGGCAAGCTGCCGGTGATACTTGACGCCAAGCGCGGGGACATCGGCAAGTCAAGCGCCGCATACGCGCGCGAAGCGTTCGATTTCTGGAATGCAGATGCGCTCACCGTCTCGCCTTACATGGGCCATGACAGCCTATTGCCTTTTCTTGAGCGCTGCAAAGGCGGCAAGGGGGCATACATACTCTGCAGGACGTCAAACGCAGGCGCTGCGGATTTCCAGTCCGTCCACACCGACAGCGGCAAAATGCTCTTTTTGGAAGTGGCGAAAAAGATGGAGAAATGGCACGTTTCCGGCATGGGCGCGGTGATGGGCGCAACCGCGCTTGACGAGCTTGAGCTTGCCATGTGGGGCTTTTACGATTCAAAAAAGAAGCTGCCGCTTTTGGTGCCGGGCGTTGGCGCGCAGGGCGCATCGGCAGCAAAGACCGCGGGCACGCTTCGCACGATTTGGCAGGAAATAATGCCGCTTCACAGGATAAACAGCTCAAGCGCGATTGCGTATGCCTGCAAGAAGGCAGGCACGGACGATTTTGTGGGAGCCGCGCTATCCGAAATAAAGCGGATGAACAAGGAAATAGGGGAAATCTAGCTGCCGCCCAGGTTCCTATCCAGCCGCGGATTCACCTTAATCTGCTGTCTGCAAAGCCAAAGCACTACTCCGCAGCAACTTTCCCCTCTTTCACAAAATGCGCTATCTTTTCCGCAAGCTCGGCTATCTTAAGCCTTGCCTGTTTCCCGTCGTTCCGGAAGCGCAAAGTCACGGTCCCGTCCTTGAGCGTGTCAAAGTCGATTGTTATGCAATAAGGCACGCCTATTTCGTCCGCGCGCGCGTACCTCTTTCCTATGCTCCCAGATTCCTGGCAGTAAACGGTAAGCCCGGCTTCTCGGAGCATCCCTTCGACTTCATGCGCCTTGGCATCCAGCCCCTCTTTTTTCATGAGCGGGAAAACCCATGCGTGGTAAGGCGCTATCGCCGGCGGGAAGGCGAACCAGTCCCATTCCTTTTCCGCGCCTTTCTCCCTGAAGCAGTGCTCCAGCACGCACCAGAAAAGCCGGTCCGCGCCCATCGACGGCTCCACCACATGCGGCACTACTTTCTGCTTCTCCTCCTCCACAAACACGCTCAAATCCGCGCCGGACGCTTTAGCGTGGGATGCGAGGTCGTAATCCGTGCGGTATGCGGTGCCGACCGTCTCCACCAGCCCGCTTGAGGTTTCAACCTCCAAGTCTATGTTGCCGCGCGAGTAGTGCGGAGTCTCCTCTTTCGGCATCCGTTTGAATGCGAACTTTTCCTCAGGTATCCCAACCGCCAGGTAAAGCATCTTCTGCTTGTAAAGGAAATACGCCATTATCTCATTCGGGATGAGCCCGTCCGTTGCCGCTTTTCCTATGGGGATTTTTTCAAAGCGCCCGCCTTCCAGGGCGAATCGCAGCGTTTCGCCTCTTATCTTTTCAAACTTCGGGTGCGTCTGGTCTTTCGGGTTGAAAAAGTATTCAAGCTCCATCTGCGTGAATTCCCTCCTCCGAAGCGAGCCTTGCCTTGGCGAAATCTCATTCCTAAAAGAGCGCCCCACCTGCCCTATCCCTATGGGCAGGCGGCTTCCGTAGTTCCTCACAATCCTTGAGAAGTCCATGAATATTCCCTGCGCGGTCTCAGGCCGGCAATAGGCGGTGTTCCCGTCAATCGGGCTTATGTTCGTCCTGAACATGAGGTTGAACCAGCCAACATCGGAAAGCGCGGGCTTCTTGCACTCCGGGCACTCGACCTTGTATTGTTTTATGAGCTCGGAGAGCTTCTGCGGCGGCATGCCATCCGCTTTCACCCCGTCCTTTTT
>CAYWFJ010000007.1:0-27835 GCA_964458205.1 Microcaldota archaeon | reverse complement strand
TGAGCTCGGAGAGCTTCTGCGGCGGCATGCCATCCGCTTTCACCCCGTCCTTTTTCGCGCCCGGGTTTTCAGCAAGCAAATGGTCTGCGCGGAACTTGTTCTTGCACAATGAGCAGGTGACCAAGGGGTCTGCGAAATTCTCGGCGTGGCCTGATGCCTTGAGCACCGCCTCCGGGACTATTATGGAGGTCTCTATCTCATGGAACCCCTCCTTTTGCAGGAATTCCATGCGCCACATGTCCTCTATTTTCCGCTTTATCGCGCACCCTATCGGGCCGTAGTCGTAAAACCCCGCGGGCGAGCCGTAAATCTCGCTTGAGGGGATGAGGATTGAGCGGCGTATCGCAACGTCCATCAGCGTGTCTTTCCGCTGGCTTTTCTGGGCTTCACCTGCCTTTTCCATGGGGCTGTTTATCCTTGCTAAGTTCTATAAACATTTGGCGGCATACACATGCCAGGGAGTTGGATTTATGAAAAATTTCGGGAACAGGCCGCAGGGCAGGCCATCATTCGGCGGGGCGTCGCGGGAGGAATTCTTCAACCGCGCAAAAAAGAAGGTGCGGGTGGCAATTTCGTCCAGGGACAACCTGCTCATACAGGCGGTCGGCGCGGTTGACGAGCTCAACAAGGCATCCAATCTCATTTTCGAGCGGCTCACCGAATGGTACGGGATGTATTTCCCCGAATTCAAGACGCCCGACAACGCGAAATACGTGCAAGGCGTGCTTGTCATCGACAGGAAAAACACCGACCCGGCGGAGCTTGAGAAGGTGTTCGGCCAGCAGGCGGCATCGATAATGGGCCGCGCCCGCACCTCGGTCGGAAGCGACCTTTCCGATGCCGACATGGCGCAGGTGCGTTCCTTGGCCATGCAGGTGCAGGCCATATGGAAGCTCCGCGACCAGGTAGAGGCTTATGAGGAGAAGGTGGCGACCGAGCTTTGCCCGAACATGGCCCATATCGCAGGCCCTGCGCTTGCGGCAAAGCTTGTCGCGCAGGCAGGCGGGCTTAGGAGGATTTCGACATTCCCCTCAAGCACAATACAGGTGCTCGGGGCGGAAAAGGCCCTTTTCAAGCACCTCAAGTCCGGAAGCCGCCCGCCCAAGCACGGGCTCATCTTCCAGCACCCACTAATCGGCAAGTCCCCGCGGCATGCGAGGGGCAAAATCGCAAGGCTATTGGCAGGCAAATTGGCAATCGCCGCAAAGGCGGACGCAATCTCGCACAACTTCATAGCCGGGAAGCTGAAAGCCGACTTCGAGTCTCGCGCGCAGAAAATAATCGCAAAGGAGGCTGCGGCTTTCCCGCAAAGCCCCCAGAACAGGCAGAATTGAAGGGCGGCATCCAACGCGGCGCACGGAACGCTGGCAAGCGCTTGCCTGCTTCCAGCTGCGCCATCCGTCCGCGGTCTGATGGTCCATATGGCAATGAAAATACTCGCGCTTTCCGATTTGCATTCCGAAGAGGCGGTGATAGACCGGCTCAGGGCGCTGTCGCTTCGAAGCTCCTACGACCTGGTGCTTTTCTGCGGCGACATCACCAACCGCGGCCCGGTCTCATACGCGGAGGAAGTGCTCTCATTTTTTCCGGGCAAGGCGTATGCGGTGCACGGCAACATGGACACGGAAGAGGTAATCAATAGCATGCGGCAGATGGGCGCGCTCATACACGGGAAGAAAATCAAGCTTCGGGAATGGAACCTTGTCGGGCTGGGCGGAAGCAACCCGACCCCTTTCGGCACCCCGAGCGAGGCAAGCGAGGAGCAGCTGGAAGCCGCGCTTTCCAGGGCCGGCGTGGACGAGTTCTCCATAGTCCTTTCGCACGCGCCCCCCTACGGCTCGTTCGACGGTGTCGGCGCGATGCACGTGGGAAGCACGGCTGTCAGGAGGATGGTGGAGCAGAAGCGCCCCATACTCCTCATCTGCGGGCACATACACGAGCACGAGGGCAAGGAGATAGTGGGCGAAACGCTTGTGGTGAAGCTCGCCCCGGCGCAGAGGCTCCGCGCCGCGGAGATAACGATAAACGACGGGATAGACGTGAAATTCATCAGCCTTTGAGGGTGTCGACTTGTTCCTGGTGAGAAGGGCAAAAGCCGCGGACATGCCTGCCATGCGGGAGCTGATGGCGGTCCTTTTCCCCAAGGCGCACCACCGGGTGCTGCCCAAGGACATCTTCTTTGTTGCGGAGAGGGGCGGAATCCCGGTCGGCTTCTGCCACCTTCGCATGCGCGAGGGGAACAGGCGCTGCTACATATCAGGGCTTGGCGTCCTCTCGCATTACCGCGAGCACGGGGTGGGGAGCCAATTGATGGCCGAGGCGCTCTACTTCGCAGACACGCACGGCGCGCAGGCCACCAGCCTCAAGGTGCGCGCGCTCAACACGGCGTCCAAGCTCTATCTCTCGTTCGGCTTTTTCGAGAGGATAAGCGGCGACACGCTCACGCTTGTGAGGAAAAGGCCGAGTTGAGGCTGCCGGGCCGACACGGATGATTTTAAACCCGCAACGCTAATCTCTTTCATGGCAGAGGAAAAGAAAGAGGAAGCCAAAACTGCACCTGCGTTTGAGCAGGCAGGAATGCGCGAAATCACCATCCAGCTTGACACCTACGACGATATCTTTTCGGATTTCGACCCACGCCCCTATTCCCAGCGGGCGCTTTCCGAGGACTTCCTAAAGGAGGCCCAGCGCAGGTACCTGGAAAACAGGCGCGGCAGGTTCGAGGTGCATTTCACCATCCCCTCATCCGGGCGCGATTTGAAGGAAGAGGCGCTCATCAAGAAGCGCCTGCGCGAGCATTTTGCGATAGCCGCGCGCAGGGAGGGCGACCTTATACAAAGCACCCGCAAGAGGGGCCTTTGGTACATGCTCATAGGCGCGCTGGTGCTCCTTGCCAACGTCTATACGTTCTTCCTTTTCAACGAGGAGAGCCTGGTTTACCAGCTTCTTACGGTCATACTGGTCCCTGCCGGCTGGTACGGCATGTTCACCGGCATAGGGAAGGTGGTCGATGAGCCGTATGACGCCGCCATCCGCAAGGGCATCTGCGAAAAGTTCGAGCGCGCGAACTACGTCTTCATGTCTGATGAGAGGGAGTGAGCGGAATTCGCACCTGCCTGCCCCAGGGCGCGCGCCAGTTATCCTTGGCAGGGGGAAAACGAATCCATTATCCTGTTTATTTCATCCGTGCTTTTCGCCCCGTTGAGCTTTTTCCTCGCGATTTTCACGCCAGGCTGGCCGGTCAGGAATTCCTGCGCATGGAGCCTGAGCCTTTTTTCGCAAAGGACGCCCAGCTTTTCAGCAAGGGAAACATAATCGAAATAGTCTTTTTTCTTCTCCTCCCAGCTCTGCTTTGCCTCCCCCTTCCCTTCAAGGATTGCGCTTGCGCCTGCGAATATCCCAGGGTTCCCAAGCGCCGCGGAGGAAATCATGACCGCATCGCACCCGCTTTCCACAAGGAACCTAGCCGCAAGCCCCGGGTCCGATGCGCCGCCGTTCCCGATGACCGGTATGGAAAGCGCATCCTTCACCTGCCGCAGGATTTCCCACCCCTTCTGCCGCCGCCTTCCTTCAGTCGCGGTCCGCCAGTGGACGGTTATCCCGGAAGCGCCCGCTTCCTCCATCGCGCGAGCAATAGCAAGGGAATTGTCGCTTGACCAGCCTGCGCGGATTTTCGCGGTTATAGGAAGCCCGGATTCGGCGGCGCATGCGGACACGATGGCAGCCATTTTTTCAGGCTTCCTAAGGAGCGCCGAGCCCGCGCCCGCGCGTATCACGCTTCCCGACGGGCAGCCGAAGTTCAGGTCGATGCAGGAGGCAAAAAGCTCCCCTTCGGAAACGCGCCTGCTTATCATGCCTGCGGCTTTCGACATCGTTTTCTCGTCCGAGCCGAAAATCTGGATGCCCACCGGCATTTCCTCCTTGCAGGTCTTGATTATCCTCCAGCTTTCCGGCACGCCGCGCACAAGCGCGGTCGCGTTCGAGAATTCGGTGAAGCACATCGCTGCGCCGCGCTTCCTGCAAAGGAGCCGGAAGGCAATGTCCGTATATGCAGCCATGGGCCCGAGCACGAATTTCCCTGAAAGGTCGGCGTTTCCGTATTTTGCCATGGGAATCCCGAGTTGTTTGCGCATTTGGCCTTGCAATCCAGCCGTTTTTCCGCTTCCAAATGCGCCTGCCCCTAACAATAAAGCACTACTTTATTATATCCGGCGCCACACATATTCCCGGGTGGTGCGGATGAGGTTCCCTTTTAGTTTCCAGGCAGTTGCCATGCTCTTTCTTTTCATGGCACCGGTTTTTGCTGCGGCCGCTGCAAGCGAGGATGCGCAAGGCCACATAATTTCGTATTCATGCGGGATATCCCCCGCCCAGGTTTCTGCCACGGTCGGCTCTTCCGTCCCGCTGGGCCTTGCCTGCTATGCCGATGATGGAGAAAGCATGGCATCAGTGCCCTGCGAAAAAGCATCCTGGTCCTCAACAATAGGCGCGGTGTCAGGCTCGAATGCGGGCGCAATATTCGATGCGAGGACGGCTCCTGGGGCCGGCAGAATATCCGCAAGCGCAGAAATCGGCGCAAACGCCTTCAAGTGCGATGTGCCTGCAACCGTCAATCCCGGCGAAGCCGCGTCAATTTCAATAACCCCCGCTTACGCTTCCATCATGGTTGGGCAGGCGCAGCAGTTTTTTGCAGGCCTTTACGACACATATGGCAACCGGATTGCATATTCCGGTTATTTCACCTGGTCCATGTCCCCTTCAAGCGTGGGCTCGATTTCCGATTCCGGCCTTTTCACCGCGCTCTCTGAAGGCACGGCCAATGTGAAAGCAGCCTACCAGCATCTTGATGCCTCTGCAACAGTGAGGGTGGGCCCCCAGCCATCCAGCCGCTACTGCGAAATAAGCCCTTCAGATGCAAAAATAACTGTCATGGAAAGCCAGAAATTCCAGGCGCGCTGCTTTGAGAGCATAGGCGGCAGGGTGCAGGAGTTCGGCTGCCCGTCCCTAAGCTGGTCTGCAGTTGCAGGCAAGGTTTCATCCCCTAGCATTGAAAACGGGCTTCAGACGGTTTCCTTCACGGCGGGGAAAGTGGCAGGCGGAGCCTCGCTTTCCGCGAAGTACGAAGGGCAATCTGCCGCGGAATCCATCCTCTGCAGCAGCACGATTGAAATTCTCCCTGGCGATGCTGCCAGCGTGGAGATGTCCCCATCATCCGCGCAGCTTTTGGTGGGCGATACGCTTGGCTTTTCCGCAACCGCAACCGATGAATTCGGTAACAAGCTTGAGGGGGCAAGGCTCTTCTGGAGCGCTTCGGGCGGGGTTGGCAGCATAGGTTCAAACGGGCTTTTCACCGCGACCGCAGCCGGGGCAGGGTCCGTGCGGGTGGATGTTTCCTGCATGAGCAGCTCAGCCGAAGGCTGCCCGCATGACATCGCGCAAGTCGCAGTCTCCAACCCTGCCGCCCCTGGCGGCAACACAGGAGGAAGCTCCGGCGGCTCGAACGGCGGAGGGTCATTCACATCCTCATCCACAATCTCGTTCACCTGCGCAGGCGCGCCTGCGACCCTTGCGGTGACGGCCTTCAATCCGAATGCAGCCGTGGCTGTAGATGTAATTTACATGGGCGCACAGCCGCCATCAACCGTGCTTTCGCAGAATGCAACTGGCAGCAGCACGTTCACATTCACTCCGGCAAATGCAGGCGTTTATGACCTCAGGGTAAGCGTGGGCGTCGACCAGCGGAGCACCAGTTTCGCAGTGCCTGGATGCACCCCTTCGACTTTTGGGCAGGTGCAAAACATCACGGTCGAGCTCAAGCCTGCCGCGCAGCCGGCAATTCCCGCACTGCCGGCGCAGCAGCCTGCAACGCAGGGCGGCCAAGTCCCTTCGGCGCAGCAGCCTGCGCCTGCAGCCAAGCTGTCTTTCCTTGGAATCGAGCTTCCCTCTGACATCGCCTCTCTTGCGGCAATCGGCGCGCTTCTGGCAGCCGTCCTTCTGGCTGCGTCATATTTTGTGATGTTCGGGAAGAAGGCGGAAAGCGGGTAAGAAGCCCTTTTTTTGCTTTTCTCTTCCCCCTGCCAGCGCAGGCTCGGGGGGAAGATAAATGGGGGAACTGTGATTTGAACACAGATCTCCAGCTTTTTTGCAAGCTATCTCCCAAAACCGGGAGGAGATAGTAAGAACCCGCCATCTGAAAACCGGGTGGGTTCTTGCCCCAAAGCTGGAAGCATACCAGGTTGGCCCATTCCCCCTTCAGGGTCTTGCGCCGCCCCCTTTTTGCCGCAGCAAAAAGCTGGTGCGCAAAAGCTGGGCAAATGCGCGGCATTCGCCCATTCCCCAAAATCCATCTGCAAATCCTTTTCTTAGGATGAAAGTTAATTAAGCATAGCTTCTGAAATGGGCATATGGATTTCCGCCTTCCCAGCGAAATGCTCTCGCTTGTGAAAAGCTCGGGCTGGAGGAGGAAGGCGGGCGGCATCAAGAAAAAGCTCGAAGGCTTCTCGGAATATTTCAAATCGCGGGATTATTCCTCGCCGGATGCGCTTTTCTTTTCGTCTGAGGACCTGCCCCCTTTGGGCAAGGAGTACTGGTTTTTGCACTTCTGCGCCCCGCCCTCCGACTCGCAGGTGGTAATCACGCTCGGGCGCTCGGCCGAGCAGGTGGAGGTCAACGCCTCCCGGGTTTCGCCTTTGGGCAAGCCCCCCAAGGCGGGCAGGGGAGGGGGGATGGAATGCGCCGCGGTCTGCTGGCTTTATTCAGGCAGAAAATCCGTTCTTTTCGACTCGGTTGCAGATGTCCACATTTCCCGCGGCAAGACGAACAGCCGCCTGTCTGCCTCAAGCGGAGGCAGCGAGGCTTCCATAAGCGGGGATTACCCGGATTTTGACATACGCCTCTTGGAAAAGGGCAAGGAGGTTTTTTTCGCGCGCGCCTGCTTCCCGAAAGAGGGCATCCCGTGCGAGATGGTCCATTTGATAGAAACGCCCATTGTGCAGCGCCTAAGCTCGGCGATGATAAACTACTATTTCGGCTTCAACGGGAAGCTTTTGGGAAAGCCTATTTCCGGCAAGGCATACCTTCAAAAGGTGGTGGCGGTCATGCCGCTTGCGCCCTGGAACTGGGTGCGGGTGAATTTTGAAAACGGAGCGTGCCTTGATTTTTTCGCAGGCAAGCCATTGGGCGATGTTCCGGCAATACATTTTGCGGACAACGCATATTTCGAGGAAAGGGGGGCGCGCACGAAAATAGGCGGCAGCCTCAGGCTTGCAAGTTTCATGGACGGCGAAAGCAGGGTGTGGGTCCTTTCCGGCAAGGACCTTTTCCTTTCCATGCGCACCTATTCCCTCCAGCCTTTCATCATGAGGCAGCGGACCACTTTCCGCTATGACGAATACCTGGTGCGCGTGACCGACTTCGCTTTCAAATCGGGCGGGAAGGAGCATTCCCTCAGGTCGCTTGGCCAGGGCAGGGGGATTGTGGAAGAGGCGTCGGGATATCTCATCTGACGCGGTCGCGCTTCCAGCTGATTCTGCCCGCTCCCAAACCCATCAGCCCATCCGGGCGGCTTCTTCCCTGATTTATGTCGCCATGCGTGTTTTAGCGTGCCAAAAAATCTCGTCAGTTTTATAAATGATGCATGGGTTCCACCTAACGGTGTGGGAGCATGGTGTGCCGGATAGAAGTTGGCAGCAAGCCCGGGTTTCCGGATCCTGCCGGCGCCGCCCTTCAGAAGCGGATTGAAAGCGAGCTTGGGCTAAAGTCGGTCCGGGCTGTCCGCGTCATTGACGTTTACACGATGGATTCCGAGCTTTCAGGCGAGGAGCTTGAAAGGATAGGCGCAGGGCTTTTCACCGATGTCGTGACCCAGCAGTTTTCCATAGGCAAGCCGCTTTTCGATTCATCCAAATTCTCCTTTTCCATAATGGTCGGCTTCCGCGCAGGGGTGAAGGACAACGCGGGGGACGCCTCGAAGGAGGCAATCGAGGGCCTTCTTTCAAAAAAGCTGCAGGGCAGCGTCTACACCTCGAAAAACTACCTTATTTCCGGAAGCCTGTCCAAGGCGGACGCGCAGCGCATCGCGCGCGAGCTTTTGGCAAACGAGCTCATCCAGCGCTTCGAGGTGAAATCATCCTCGGAGTTTGGCTGCGACGGCTTCGGGAGCGCAGTTCCAAAGGTGCAGATTGCAGGCGGGGGGCTGGTCGGCGAAATCGGCTTGGACGTCCCGGACAGGAAGCTCCTTGAGATTTCAAAAAGCAGGGTGCTTTCGCTCTCGCTTGCGGAGATGAAGGCTATACGTGAGCACTACTCGGACCCGCACACGGCAAGCGAGAGGAAGAAGGCCGGGCTTCCTCCCTGCCCGACCGATGTCGAGCTTGAGGCAATCGCGCAGACTTGGAGCGAGCACTGCAAGCACAAGATATTCAACGCAAAGATAAGCTTCGCCGCAGGCAAGTCGAAAAAAAAGATAAATTCGCTCTTTTCAACCTACATCAAAAGCGCCACCAAGAAGCTGTATCCTTCGAAAAAGTGGCTGGTGTCCGTCTTCTCGGACAACGCCGGGATATTCGAGTTCGTGCCCGGCTGGAACGTGGCGATGAAGGTGGAGACCCACAACACGCCCTCCGCGCTTGACCCGTTCGGCGGCGCGCTCACCGGCATTCTGGGCGTGAACCGCGACATACTCGGCTGCGGGCTTGGCGCAAAGCCCATACTGAACACGGACGTGTTCTGCTTCGCAGACCCCTGCTACCAAGGCGAAATACCGCCGCGGCTTTTCCATCCCCGCCGCGTTCTTGAGGGCGTGCGCTCCGGGGTGGCGCACGGGGGCAACGCAAGCGGCATACCCACCATAAACGGCGCCCTCGTATTTGACGGGCGGTACCTTGGAAAGCCCCTGGTCTATTGCGGCACAGGGGGGCTGATGCCCTCCGAGATAAACGGCAGGAAGACGCATGAGAAGCGCGCTTCCCCGGGCGACAGGATATTCATGGCGGGCGGCAGGATAGGGAAGGACGGCATACACGGCGCGACCTTCTCCTCGGTCGAGCTTCACGAGGGCTCGCCCGTCTCCGCGGTGCAGCTTGGCGACCCTTACACCCAGAAGAAAGTGCACGATTTTTTGCTTGAGGCCCGCGACCTTGGCCTATACAGCGCGGTCACAGACGATGGCGCAGGCGGGCTTTCCTCATCAGTCTGCGAAATGGCGGAGTCCTCGGGGGGCTGCATCCTCCACCTTGACCGCGCGCCGCTGAAGTACCCGGGGCTTGACCCGTGGGAAATACTCCTCTCCGAATCGCAGGAGCGCATGACGTTTTCGGTGCCGCCCTCAAGAGCCGGGGAGTTCGTCTCGCTTGCCCGCCTTCGCGGAGTGGAAGTGTCCGACCTTGGCGAATTCAACCAATCAGGCTTTGTGCATGTCAAATACGGCGCGAAAAGCGTCGCCTATCTTGAGATGGCTTTCCTCCACCACGGGCTGCCGCAGCTTGAGCTTGAGGCCGAGCTTAAGGCTCAAAAGCCCCAGAAAGCCCAGAAGGCAAAGGCGGATGCCGCCTCGAAAAAGCAGGCGCCAGCAGAGACCAGGGATTATTCCCCAGAGCTCCTCTCCCTTCTTTCTCGCCCCAACATCTGCTCTAAGGAATACATAATCAGGCAATACGACCACGAGGTGCAGGGAAGCTCGGTGGTAAAGCCGCTTTGCGGCGTCAGCGCGGACGGCCCTTCGGACGCGGGCGTGATTGCGCCGCTTCTCGGGCGGAAGGAAGGGCTGGTGGTGTCAAACGGCATCTGCCCTCGCTACTCCGACTTGGACTGCTACCAGATGGCGGCAAACGCGCTTGACGAGGCTGTCCGGAACTACGTTGCGGCAGGCGGCTCGCTCGACCGTCTTGCAGCCCTTGACAATTTCTGCTGGGCAGACCCGGTGCATTCCCCGGATAACCCGGAGGGCAGGCACAGGCTTGCGCAGCTTGTGCAGTCCTGCAAGGGGCTATATGACGGCTGCCTTGCGTATGGCGTTCCGCTCATTTCAGGCAAGGACAGCATGAAAAACGACTATCGGCACGGCAAATGGAAAATCTCGGTCCCGCCCACCCTTCTCATTACCGCAATAGGCAGGATAGACGACATCTCCCTTTCAATGACCTCCGATTTCAAGTCGGCAGGGGACGCCATATTCGTCCTCGGGCAGACGGAGGACGAGCTTGGCGGCTCGGAGTACCATTCAGCCATCGGGAAAGCAGGCGGGCAGGTGCCGCGCGTGGCTTTCAAGCGCAATTTCCTGCTCTACAAAAAATTGCAGTCCGCAATCGGGAAAGGGCTTATCGCATCCTGCCATGACTGCTCCGAAGGCGGGCTTGCGGTCGCGCTTTCCGAGTGCTGCATGGCAGGGAGGCTTGGCGCCGAGGTTTCGCTTGACCCTGTCGCGGGCAAGAGGCTCCCAGCCGAAGCCGCGCTCTTTTCAGAGAGCGCGGGCAGGTTCGTGGTGAGCGTGAAGAGGAAAAACGAAAAGGCGTTTGCGAAGGCGATGCGCGGGGTGCCGCTTGCAAGGATTGGCGAGGCAAAGGCAGCAGGCAGCCTGGTGGCGGCCCTGAGGGGCGCAAAGGTTCTCGACGTGCCGCTCACCTCGCTTCTCGCCTCCTTCAAAGGCGCAATGGACTGGTAGGTAATTTTCATGAAATCAAAAACCAATCTGAAAGCAGCGGAGGTTGAAGGCAGGAAGCCAAAATGCCTCGTCCTTGCGGGTTTCGGCCTCAATGCCGAAGCCGAGCTTGCGTACGCGTTCTCGCTTGCCGGGGCGGACGCGAAAATAGTGCACTTCTCGGACATCGCGTCAGGCGCGTCGAAGCTCGAGGATTACCAGATGTTCGCAATCCCGGGCGGCTGGTCGTTTGCCGACGAGATATCCTCTGGCAGGATTCTTGCGAACAAGCTGGGGAGCGCTTTCCGCGGGCAGTTCCTGTCGTTTGCAAAGAGCGGAAAGCCAATGCTTGGCATATGCAACGGCTTTCAGACGCTGGTGAAGCTGGGCGCGCTTCCGAACATCGGGCTTTCGTTTTCGCAGGAAGTGACCCTCCTGAGGAATGCGCGCGGAAGGTTCGAGAACCGCTGGGTCTACCTCAAGCCCCAAAAGTCCGTATGCAGATATTTCGATGGAGTGGAATTCATCCACTGCCCGGTGAGGCACGGCGAGGGGCAGTTCATCCCAAAGGACAACGCCACGCTTACGCAGCTTGACAAAAAGGGGCTCATCGCATTAAGGTATGTCGGCAAGGACATGAAAGAGGGGGAGTATCCGGTGAACCCGAACGGCTCGGTGCAGTCGATTGCCGCAATCTGCGACACCACGGGCAGGATTCTTGCGATGATGCCCCACCCCGAATGCTCCGTCCTGCGCACGCAGTTCCCGAATTTCCTCTCGGGGGTTTCATATGAGAAGAACAGCATCCGGCTGTTCTCAAACATGGTTTCGGCTGCGAAGGAATACGTCTAGGCTTGTTTTGCTGAAAGAAAAAGACAGCGCCAAGATTTGCGCCTCGGGCGCAAATGCGCGCATTTTTTATGGAATCGGAATTTCCAATTCCGCTGCTGAAAAATTTCTGCTGAAATTTTTCATGAATAAAAATAGCGCTCCCATCGGGATTTTCATCCGCCAAAAGCCTTTCTTTTGGGGTTGAAAGACCTTTTCTGGCTAGAAAAGGGATTTCATTTGAACCCGAGTTAGAGCCTTTCTTCAAGCCTCCTTCAAATCGAAAAAGGGTTGTGAGAGGGCTCCGTCCTTGACCGGGATGTCCGGCTCGCGCCGACGCACAATCGCGTCGAAGTCAGCCACTAGACTATGGGAGCGCGAATGGGATTAGCATCGAAACTTATAAAAAAGAGGGGGAGTGGGCCCGCCCGGGATCGAACCGGGAGTCTTCGCTGTGTGAGAGCGACGTGTTAACCATTGTCGGCTCTGCCGGCAAATTCTGCAGGCAGAACTTTCCACTACGGGCCCAACAGATGAGTTATTTTTGCATAGGTATTAAATCCTCTGTGTTCGGTTCGTGGAATAAACCTGTGCTAAGGTACCTCTCTCCCCGATCAGGCAGCAGCACCACGAGCGTGCCTCCGCCCATCTTTCTTGCCACTTGCGCGGCAGCCCACATCGCAGCCCCGCTGCTCATCCCTGCAAGTATCCCCTCCTCGCGCGCAAGCAGGCGCGCGTACTCGTGCGCGTCAGTGTCCCGCACGTAAACCGTCTCATCAAGCCCGCTTCGGTCGAATATCGCGGGAACCTCGGACTCGTCCATGTTTTTCATTCCCTGCAGCCTGTGCCCGGGATAGGGCTCGGCGGCAACCAGTCGTGCGGACGGGCTCACCTCCCGGAGGTATCTCGAAATGCCCATCAGCGTGCCCCCGCTTCCAAGCGCGGCAACGAACGCATCCACCCTGCCTCCTGCCTGCCGCACAATCTCCCGCGCGGTTGCCTCATGATGCGAGGCAGGGTTTGAGGGGTTTGAAAACTGGTCTGGCACAAAGTATTTCCCAGGTTCCTCCTCCACCATCTTGCGCACAGCTCTTATTGCCCCGTCTGTGCCAAGCGCGGCAGGAGTGAGCACGAGCTTTGCGCCAAACGCCAAAATCATCCTTTTCCTTTCCTCGCTTGCGCTCTTTGGCATTGCAAGTGTCACGCCGTACCCTAGTGCAGCGCCAATCATGGCAAGCGCAATGCCGGTGTTCCCAGAAGTCGCCTCCAGGATTGTTTTGTCAGGGGTGAGTCGTCCCTTGCGCAGTGCATCCCCAACCATCCATTTTGCCGCCCTGTCCTTCACGCTGCCGGAAGGATTATGCCTTTCCAGCTTTGCCAAAAGAAGCACATTTTTATTCGGGTTCAGACGGTTTATCCTAACCATCGGCGTGTTCCCTATTGCATCAATCACGCTTGCAGTCAAACCACCCATTTTCCATATTTTTCACCTCATTTTTTTCGGTATTTGCGGCACGCAGTTTCCACTTAGAAAAAATAAACAGGGCCCAGACTAGCAAAAGGAGAATCAGCAACAGCCGGAACGCTTGAATCCATCCATGACTCCCTTCTACCTCTATAACAATATAAAGTTTGGTGAATACGAAGGAAAACATGGACAAGCCATCCCTTCGCAAGCAGTTCTCATCTGAATGGGAAAGGCACTACAAGGTGTCCGCGCTTGTCGAGCGCGGCTACACGCGCCAGCAGTGCGAAAAGTGCAAAAGGCACTTCTGGTCGGTTTCGGCGCGCAAAGTCTGCTCTGACCCGTCCTGCGTGGGATACGGCTTCATAGGCAAGAAGATGGCGAAGGCGCCCCTTGGCTATGTCGAGACCTGGAAGAGGATAGAGGAATACTTCAAGAAAAACGGGCACACCTCCGTTGAGCCCTACCCGACCGTTGCAAGGTGGCGCGATGATTTGTACTTCACAATAGCGTCGATAAACGATTTTCAGCCCTATGTGGTGTCGGGCGAAATCGAGCCGCAGGCAAACCCCCTCATAGTCCCGCAGCCCTGCATCCGCTTCTCAGACATCTCAAACGTGGGCGTGACCGGCAGGCACTACACCAACTTTGTCATGGTGGGGCAGCACGCTTTCAACAGCAAGAAGACGGGCGATTTCTACTGGAAGGACGAGGCGATACGCCATGATTTGGGGTATCTGTCGCACCTTGGCATCGATGAGAAGCATCTCGTTTTCCTCGAGGATGTGTGGATGGGCGGCGGCAACTTCGGCCCGTGCATAGAGTATTTCGCAGACGGATTGGAGCTTGGCAACTGCGTGTTCATGCAATATGAGATAACCCCTGATGGGGGGAGCCGCGAGCTTTCGACAAAAGTCATAGACATGGGCGCGGGCCTCGAGCGCCTGTCCTGGATAACGCACGGCTCGCCTATAAGCTACGGCAACACATTCGGCCCGGCGGTCGACGCGATACAGAAGAGGGCGGGCGTCTCGGTCGATGGGAAGCTGTTCCTCGAATATGCGAAGCTCTCAGGCTCGCTCAATACCGACGAAGTGGAGGACATCGCAGCCGAGAAGGCGGCAATCGCGAAAAAGCTCGGGCTTGATGTCCCTTTGATGGATGCCACCTTCAGCCCCCTCCATGCGGTTTACGCAAGCGCGGACCACCTAAAGACAATACTGTT
Organism: Microcaldota archaeon; assembly: GCA_964458205.1. Taxonomy (GTDB): domain Archaea; phylum Micrarchaeota; class Micrarchaeia; order Anstonellales; family Anstonellaceae; genus UBA10161. The sequence continues at coordinate 13,681 of CAYWFJ010000007.1, read as the reverse complement.
CACTTCCACGGACGGCATGCTCCCGTCCAATTCGGGCGGGGGCTACAACCTGCGCATGATCCTTAGGCGCACGTTCGGCTTTGACGCGGAATTCTCGATGAACCTCGATTATGCATGGGTGCTTGAGGCGCACGCGCACCATCTTAGGGAGATTTTCCCCAAGCTGAAAGAGGGGCTGCCGGCAGCAATCGACATCGTGGAGGAAGAGCGCAAGAAATACGCCGCAGGCAAGGAGAAAGGCAGGGGCAAGGTTGCTGCGCTTCTTTCAAAGGGGAAAGCAATCGGCCAAGACGAGCTTCGGAAGCTCTACGAAAGCGACGGAATACCTGTGGAGCTTGTTGTCGAGATTGCGCAGGAGCGCGGCTTGAAGGTCAAGGTGCCGGAAAATTTCTACTCCCTCCTTCGCAAGGAGGATGAAACAGGCAAGCCAGCCGAGCCGAAGGTGGATGTCGAGGGCACGGAGAAGACAAAGACGCTATTCTTTGATTGCTGCGAGGAGTTTGACGCAACCGTTCTTTCAGTCAAGGGCAAATACGTCGTACTTGACGCAACGGCATTCTACCCTGAGGGCGGCGGGCAGATTTACGACATCGGCACGCTGAACGGCGCGAAAGTGAAAAATGTCCAGAAGGAGAAGGGAGTAATCCTCCACGAAGTTGAGGGTGCATCCTCCTTCAAGCCAGGGCAGGAAGTGCACGGGGTAGTGGACGGCAGCAGGCGCAGGCAGATTGCGCACCACCACACAGCGATACATCTCATAAACGCCTGCGCCCGGGAGGTGCTGGGCCAGCACATCTGGCAGGCGGGCTCCTACAAGGACGAGCATAAGGCGCACATCGACCTTACGCATTACCGCAAGATTACCTGGGAGGAGCTTGAGAAAATCGAGCTTCTTGCAAACAGGCATGTGGAAGCGGGCTTGCCGGTGAAAACTGAAATATTGGGCAGGAACGAGGCCGAGCAAAAATACGGCTTTAGGCTATACCAGGGAGGCGCAGTCCCGGGGAAGGAATTGCGCGTGGTGTCCATCGGGGATATAGACCATCAGGCATGCGGCGGCACGCACGGCTACAGCAAGAGCACCGCGGACTTCGGCCTTGTGAAAATCGCGAGGCGCGAAGGGGTGCAGGACGGGGTGGAGAGAGTGGTAATCAAAACTGGCACAGAAGCAATAAAGTACATCCAGGAAAGGGAGAGGCTCCTGCGCGAGGCCGCGGAGGCGCTCAATGTGCCCGAAGAGCAGCTGAAGCCGACAATACTCCGCTTCTTCAACGAATGGAAGGAGCGGGGCAAGGAGCTTGAGCGGCTGCAGGCTGTGCTTTCCCAATCAATCTCAGAGCAGGAGATTGAAAAGGCAAAAAAGGGCGGCAAGAAGACAATCGAGCTTCTCAACGCGCCCTACACCCAGAAGCTTTGCGAGGAAGTGTGCGCAAAGCTGTCGGCAGCGGGCTTCTCCGCGGTCGTTTCAAACGCAGAAGGATTCATGGTGGCGGTCGCCCCAAAGGGCAGCGGCGTTTCAGCAATTGAGCTTCTCAAGTCGCATGGTGCTCGGGGGGGCGGCTCGCAGGAATTTGCAAGAGGAAAAGTGGAGGCGAAGTAAACCGGTGTTGAAAAAGAACGGGCGGGCGTATGGACAGCGTTGATTTGCTCGGTTATCTTGCAGGCACTTTGGTGGTAGCCTCGCTTTTGCCCCAGGTAATCCAAAGCTGGAAGACAAAATCCACCAAGGACATCTCGCTTGCAAGATATCTGATTTATATTTCGGGTCTTGTCCTCTGGATTGCCTACGCGCTGATAATCGGCAATGGCCCGGTTGCGCTCATGAATTCCGTCGGGCTCATTCTTGCGCTTTGCGTGCTTGCGCTGAAGCTGAAATACGGCTGAGATTCAGTAGAATTCCTCCGGCCTGTCCAAAAACGAGATGTTCTCCCATTTTTTGGCTGCCGCAAGAAGCCCGCCTTTCCTGAAGGGCGCGTAGCGCGCGAAAGCCGAGGAGAACCTTACCGCAGTGTCTTTCCGAAGCTCGAAATCAAGCCCGTAATTCCTGTTCCGTACGATTTCCCCTTTCGTGGTTTCGTAAAAGCACGCGCCCCGCCTCTGCGTGAAAGGCGAATAGTCCGCCTGGAACCTGTCGGAAACGATGTTTGCAAGCATGAGGTCTTTTTTCCCAGGGTTAATAGTCACGTGCGCATAGCCTGGCGGTATGAGCAGGCAATCCCATTTTTTCGCTGACAAGAGTACCGCGTCATCCACCCCCAATCCATTTACTCTTTGAAGAAGGAAATGCGCGCTTCCCTCAAGCACCTCATAAGCTTCCGGCCAGGAGGTGCCCTTTTGCGATTTGGGGTGCATGTGCCCGTATGTCTTGCAGCGCTCGCCGCACAGGTCAAGCGGGGTTATCCTGGTGATGTCATATCTGAGCGTCTTGAACTGCCCGGCCGCCCGGTACATGTAATAAACCGGCTCGTCAGGCGCGATTCCGCATTCCTTGCCAGGGTGCGCAAGCACGGGGCGCATCTGCGAAAAGGTCCGTACGCTTGCGGGGATTCTCCTGCCGCCAAAAAGAAGCGTGTTGCCCTCGAAATCAAGTGTCATTTCCTCTTCCTCCTATTCTTTCCCTTGCCATTCGCGACCCCTTCGCCTCTTGTCTTGAATGAGGAGAGCTCCTCGCTTATCGGCGCGATTTTCCCCTCGCATAGGTCGCCTGCGTGCCTTGCGAGCTTTTCGCGCTTGAGCTTTTCCGTGACCATGTAGAGGAACTTTGAAAATTCATGGAGGTCAATCTCGTAGTCCTCGGCGATGTATTCGCATTTCTCTATCAGCCTGACCGCGTCAACCAGAAGCTTGGGGTCGATGCGCCCGTCCTTGGAGCCGCGGCGTATCCTTTCCATGAGCAGCATCCGCTCAAGCTGGAGCTCCTTCACAAGTTTTTTTACCCTGCTGCTCTTCTCGCTTGCGTTTGCCGAAAAATCGGATGAAAGCTGGACTACGGTTTCCCATGAGACCGATTCGAGGTTTGACGCGACCTGCGCAGGAAGCGCGTAGCGTGCGGCAAAAGGCAGTTCCTCTTTTTCGGCGCTCACCGAAGCCATGGCGTCACCGGTTTACTTCTCGGCTTCGCTTTAAAAGGTTAAGCGGGGCTAGATTTCGAGGAATAGCGCGTGATTTTGATGGCAGACAACGGGCTTGGCACAGTCATATCAACCCTCGAAGGGCCGACCACCATCCTCTTTTCATTTGTAATCTCGAGCCCAAGCGTGCGCAAGGGGCAGTTCGTGAAGGTGGCAAGCGAAGGCGGGTTTGTGCTCGGCTCCATAACCGAGATAACTCGCGCCAACCGCTATTTCGAGCGCGCGGAATCGGTGGCGGAGTACGAGCGCAATTCGCCGATGTCCGAAAGTTTCCCGACAGCCGACTGGGAATACGTGGTCGCGAACGTGCGCGTGCACGGGGTGTTCGAGGGGGAGGGCATAGTCAGGAGCACCTTCCCTGTGGCGCCTGGAAGCAGGGTAATCGCAGCCGAGGATGCGCTTCTCAAGAGATTCCTCCACCTGGACGAAAACGGGCTTGAGCTGGGCACCCTCCAGCACCATTCGCTCCCTGCGAGAATCTCGATGGGCCGGCTTCTCCAGAAGCACCTTGCCATTCTTGCGATGTCCGGAAGCGGTAAGTCATACCTTACTTCCGTGATGATGGAGGAGCTGCTGGACAGGAAAGCGGAGAACGGCCGGCTTGCAATCGTGGTCCTTGACAGCCACGGGGAGTACGTCGGATTCCGCCAGACGCAGTATGCCAAAAGCACCGAGGTGGTCAGCGCCACAAAATTCCGCATGGCATTCAGGCGCGTCACCCCCCAGATGCTCTGCGAATGGATCCCCGAGATGTCCTCCACGCAGCTTCGCGAACTGGTCCCCATAATGCAGGCGCTTCGCGCGGAAATGAAGGCGAAGAATTCCTCCTATTCGCTTGACGATCTGATTGCGCGGATTGAGGCGGACATGGCTGACAAGAAAAAGGACAACGTGAAGCGCCCGCTTGTCGCGTGGCTTTCCGAGCTTCGGGCATTGCGCCTCTTCGCCCAGTCGGATTTCCCAAGGCTTGAGGACTCGGTGGCGTCCGGCAAGCTGACCGTTGTCGACCTCTCGGAGATAGACAACGCGAGAAAAAAGCAGATAATTGTCTCGTACCTTTGCAGGCGGCTTTTCAGGATGCGCAAAAAGGGGAAAATCCCCCCGTTCCTCCTGGTGGTGGAGGAGGCGCACAATTTCGCGCCAGAAAAGGCGGAGAAAAAATTCGCGCTTGCCAAGGGGCCCATCACCACCATCGCGCGCGAGGGCAGGAAGTTCGGCGCGTGCCTGTGCCTCATCTCCCAGCGCCCGGTCCAACTTGCCACAACCGCGCTTGCGCAGTGCAACACCAACATAATCCTCAGGATTACAAACCCCTTTGACATAAAGCATGTCGGGGAATCGTGCGAGGGCATAGACTCGTCGATGCTGGATTCCATAACCACGCTGCGCGTTGGCGAGGCGCTTTTGGTGGGCGAGGCGGTCGGCTCGCCGGTGTTTGTGAAGGTGCGCCGCCGCAAATCCTCGTTTTCCTGCAAGGGCAAGGATTTGGAGATAATCGCAAGAAGGTTCGAGGAGGAGAAGCAGAAGCGGAAGCAGGACGTGGAGGCATTCCTTTAGGCTGCGCGGCGCCACTGCGGGAAAGTGCCGCAGGCGCCCTGGCCTTTTGGGGCTGGAGGGGTTTTGCATGGCTGAAGAAGAAGCAAGGCAAAAGGCCGTAAACGAGGTGCGGAAGGACATCCTCGGGCGGATGGTGGTCATCTCCGCCACACGCTCCTCCAGGCCCCACGATGCGCCAAAGCCGCGCGTTGAAAAAACGACCCCTCCTGAGAAATGCTATTTCTGCCCTGGCAACGAGCACCTCACCCCGCCTGAAATCGACCGCATCGAGAGGGGGGGGAAGTGGGAGGTGCGCTGCTTCCCGAACAAGTTCCCGGCATTCTCCAAGGAAAGCAGGAAGGCATACGGCACGCACGATGTTGTGGTGGAGACCCCGGAGCACCTGCGCACCCTCTCCGAGCTCACAGTGGAAAATCTCGCCGACTACTTGGCCATGCTCCAGAGGAGAATGGAAGCCGCATACAAGGACCCGCGGATAAATTACGTCTCTGTTTTCAAGAACGAGGGGCAGGCGGCTGGCGCCTCCCTTGAGCACTCGCACACCCAGATTGTGGCGATGGAATTCGCCCCAAAGGCGGTTTTGCGCATGGCAAAAAAGGCCGAAGCTTTCCGGAAGATGCCTGCAAGACAGAAGAAGCAGGTGATATTCGAGAACGGCTCGTTTGCCGCGCTTTGCCCAAAAGCATCCCGCTTCCCAAACGAGATTTGGATAATCCCGAAAGGAAAAAGAAGTTCCCTCATCGGCATGCCTCCGGCTGAAATTGCGGCGCTTGCGGAGGCGCTCAAGCGCCCGCTTTCCGCCCTTGATTCGCTGACGGGCTATCGCGCGTACAACATCATCTTCCATTCGGCCCCAAGGGGGGAAGGCGAATTCTCCTTCCATGTGGAGATACTCCCCCGCGTTGCCATGTGGGCCGGCTTCGAGCTTGGGACTGAAATAGTCATGATTTCGTCAATTCCTAACGAATCCGCTAAACAGTTGCGTGAAACAATCCAAAAAATGTCTTTCTTATAGCGCTATTAGGCAAAAAGTGTTACATGGGTTTAAATACCCTTCTTACCAGAAACCACACTCGGGAAGGTTAGGTGGGAGCATGTCAAGCATCAGCACAAGTGCTATGGGGCAAACGGAAGCGTTGCGCGCAGCGCAGCTGGCTTCTGGAATCTTCCGCGCCATCCATCGCAACGAGATAGCCACTTTCATAGGGAACATTGCCCCATATACCGGCAGCACCCGCGCTGTCCGGCCGGTCTTAATCTCGCGCCGCAAGGCGCTTGGCCGCACGCTTTCAGTTTTCAGGTATTCCCCTATCAAGGCTCGGCCATCCCAGGTGAGGCAATGAACTCATACGCGGTCCTTGCAGAGGGATTCGAGCATTTGAGCTACCCGTTGGGGCGGGTGCCTGCTTCGGAAGGGGCGGTCTTTTATGAAAGGAACGAGCGGTTCGTGATGCTCCCTGCGAACAGCCATTCGGAAGCCGAGATGGCGGTCGCTTCCGCGGATTCCCTAAGCGAGCACGCGTCATTCCCTGTCGGGCTGGTCGCGGATTCGAATGGCAGGGTCTTTATTGTCTGCAGGCCGAAAGGCAGGTTCTCATCCGCCGAAAGCGGCGCGCTCCTGCCCTCGGGCATGCCTGCGGAAGAGAGGGTGTCTTTCTGCCGCACAGTCATAAGGCGCCTTGCCATGCTCCACACAGGGGGCTTTTGCTGCGGGGGCATCTCGCCTGGCGAAGTCGAATTCTCAGGGGGCGAGGCGAAGCTTTTGAACCCTTCGAAGATTTCCGCAGCATCAGATTCGGATCCGCTCTACTACGAGGCGGTTGCGACCCTCCGCTCGCTTTACGGAAGCGGATTTGCAAGAAAAAGCGAATTAGGGCGGCTTGCGCAGGAATACGTTTCGTATTCGCCTGTTTCCAGGCACGCGGTTTTGGGCCACCTTGCGGCAAAAGGGGCCCGCACAGCCCCGGCAAAGGCGCTATGCGAGCATGCGCTGAGGCTTGCCGCTTATTTTTGATGGATGCGGGAAAGCTTTCGGCCCGCCAGCCTTCACGAGGTTATCTTTGTCGCCTCGTTTTTCGACTTGTCCCGCTCCAGGCGGAACACTTTCCCGCTCACGCTTTCGCCAAGCGCGCTCTCATGGGTAATCACGAATGTCTGCTCCACGATGGAGGGTATCTTGCTGCCTATCGCCTCGGCGAGCATCAGGACCGCCTCGCTGTCCAGGTTGTGCGTGGGCTCGTCGAGTATGAGCCAGCCGATGTCGGGCGTGAGCACGGTCGCGAACGCTATGCGAAGCGCAAGGCAAAGGCACGCCCTCTCGCCGCCTGACGCTATCGAATCAACTTCAAGCCACTCCCCTTTCTGCAAAAGGAGCCTATAGTCCTTCTCATCAGCCTGCAGCATCACGCCTGTGTAGTCCGAATATGGATATATCGAGGGCCAGATTTCCGCCAAAGCCTGGTTTATCTCTCCAACCAGCATCAGGCGAAGCTCGGTCTGGGTTGCGGAGAGGCTGTTTTTGTAGATGGACATCGATTGCGCAGCCTTGGAATATTCCCCTGAAATCCGCGCCTTTTCCTTAAGCGAGCTTATGCTGCGCGTCTCAAGCGCGAGCATTTCCGACAGGAGCGCAAGCTGCTTCCCCTCGCCCGCGCTTTCCGCCTGCATTTTCGCAAGCTCCACGCGAAGCGCGTTGCAGTCCCAGCGGAGCGCCTCGAACAGTGTTTCGTCAAAATTCAGCCCAGCAAGCGCTTTTTCGGATGCGGCAAGCCTTTCCTGCGAGGCTTTCAGCTCCTCGAACACCTTTGCGCTTCGCGCAATCTCGGAAGCGCGCTCGCGGGCGCAAGCCGCTTCCTTTTCGATAAGCGGGATTTCCTGCTCAACCTTTTCCGCTTCGGCAACCTTCGCATCTTTCCTTGAGGAAAGCGCGGCAAGCCCCTGCGCAAGCGCCCCCTCGTCCGCGCCTTCGGCATCAAGGCGGGCAATCTCCCTTCTGAAAACGTCAATGTCGGAAATCCCTTTCTCAAGAGCGGCTATCTCCTTTTTCATGGCTTCAATATCGAGGAGATGCTGTGCTGCAAGCGCAACGTTCTTTCCCATCCGCCCTTTCTTCTCCCTTCCAATGTCTGTTGCTTTCCCGCCGGACAAGTCTGAGTCGCACACCGGGCACCTGCCCCTTCCAGAAGAAAGCGCATCCACCGCCTTTTCAAGCTCGGCATTTTCCGCAAGCAGCCGCTCGCGTGCCGCAGTCTTTACCGTGAGGGAGGTTTTCTTCTCCTCGCAAATGGCGTGGATTTCGTGCACTTTCCTGCCATCGCATGCCCTCTCAATCTGCTCCGCCAGTTCTGCTTTCCGCTTCATCCTGGATTGCGCGAGTTTCAGCTTGCTTTCAGCAACCGCGAACTCGCTTTTCAGCGCCGAGCTTTCAGCCTGCAGCCTTTTCTGCCGCTCTTTTCTTTCAATCAGGCGCTTCTCACTGCTCGTTTGCGCAGCAGTTGCTGCGGAAATATCCTCTGCGGTCGGGCTGGTTTTCCCGTCAGCCTCTTTATTCAGCCTTCCTATGGCCCCGCGCAGGATTTCGCACGCGCTTTTTTCCTTCTGCGCCTGCTCGCGGGTTTTTGAAAGGGAGGAAAACGACGTTTCCTTCTCAGCCAGTTTCATTCTTGCCTCTTCCATCCTTTTCGCAATCGTCTCCATTGCCTCCTTTCTTTTTGAAAGATGATTCGAAATCTCATCCATCTTCGCTTCAGTCGCCTTAACTTTCGCCGGGTCGGAGTCCGCTGCAAGCATTTCCGCCTGCTCGGAAAGCCGCAGCGCCGCCTTCCCAGCCTCCTCTCGCGCGGTGTCAAATTGCCCAAGCCCCAAAAGCCAGTCTATTTCGGTTTTCCTTGAGCGGGGGTTGAGGGAGAGGAGATGGTCCATGCGGTTCTGCTCCGAATAGATTGCGCGCGTGAAAAGCTCGTAGTCCACGCCCAGCACCGATGTGACATAATCGGTCACCTGCTTGGGGCCTTTCTGCGCCATTTTTCCCTCAAGGCGCGCTTCCGCTTCCGAGATTTTCTTCCCAATCCTTCGGATGATGGCGTATTTTTGCCCGGCTTTCCCGAATTCAACCGCGACTTCCGCCCATTCCGCGCCAGAGTCCATGCTCACTATGTTCTCGACTGTCTGGTCTCGGCGGGACATTTTCGGGAAAGTGCCGTATAGCGCGAAGCAGAGCGCGTCAAGGACAGAGCTTTTGCCGCTGCCCATCCTGCCAAGGAGTATATTGGTGCCTGACGCGAAGTCGAATCTGCTTTTCGAGTGCGATTTCCAGTTCTCAAGCGACAGCGAGGTTATCATTTCCTTCCTCCCGCGCTAATTGGGCTGCGAAGGAATAATTAGGTTATCTTCCAGGCGGCCTGGGCCCACCCCAATCCGGGCGCTTTGGCGCCTTTTTCTAGAACACTTCCTCAATCGAGGTTGCGCGCGCTTTGTACACTTCGATGTGCCTTTTGTGCTTCATGAAAAAGCGGTCTGCAAGCCCTTCAGCCTTGTCCTCCACCACTATTACGGATTTTGTCTTCCACGGGTAAGTCGAAAGCCGGTTCTTCTTCAGGTCGTAGTAGAAGTTGCGCTTGATTCGGTTGTAATCTTTCAGTTTTGTCCGAAGGTCGTAGAAGTAAATGAGCATGTAACCATAGATACAAAGAACGCTTAAAACCGCTCCGCTATTGCAGGTCAATTGCCCTGTTTTTGGCTTCGAGCCTATAGCCTGTCCATCGAGACGATTTCGACCCCTGAGACATTCGGGATCTTGCCCGCGTTTGCCTCAAGAAGGTCCGCCCCGCCTGCGCCATCCTCAACTATGAATGTGAGGGAAAGCGCTATTATGCCAAACGCGACAGGCTGCTCCTCGACCTTGTATGGCTTGAGGGACATCACGTCCTTTTTCAGCTGGTCGAACTTGCCCATGTCCTCAGGCATGACTTTCATTATGACTGCGACTTGCCCCATTTGAACACCTTATGGGCCTATCTTGCCGGTCGAAGGGCAGGCATAGGGGAGAGAAATCTTCCGGCAGCTTTTGCAGCGCACTATCTTGACCGAAGGGTCGTATGGCGAGGGAAACTCGGAATACTCCTTGGTCTGCGAGCCGCACGTGGTACAGTTTTTCAGCATGGACATTCACCTTTTGGTGGCAAATTAGAGGGCAATAGGCTTAAAAATCCCCCTATCGGCGGAGGGCAGCCGCATTGCAGGCATGCCGGTGGGCCCCTGCGCATTCCAGCAAGGTTTTCTTGCCTCTTCCGCCTTGCTATATCCCCGCAAGCTTCCTTATCTCTTCAGCCTTGTCCTTCCTTTCCCAGAGAAATTCCGGCAATTCCCTGCCAAAGTGCCCATAGCTTGCGGTCTTGCGGTAAATCGGGCGCAGAAGGCCCAGTGATTCTATTATTTCCGCGGGCTTGAGGCCGAATACTTTTTCCGCAATTTCCTCGATTTTCTCGTCTGGAAGCTTCCCAGTCCCGAAAGTGTCAACATAGACCGAAGTGGGCTTTGCAACCCCGATGCAATAGGATAGCTGTATCTCGCACCGGTCAGCAAGCCCGGCTGCCACTATGTTTTTTGCAATGTAGCGCGCCATGTACGCGGCAGAACGGTCCACTTTCGATGGGTCTTTCCCGGAGAAGCAGCCTCCCCCGTGCCTGCCCATGCCGCCGTACGTGTCCACGATTATCTTCCTGCCGGTAACCCCCGTGTCGCCTTCCGGCCCGCCGGTCACGAATACGCCTGTCCCGTTCACAAAATACTGCGTTTTTTCGTCCAGCCATTTTCCGCACGCCACTTTCACGACCTTTTCGATTATTTCCCCCCTGATGGTTTCCTTCGGGACGTCCGGATTGTGCTGCGCTGCAACCACAACCGCAGCCACCCGCTTCGGCTTTCCATCCACATATTCCACGCTTACCTGGCTTTTTCCGTCAGGGCGAAGCCACAGTATCTCGCCTTTCTTCCTAGCCTCGGCAAGCCGCATGGTAATCGCATGCGCAAGGGTGATTGGCAGCGGCATCAGCTGCGGCGTTTCGTTGCAGGCGTACCCGAACATCATCCCCTGGTCCCCAGCACCCTGCTCGTGCGCCGCACTCTCATCAACACCGACCGCAATATCCGGGCTTTGGGAATGTATCGCCGTAAGCACGCCGCAGTCCTGGCAGTCCATGCCGTATTCGGGGTTGGTGTAGCCTATTTCCCGAAGCGTCTCCCGCACCACTTTCTGCACATCCACGTAGGTTTTCGTTGTGACTTCCCCCGCCACAATCACGCTGCCGGTGGTGACGAGCGTTTCAACCGCCACCCTCGCTTTGGGGTCTTCCTTCAGCATCGCGTCAAGTATTGCGTCTGAGACCTGGTCGCATATCTTGTCAGGATGCCCCTCGGTAACCGACTCCGATGAGAATATCTTGGCAGCCATCAATAGCACCTCGGGATGGCTTTGCCGCCTTTCCTTATAATAAATTGTGCAGGTTTTATTCTTATAAGAATAAGTAGTGTTTTATAGTATTTTATGGGTAGTTTTATAAACACTTCAGACAAGAAAGTTAGGTGGGAGCATGGCATTTTCACAGAAGGCATCCAACCTCAACGAGGCGCGAAGCGGGCTCATGCGCGAGTTTGCGAAGATAGGCTTCCATCCCGCTCTTGGCTCCTATGCCGACCGCTACGGGGGGAACGCCCCTTCCATGTCGGTTTTTTCAAGGGCGATAGGGCCTGGCGGCAGCCCAAACGCAAAATCGAGCTACAACGTCATTCTTTTCGAGGACAAAGGCTGCCTTCGCGCCATGATGGCAAACCCGGAGGAGTCCCGCTCGGCAGCGCAGCTTGGCTTTGACAGGCTCATAACCAGTTTCAAATATTCCGGCGGGAAGGGGCAGGAGGCGTTCATCTCAAACGTCATCAGGGCCGCGGAAGAGAACTCCGCGCTCAAGCCGGCCCTCTCCTACCGCATTTTCCTCCACAACCACCTCTCCGAAATCGGGGGCGTGGCGCTCAACGTTGTGGACGGCATGCAGGATGACGGCAGGTCCTCCGACAGGGCCTTTCTCGCCAACGCCATCCTCTTCAATGCGGACATTGCGATTGTAACATGCCACAACCATTTCCCTGATATGGGCTGGCGCAAATTCTCAGATGAAGCCGGGAAATACGGCATAAGCGTTGTGCCTGGCTTCGAGGCAACCCTGCCGCTTTCCGAGTCCATCCCCTGCGACATCCCAAATCGCGGCAAAATCCCAAATCCGAACGGGCCGCATGTGCTTTTGCTTTTCGATTCGCCTTCGCTTGCCTCAAGATTCTGGGGCGAAAACTTTTCCATTCGCCCGTACGAGTACGCGCCTTGCGCCTCGCAGGGTGTCGAGCTCCTCAGGATATATGACATTATTGATAATGGCGAGGATTATCGGGGGAAGGTTGCGCGCTTGATAGCGCATCCCGCATGCGACGTCGGGCTTCCGGATGTTGGCATAGTGAACCGGCTTGCCAAGGGTGAAATAAGCCTCTCAGACATGGTCGGCATATTCCGCCGCTCGCAGGGCATCGGGCACTTCAATGCCGCTGTCGGCACCACCCCACTGGATTTTGACGCCTACAGGCGCGATGTGCAAAGGTGCAGCCATTTTTCGGATGCTGAAAAGAGCCGCAGGCTTGCGAACATATCCGAATCCGAGGCTTTCATGCGCGAGCTTCTCATACGCCAGGGGCTGGGCAGGGCGCTTTCCCCGAACAACATAAACATTGCGATTGCAAAGGAATTCACCTCGAAAGACGGGCCTATCGGCTTCATGGACACCGACGGGCACAATTTCGACTGGTTCTATACGAGGGCAGGGCCCCTCTTTTGGTTCAACCGCGCGCTTGGGCCGTTTGCCGCAGGCCACAACTGGATAAGGCTCAAGGCGCTTCCAAAAGTCCGCCCGGATGCAAAATGGATGGTCGAATTCCTCCATGGCATGCACAAGGATGAAATCGAGGAAGGCAAGCCGAAGGTTTACGCCGCATCCACAAAAGACGGCATATCCATAGTGGATCCAAACCGGGCAGCCGCCTCCATGCCGCAAAAAATCGTCAATGCGCTTGAGTCGTTCTATTACTACACCCACAAGCAAGGAAGGGTCCTGGCGTCGGATTACTTCAAGAAGCTCATCAAGAAAGGCGAGCTTATGGACATCGCCTGCGGCTCGATTCCCCCGGAAAACATTTTCCATATCTGATGGCGCGCGAGGCGCCAGGCCAACCTCCAATCTTCTTAAGCCTATTGCTTCCAATTAATCCGCCCTCGTGGTATAACTTGGATAGCATGCGAGCTTGCGGAGCTTGAGATCCGCGTTCAAATGAAATCCCTTTTCTCCCGCTTTTTGCCTTCGGGCAAAAAGGGGCGCCTTTTTCGCTTCGGCGAAAAAGTGCGTCGAAAGAAAAGGACTTTCAACCCCAAAAGAAGCGGGGCTTGGTGAAAATCGCGGCGAGGGCGTTTCTTTTCCTAAGTCTTCCTGGTCTTTGCCCCTTCAGCATTGATTTTCATCGCAATTTGCCCGCCAGCTCTTGCCGTGATGTCGCTTGCAGGCTTGTCTGCCACGAGTTTGCGTCCCTCTATCCTAAGCAGCGCGGCTTCCACCTTTCCTTTTGTTATCTCGTTCGGATAGTCTTTTCTCGCAACAAGAGCGGCTTCAGCCTCCTTCCCGCCGATGAAGCCAAGCATCCCGACAAGGCGGCTTATCCGTTTTTCAGTGGTTATTTTCTTGGCATAAGGCAAATCCGCCCTAAGCTCTTCCTCAAGCCCGGCAAGGGCTTCGAGTATGGCTGGCACAGCCGGCTCGCCCATTTTTACGACTATGTCATCGACTATAGACTTTCCCATCCAATCGCCTTCTTTCCTCAGCAGCAAGGCTAAGGCATTTCTAACATTCCAATTCTACCCAATAGCCTGTTTAAAGCATGCGGTTTGCCATCCGCTGCCCCAA
>CAYWFJ010000006.1:29314-38345 GCA_964458205.1 Microcaldota archaeon | reverse complement strand
CAGCAAACATAGCGCAACGGGGTCGTTCCACAACCCCTCGCAGGCGTTCATAAAATTGTCACCTGCAAACAATGTGGAAACACGGGGTCGTGGCGTAAGCTGGTAGCGCGGCAGGCTCCAGATTCCGCCCTCTCGAAAGAGCGGGCACGAGAATAAACCTGCATGTTAGGGTTCAAATCCCTACGATCCCACTGTTGTTCATATGGCTATTTCTGCATCCATCACCAACTCCTGCCGAAGCTGCGACGCGAAATGCTGCCGCGGATTGGCGGTTGTCCTCACCATACCCGAAGCCCTCCGCCTCCAGCAGGCGCTTTCAAAGCCGCCGGGGGATTTCCTTGAGCTTTCAGGCTGCGTGGACTCGCGCAAAACCCCCCATTTCCCGATTTTTTCAACCGAAGGCAGGCAAGTCCGGGAATTTTTCATCATAATCAAAAAGCAGCCAGGCGGCGACTGCATTTTCCTTAACGCGGACAAAACCTGCAAAATCTACCCTCACCGCCCCTTTGTCTGCAGGCTTTACCCTTTCGAGCTTACCGACTGCAAAAGGCAGAAAAAGGGCGCGCTTTGCCCGATAAATTTCATCCGCGAGCCGCAAACCGACTCTGAAGCTGAATCGCTTGAGGCGGACCTGAAGCTGCACGGCACGATGGCGCGCAGGTGGAATGTTGAAAAAGGGAAAATCGGCCAGATTGGGGAAATGCTTGATTACTTCGCGGCACTGAGATGCCATTAGTCTTAAAGGCGGATTTCCTGCGGCTCGCATTTTTTCCTCTCGTCTTCGAAGCCGCCCATGATTGCGTGGATTGTCGGCACAAACAGCATCCGAAAGGTGCTTATGATTCCAAGCTGCCTTATGACTTCCCAGCAGTATTTTTTGATCTTGCCTGCAAGCTCAAGCAGGTCAGATGCGCTTGCGCGCGCTACTATGCCGCTTTTGACGTCTTTCCTATAGTCAGCCGCAGTGTCTATCATGAAGGCAGCGCATGCGATGCTTTTCCAAAAGTATTGGTGCCCGGCGTCCCCAACCATCGCCCCGAAGATGCCTCCCGCTTCGTTCCCAAACCTCTCCCTTGCAGCGATGTAGCTCTTGAAGCTGCCTGCCCCTAATTCAGCCCTGCTGTTTGCATTGAAGACATCGAGATCTTCTTTTGCCAGGCAGGGCAGGCGGAATTCTGCGCCTTTCTCGACCTCATCGTCTTGGCTTGCAGCCTTGAGGCAAAAGCAAAAATATTCATCGGTATTTTTCGGGCTGCCTCCTGACAGCTTACGGCTGACATCCGTGGCTGTGATGCCGACTCGCAGGTATTTGTATTCCTTGTAGGATATTTCAAAGATGCCTTTCCTTTTCAGGAATTCCATCGCCTTTCGGTCAAGCCTGTCTTTCGAACGCGCCAGCCTTGGCAGGCAGGATGCGGAGTATATTGCCATGGGTTGGTCTTGAAGAGATGTGGTTTTAAATGTTGTAGTCTGCATACTGTGGGCGCCAGCCTCAAAGCCTCACAAGAAGTGTTGTCCGGTAAAGCCTCTTCCCGTTCTTCTCTCCCGCAAGCTTCTCGGTCCTAAGAAACCCTAGGGCCTGCGAATTCAGCGCGGCAATCGCCTCGTTCCGGCTTCCGCAGTAAATGTCTATTCCCTCCTTCAGCTCCTCTATTTTCGGGATGAAGCTGCGCGATTCGATGCGCTTGACCAGCCGCTCGCCAATGCGGACTATTTTTGCAGCATCCCCCCTAAGCTGGATAATCGCCTCGAAATACTGCGTGCCCGCCCTTCCGCAATCGGCGCACATTGTCTTGCCGACCAGTATCTCGACCGCCTGCCTCATCCTGCCGCACGGCGTGTCATATTCCACCATTCCTGCCTTTTCATCCAGCTTCGCGCCGCTTCCCTTGAGCTTCAAAAGCCTGACAACCTCTTCTTCAAGGCCGATTCCTTTCTTCTTCCTTCCCTTGTCAAGCAAAATGCCGCATTTCTGGCAGACCGTGACCCTCACCGCCGGGAGCGGCTTCACGCGCAGGCGCGCGCATTCCATGCAAAGCTCGCCATAGAATTCGGCTTCCGAATCGCCTTTCCCGCACATCGGGCAGAATCTTGCCATGGGGTGCTAGCGGAGATACTTATATATAATCGTATTCATCGAATAAGGGCTATGGACGACGAGGAAAACGACGGGCAAATGGCGGCAAATTCCGAAATCAGGTTCATTTCGCTTGAGCTCATGAAGCTTGCGCAAAAGTCCGGCAAGACCTTTGAGCAGATGGCTGAGGAGTACCTGGAGAACACCTGCCGGCTGCAGGAGCTTCTCATAGGGAGCAACGGCAGCACAAAGGCCCGCGCAAAGCAGGGCTCGCTCTCGCGCCAGAAGTAGGTTTTGAGCAAGGTGCGCTATGCAAAACGCAAAGAAGGACGCGCTGTCCCTTTCCAACTACTTCGTGTCGCTTCCCCACCCCGCCAAGACCACGCTGATGGTGCTTGCGGTGTCCTTCCTTTTCGGCATGCTTTTTGCAGTGGCAAAGGGGCGCGAGATGTCCCCCATGGGCCTGCTTGCGTTCGGCCTTGACGGGCTGCTCCTTCTTGCCGTGCCTGCGCTCCTCTCCTCATTTCTTCTTTATGCAACCAGGCGAAAAGCCATTTTCCGCCGCGCCGTTTTCCTCGGGCTCCTCACCGCAATTCTCTACGGGCTTTTCTACCTCCTTTCCTTCTCGCTTTCATCAATCTGGCCCCCGGCAGTCAACATGATATTCGTTGGCTTCGGCGTATCATTTGTTTTATGGTATTTCATGCTCCTCCTTGCATTCGATTTCCGCAAGAGCGCGCTTATTTTCGCAACCATGCAGATGGTGCTCTTCTCGGTGGCGCTTCTCATCTGGTCCGGCTCGGTCGCCAACACCGACGCGTCCGACCTCCTTTTGAAGGTGTGCCTCTCGGCGTTCGTGTTCCTCTCGGCGCTTTACGTCATGTTCTACCTGATTTCCGCGCCCATGAAAAAGAACCTCGGCGTCTCAAGCATGGACGCGCTTTCCATGTTCCTCTCGCAATGGCTTTACGGCGAGAAGGACCTGGAGGAGGCGTTCGAGTGGCTTGGCGAGGACGCACAGACGCTGGTGTGGGCGGGGCGCTTTTCCGGGAAAACGAACGACGCGCTTTTCATAGTCCCATACATACACTTCGGCCCGTTCGGCAACCTTGGGGGGAGCGAATTCACGTCCATGATTTCTGACGCGCTTCGGAATGAAAAAGACAGCAACGTATTCGTCTTCCACGGCTCCGCCACGCACGACTTCAACCCGGTTTCCTCGGACGACATAGGGAATGTCGTTTCCGCCTGCAAGCGCGCTCTCTCGCACGCAAGGCTCTCGGACGCGAAAATGGCGTTCCTCTCAAGCAAGGCAGGCTCGGTCGCCGCGTCCGCCCTGCACATAAACGATTCCGCATTCATCTCCTACACCCGCGCGCCAAAGACCACGGAGGACATCAACCTCGGGCTCGGCCTTGCGCTCATGGAAAAGGCGAAGAGATACTGCTCATCCGCGTGCGTGGTGGACCAGCACAACGCCGAGACGGGCGACATCACATCGGTCGAGGTGGGCAGCCCCATCTCGTTTGAAATGCTGGACGCGACGGACGCGCTCTTCGCAAAAAAAACAGCGCAGGAAAAATTCCTCTTCGCCTCCTCGCAATGCGAGCTTTCGCTTGACACCATAGGCAAGAACGGGCTCAAGCTCGCGCTTTTCGCGCGCGGCAAGAAGCTGAACGCGCTTCTCCTTATAGACTCAAACGGCGTGGTGCCCTCCTTCCGCGACGAGATAAACGAGCTTCTCTCCATCCTCGGGAAAGAGCACGGCTTTGCCTGCACGGGCGAAGTGATGACCACCGACACGCACCAGATAAACAGCGTGCGAGGCGTGCTCCACCCTCTCGGCACGGACCGGCGCTCCGATGTGCTTGCCGCAATCCGCGCAATTTTCCCCAAGGCGGTTGCCAGCCTTGAGCCGGTCAAATTCGGCTGCGGGGAGGCGCGCTTCCCCATCCGCGTGTTCGGCGCAGGGCAGTCCGCGGAGATAGCCTCCACCATAAACGCCGTTGTTGCGATACTGCGCCTCGGGCTCCCGCTTATCCTTGTTGCGAGCGCCGCCATCCTGATGTGGGCGCTTAGCAAAATTTAGAAAAAGCCTAACCAACTTCGCTTCCGCTTTTTTCCTTCCTTAATCCATAATCTGCAAGCGAAGCGCGGTACCACGAGCCGTACTTGTCGGTCGCCTGCTCTTCAAGGGGCTTGCTGTTTGAGACCGCGAACTTCACGTCCTGCGCGCAGATGCTCTCCTTGCTTTCGGACACCGCGATGTCCCCCGCCATCTTTATCACGCCTGAGAGCATGCGAAGCCGCAACGTGAGCCCGGGCACGCCGTCTATCTCCTTCGCCTTCCTTTGCGCGTAAGCGATGACTTCCGAAATCGCGCCGGCATCCGCATGCGGAATCCTCCCGTCCCGGATTATCTCCTGGGCAAGGAACTGCGCGATTTTCATCCTGTTCGCCTCGTTGTCCTCCATGTGGGTGTTCATCAATAGCTCATACCCGTTGCCCACTATCCTTGAGCGCAAGGGGGGCAGTATGTTCTGGAGGTCGTTTATGTTCGCGGCAGCCACCAGCATGAAGTCTGATGGCACCCCATCCACCCTCACCGCAGAGCCGGTGGAGGATGGGTTCCTTCCTGCAATCGGGTATTTCTTGTCCTGCATCGCAGTAAGAAGGGCGCGCTGCAGCTTCCCAAGCGCGGAGAGCTCATCAATGAATAGCACTCCCTCGTGCGCGTCGTGCACCGCCCCAGGCACCACCCGCGTATAAGGGAGCGAGCCGATGGTCGGATGCGAGCCGTACGGGTCGTGGCGCACATCCCCCAACAACTCGGTCTCGGAAGCCCCTGTTGCCTGCACGAACATCGGGCGGCCAATCTGAAGAAGCACCTTGAACTGCATCCTGCTGTTCATCTGCGCCATTTTGGAAAGGTCTTTCTGCGTCAGAAGCGCCACCCTTGCGCCCCTCCTTTCAAAAACAATAAGCTCTTCCCGCCCGTCATTTATCCTTGTGGTGTTCACGCGGTCCTCCCGCTCGGGCATCGAGCTTCCGACAAGCAAATCCTCGAAAGGCCCCCGCACGCGCCTGTACTTGTCCGCGCCGCAAATGCAGCTTGACGCGTCCGGGCTTGAAATCCTCGCGCACCGCCTGCAGCGGAATCCGAGCTTCTCTGCGACAAAAATCGGCACCTCGGCAGGCTCAAGGAGGATGCCGACCGACTTCGACTCGGCTTTTTTTGGCTGGGGCACCCTCACTTGCACCACCGGGCGCTCCGGCTTCTCAGGGTTATGGAGTATGATGATTTCCTGTTTTGGCTTTGGCAGGGTGGACGCAATCGCCTGCGCGAGCATGCTTTTCCCTGTTCCCGGGGGCCCGACTAGCAAAAGATGCCTCCTCTGCTTCCCGACCAGCCGGCCTATCCTTACCGCCTCATCCTGCCCTATGATTTGGAGCAAAGGGTCGGAGGGTATGCGTACCTCTGAGGTGGACGCAATGCTCTCCAGGCCCCTCCCGACATCAGCCATGCTTTTAGTTGGGGGTGCGGATATATAATCCTTGTTCGCGCATTCTCATTCGGTGGTCCGATGGTTTCCCTCAAGAAATACGTCTTATGCAAATGCGGCGCAAGCAACTTTTTCGATTTCAGCTCGGACATGCCAATAGAGGAGATAACCGTCTCCGCGCGCTGCTCCTCCTGCGGGGCAACCGTGCACGTGAGCGTTTCCGCGCTTCTTTCCGCGCCCACCGCCCCGCTGCAGCAGTCTCCCGCAAGCGAGCCGATAGTGGCTGCGTCCGGCTCCACCCCTTCGATGCACGAGGAAGTGAGCGATGAGACAAAGGAGAACATCGAGCAGGCAGTAAGGGATTTGTTCAGGTAAGCTGCAAGCTGTCGGACCCGGAGGAGCCTCTTCTAAATCCCAAGCGCACGCCCGACATCCGCAGCTGTTCCAATCACGGCATCCGGCTTTTCGGATGCGGAAACATGCCTCAAATCCTCTTTTTTCGCAATGCCGCTTAGCACGAGGACGGATTTCATGCCCATCTTGTTCGCCATCCGAATGTCGATATCCAGCCTGTCCCCGACAAACGCGGCAGACTCGGGCTTTATCCTGTGCGCATCAAGAAGAATGCCCATAAGGTAGGTGGACGGCTTTCCAAGCACAATATCCGGCTCCTTTCCTGAAGCATAGGCGATTGCTGCGGCAATCGCGCCGCTTCCAGGCGACTTTCCAGCCTCGGTCGGGTAGCTTGGGTCGGAATTGGCAAGTATGAATTTCGCGCCTGCCTCGATGTTTCTTACTGCCATGTCAAGCTTTTGGTAATTGAAATGCCTGTCCAGCCCCACCACGACAAGCTTTGCGCCCTCGCCTTCCACCAATTTCGCGCCTGCCGCCTCAAGCTCGTCTCTGAGCCCCTGTTCGCCGACAACATAGGCCGGTTTTCCTGCACCGTATTTTTCCTGCACGTATTTCGCGCAGCCAAAGGCGGCTGTCATTATCTCATTCCCCTTTGCTGTTATTCCATGCCCTGCCAGGCCCCTTATGCATTCCGCACGGCTCTTGGTGGCGTTGTTGGTGAGGAAAAGCACGCGCGTTCTCTTTTGCAGCCGGTATATCTCGCACGCGACCCCGGGCACCCCGTGCGCCCCGCGGTAGATGACGCCGTCCATGTCGAAAACAACTGCTTTTGGGATTGCCATGCCTGCCATTCTCACGCCCGCTTTTTAGGCTTTCCCTATCGCAAGCGCCTGCATGCATTTCCAAGCAGTTTATTTATTGGACATATGCCCCGCATAGCCTTGCAGGTCCAAGAGCCCATGCCCGCTTAGGTTGAACACAATCGCCTTCGCCTCGTTCTTTTCCCTGCACGAAAGCGCGGTGTCGATTGCCGCCGCTATCGCGTGCGAGCTTTCAGGCGCTGGCACGATGCCCTCTGTCCTTGCAAACAGCATTGCGGCATCGAACACCTTTTCCTGCGGATAAGAGGCAGGCACCACTTCCTGCGAGCGCACAAGCGCGGAAACGGTCGGAGCCATCCCGTGGTAGCGAAGCCCCCCCGCATGAAGCTCAGGGGGAACAAATTCCTTGCCCAGCGTATACATCTTCAGGAGCGGCGTCATGCCCGCAGTGTCGCCATGGTCATACCTGAACTCGCCCTTGGTGGTCGACGGGCAGGCTGACGGCTCAACTGCGATGAATTTCGCGTCGTTCTTCCCCTTCTTCTTCTCATAGACAAGCGGGAACGAGATTCCTGCGAAATTGCTCCCTCCCCCGATGCAGCCGATGACATAGTCCGGCTTTTCATCAGCCATTTCAAGCTGTTTTGAAACCTCCTGCCCGATGACGGTCTGGTGCAGCATCACGTGGTTGAGCACGCTCCCAAGCGCATATTTCGACTTTCCTCCCTTGTCCGACACCACCGCCTCAATCGCCTCGCTTATCGCAATACCAAGGCTCCCGGTGTGCCTTGGGTTTTCAGCCCGGATTTTCCTCCCGAACGCAGTGCACTCGCTCGGGGAGGAATGCACGCTTGCCCCGTACATCTCCATCATTATCTTCCGGTAGGGCTTGGAGGCGAAGCTTGAGCTTACCATGAACACCTCGCATGAAAGCCCGAAGAGCGCGGACGCATATGCGAGCGAGGCGCCCCACTGCCCTGCGCCGGTCTCGGTCGCAAGCTTTTCCACCCCTTCCTTCTGGTTGTAGTAGGCTTGCGCAATCGCGGTGTTCGGCTTGTGGCTCCCGCAAGGGTTGAGCCCCTCGTGCTTGAAGTATATCCTTGCAGGGGTCTTCAGGCGCCTCTCCAGCCTCCTCGCGCGGAAAAGCGGGGATGGCCGCCCCATCGAAAGAAGCGCGCTACGCACCTCTTCCGGGATTGCGACGAACCTTTCCTGCGACATCTCCTGCCGTATTATCTCCTTTGGGAAGATGGCCTCAAGCGCATCCGGCGAAACAGGCTCCATCGTCCTTGGGTCAAGGGGGGGCGCAAGCCCGCCTGCGATGTCAGGAAGTATGTTATAGTAGCTTCTTGGCACGTCGTTCTCGTCCAGCAGTATTTTCTCGAATTCCACAAAAATCCCCCCTAGTTTATCCTTACCCCTTCAAGCGCGCGGTAGGCGGTCATGTGCGACACGCCTATTTCGTCCGCAGCCCGCCTCACGCTGAGCCTTTCGACAAGGAGAAGCCTCACAAGAAGGGAAAGCTTCCGCTCATCCATCTTTTTTCTTCCGTCAAAACACGGCTTAGTCTCGCCAGCTACCACTCACGCCAGGGGAACTTGGTCTAAAGGATTTCGTTGCCGTTTCCATCCATTCCACCTCCATGCGAGTGATTTTTCAGTAGCCCAGTTGAGGCATGAAATATTTATAAACGAGCGTAACACTGTTATCTCATGCGGAAAAAGCTTACCTCGCTTGAGCGCGACATCGCCGAAATAAAGGCGCGGAACGCCCGAGTCGAGCGGGACAAGGCATGGGAGGTCTCAAAGACGAGAAAGACGCTGGTCTTCCTCGCGACTTACGCCTGCATCGCGCTCCTCCTGCTTGTCATCGGGGTGCCAGACCCGCTCATAAACGCCGCCATACCGGCAGTGGCATTCGTGCTCTCGACATTGTCGCTGAGCTTTGCCCGGGGGCTTTGGGAGGGGCGCGTGTATGGGGAGTGACCCCGCCGCCTTATTCACCCTATTTAAACATTTTGCCGATAATCTAACCTGCAGTTTCGGGACATCGGTGCGTTTTCCCGCCATAGCTCAACCTGGTAGAGCGCTTGGCTGTAGAAAAACCATCGGCCGTCGGCGATTGTGCTGGCAGTCATCAAGATGTTGTGTGTTCAATGGCCCTTTTTGCGCCGCATGGAAAGGAGTAAAAAGGCGCCGGGCATATCACACTGGCGGGATACGATTCTCCCGAAACAAGCCTCGATGGTGTAGTGGTTAGCATCCCAGATTGTCGAT
>CAYWFJ010000006.1:0-29214 GCA_964458205.1 Microcaldota archaeon | reverse complement strand
TGATTGAATAGCGGACGCCCCTCCC
Source organism: Microcaldota archaeon (assembly GCA_964458205.1). GTDB lineage: Archaea > Micrarchaeota > Micrarchaeia > Anstonellales > Anstonellaceae > UBA10161. Next base: position 29,189 of record CAYWFJ010000006.1, on the reverse strand, counting down.
TCGCCCGCAAACTCGGCGCGAGTTTGCGGATTTGCCGTCCTTCGGACGACAATTGGGCAAATCGTCTCGAGATTTGACCATCCGGTCGGGGCCTCTTTCTTTTTTCCTATTTCTAGCCCTTTATCTCCTGGACCAATGCCTTCCAGGTGCGGGCGGCATCGCCAATAGCCTCGACCATTCCGAACTTCTCAATCGCGACATGCAGCGAGCGCGCGTTGATGGAAGCGATGATGAAGACAAGAAGCTCAAATTTTCCCCTAAGCATACCTAGGAACTCAGGGTGCATCATGGACGGGATTCCCATCCCCCTGAAACGCTCATCGACGCAGTACTGCCCGGTCACCCATTGGCAGTCTGTCAGCCGCTTGCCCTTGTAAAAAAGGCTTTGAAACGCAGGGACTATCGGATCCAAGCCCCCCTCGCCTCAAGCCTGTGGGATTCGTCATTCGGAATCTCGAAGCCGGCGATATCGCTTCCGCTCTTGGCAACCACTATCCCGATTTCCTTCTCAATGCGCCCAAGAAGCGGCAATTCCGTCCTGAAGCTCAGGTAGCCTTGCGCAAGCTTGTCAGGGGGAAGGTTGTCCTTGTGGTTGCGCTCCTGGAGCCCCCTTACGCAGGGCAAATCGCAGGGCATTGCGCGCATAATCCTTATCTGGGCGGTCTTCACAGCCATGCTTCCAACCTGGGTCAAACATTTTAAATAGCCTACAATCGATTGAATCGCCATGGTCAGGATGTGGATGGCTTCCCCTTCAAAGATGTGCTCCAAGCACCTTCGGGGCGAGTATGTCGAGTGCCTGATGATTGCGGGATTGATGAAAAAGCGCCGCAGGCTTGACGGCTTTTTGGCGCACAACTGCATCGAGCCGAAAAGCGTGGCCAAAAGGTTCGCCGCTCTCAAGCGCGAGATGCGAAAGAGGGGCTACAAGGCGAAGAAAACCCTCAGTTCAGCCGATTTCTCGTACCTCCCCCTAAGGCATCAGAATCACAGGATAGACTTGCGCAAAAACAGGCTCCTTCTGCTGAAACGCTGCCAAGAATGCCGTTCCCTCCACAAAAGCCGCTGATTCGCGGGCAGTTTTAAAAGAAGATGTTTCCCTAATCCCGGCGAGGTGTGGAAATGAAGGTTCTTACTTCCGGGCAAATAAGGACGCAGGGCCTAAGCGGCCACATAAGGCCTTTTCTCGGCTTCGCGGTTCTTACCGAAAAAAAATACGATGGTGCTGTCCGCAGCCGGGATGCCCTCAAGCGCCATGGCGAACAGCTCGCCTTCGCCAGCAGCCTGTGCGAGATTCTAAGGAAAGCCGCCAGCGAGAATGCGGGCTACAACCGGATGAAAGGCGGGGAACTAAGCGGCGATTATGGCAAGATTGAGGTTTCCATGCCCGCATCTGGCGCCAGCTCCGCGCATTTTGTTCATGTGCGGATTCCTGACAACAGGCGGAACAACCTAATAGGCGTCATCAACGTCTTAAGCGTCAGCATAAATTTCGAGCACTGCGGTGAAGAAATCCATGCCCATTTCTCAGGGCGGAACTCAGACGAAAAATTCTCCAAGGGCGACTCCGCCGGAATCGACGGGATGGCAGCATACATACGCGGCTACCAGGTGCCGGATTAGGGCGGGCAATAGGCGCTGAAAAACAAAAAAATCCGCGCTTCTTCTACTTTTTCCTCACGAACACGAAGCCGAAGGCAAGCGCTATAAGCGCGGTGGGGAGGCAGCAGCAGGAAAGGGGCGACGCGCCGCTTGCAGCCTGCCCTGTCTGGTTGCCTGAAGACGAGCCTCCGAGCATGTCAGCGCCGCCAAGCGCGCCAAGTATGGAGTCGGTGCATTGCTTGCCAACTGCGCTTTTGCCCTCCGGGCAGCCGCAGGTGTCCGCGCCGTCAATAAGGTACCCGTTAACGCACTTTTTCGGCTTTGCCGCCGAGCATGCGCCGTCTTGAGTCCCATCTGAGCAGAGCAGCATGCATTTCTCGCCGACTTTGGTAAGCCCGCTCTTGCACGGGCAGGTTGACGCGCTGTCCACCAGCACCCCATTGGAGCACTTCTTGCCGGATGACTTAACCGCGCACTGCCCCTCAAGGACGCTTATCCCGCTGTCGTTGCAGGGTATGAATTCGCACGAGAGCCCGTTTGCCGCAATCCTCTTGCCCGAAGGGCAGCCGCAGCGCGTTGCGTTGTCCACAAGCGCGCCGTTCACGCAGAGCTTGGGCTTGTTGTTAGGGTCGCATGTATTGGTGTCGACATTGCCGCATTTTGCCGCAACGCAGTCGGTTCCCGATTCGATGTATCCTGGCGCATCCGAGCATTTGCAGATGGTGTGCGTGGTGTCCTGCACCAGCGCGTGCGAGCCGGGCGAGCCGGTGCACAGGAATCCTGGCGGGTTCACGGAACACTTCCCATATTGCGTTCCGTCCGCGCATGGGGTCGTGTCAATCGCATGCGCAACCCCGGCGCACAAAACAACCATGGCGCAAACCAAAGCAAGCAGGGACATCCTCACATAATCGCCTCGCGCACAAAATCCCATCGAAGAAATAAAAACCTAATCCCCATTCAGGCTATTTTCATGAAAAAATAGTCCGAGAGGAGTTCCCGGTATTTCTTGCCGGAAAGGCGCTTCGCATCGATTATCCTGCATTGGGCGAGTGGCCCTTCCATGTGCGAAGGTATCCCCAGCCCGTGCGGATTCTTGCATGCCTTGGCAAGCGCGCCAAGCGCATCCGTCTCCTCCCGCCTTTCGACAGCCACCATCCGGTCGTGCTCGATATGCAGGTTGTAGCAGTCCGCATGCTTCCTTGCGAATTCCTCGACATCGGAGGCGAACCTCACGCCGGGCCCGGGCGACTTCTTCACCGCGGGAAGCTGCCAGCAGTCAAGCTCCAAAAGCACCACGCATTCGTTCCCGTCGCTCCAGTGGTAATACCCGAACACCGAAAAATCAAGCGATTCAAGATGCCGCACCAGCGCCTGCGCCGCCTTTTTGAGCTGCGGCCAGAGGACATCGGGCACGACTTTTGGCGCGGGGAAGCGCACCGCAAGGCAGAGCGTCCCCCTCTTTCTTATCGCGCCCCCTATTTCCGCAGCGCTTCGCTGCTTTTTTTGCGAGAAGAAGAACCGTTCCGAAGGGCCCTTCAGGAAGCGCCGGCACTCGAAGACAAATCTTGAAAGCGAGGTCTCTGCGACCACCGCCGCGACGTTCCTTTTCGGGTCGGTCGGGTCCACCAGTATGAGCGGCGAGGAGAATTCCTTGCGGAGCTCGGCTGCGCTTTTCCCGCCAGCCATGTCAATCGCAGGCGCATCCCATTTCGAGGCCGCTTCCATAAGCTTCGCAAGCGAGCCGTAATGGGCTATGAGGAGCTCGCACAGGTATCCTGAGAACCCCTCCACCCTAAGCTCGGCGCCGTATATCCCGAAATTCTTCATGAATCGCTTGAGCAGCCTCACGTCGTCCTTCCCCTTCGCATCAAGCTTCGCATTCACATATTGCGTGTGCAGCTGCGAGCGGTCGACAGAGGAGCCTTTCTGCCCGATGTCATTTATCCTGTATGCCGGGACGATGTCCGCATGGAAGCCGCCGTGGAACACCTGCAAGTAAGGGTGTTCCGCGTATCTTGATTCTATCCTCATTCCCGCAAACGCGCGCCTTGCATAATGGAGCCCGAGCATTGCCATCTCATGGTGCGGGTAGTGCCTTGGGAAAAGGATGAATATGTCAAACTCGTTGTTTTTTGAAAGATTCGTCCCCTTGGCAAGCGAGCCTGCCAGCCGTATTTCAACTGACTGGGGGACCACCCGCTCCAGCTTCCTTATGAGATGGGCTGCCGCTTCAAAACATTCCTCGGTCTCGCGCGCCGAAGGCTTTATTTTCGGAAGGGCTGATGAGAAGACGCGGGCCATCTTTTCCTTCTGGTGCATCATGCCCATAATTCCGCGGGCTATTTTAAAAAAGCGACAGATAAGGGCGCCAAAAAAGGCAGGCGGATTCGGCATCCGCATCGTCTCTGGATTTTCCATGCCATAGTAGGGTTGCGGCCCCACTTGTCAGAAAACTTACTTCGTAAGTTTCCGCCCGATTGAAGTCCGCTTCAATGGGCGAGAAAATCACATCGTGATTTTCCGTGCCGCCTCAAAATCGTCCTTGAATTTCTTTATCCCGGCATCGGTCAGCTTGTGCATGAACATCTTCTCAAGTATCTCCGGGGGCACGGTGGCTATGTCCGCCCCGGCAAGCGCGGACTGCGCCACATGCTCGCATGAGCGTATGGAGGCTGAAATAACCTGCGTCTTGTAGCCGTAAGTTTTGTATATCGCCATTATTTCGGCAATAAGCGCAATGCCCTTCTCGCCTATGTCATCGAGCCTCCCGACAAAGGGCGAGACATACGCCGCGCCGGCTTTCGCGGCCAAAAGCGCCTGCGAAGATGAGAAAACAAGGGTCACATTGCACCTTATCCCTTTTTTCGAGAGAAGCCGCACCGCCTTGAGCCCTTCCTCTGTCATAGGCACCTTCACCACCACGTTCTTGTGCCAGGATGCGAATTCTGCCCCCTCTTTTGCGATGCTTTCCGCATCGTCTGTGATTCCCTCCACTGAAACTGGGCCGTCAACAAGCCCGCATATCTCCATTATCGCATCCTTCTGCTTCCTGCCAGAGCGCAAAATGAGCGTCGGGTTTGTCGTAACGCCGTCGACCAGGCCGGAGCCTGCAAACCTCCTTATTTTCCCGGCATCCGCGCTGTCAATGAATATTTTCATGTTGGCACCCCTGGAGCTAAGCGCAGGAGGGATTTAAAACGCCTATCTGCCCCTGTTCAACGGCAGCACTTTCAAGAGTGACCCGAAAGGCCACATGGCGCTTCTTTCCATCCCTTCGATGCTCTTTTTCACTATGCCCGCAAGGCCGTCCACTCCCCCGTTTTCCTCCAGGCACGTTTCAAGCCTGACCGGATCATCGAATGCGATGCCGCTGTCTGCCTTTATCTTGCCAATGTCCGCCCCCCTGTTCGCTTCCTTTATCAGCAGCACCGAAGTCCTGAATCGCGAGCCCATCTCCTTCACGCTGTTCGGGTCGTCCTCATACGCAATGCTATGGAGGTACCTGCCGTCCGAATCCCTCTCCAGCGAAGCCAGGTCGGCGAGCTTCGAGTCAAGCGTGCGCCATTTGTTCCCTATGTGCACAATCCCGGTTATCGCATTGTCGTTAAGGTCGTTCCTGAGCATCCTGTTTGCCACTATTGTGCCTATCGGGGCGTCGCTGAAGGGTACTTTCCTGACGTACCTTGTGTGCTTTGATATCATGTCCTTGAGCACGATTTGCACGGTGTGGACATAGGAATAGGAGCAGATTGCGATGTGCGCCCCCTTGCTGCAAAGAAGCTCGAAGAGGTCGCCCACTCCCTCGCGTATGTCGTTCTTGGCTATCTGGCGAGATGCTTCCACCACATCCGAATACTTGAACAGCTTGGTAAAGACGGCGTCGGTGAATTCATGGAACCCCAGCTGGGTAGTCTTGCCAGCAAGGAACTGGCGGAACCTCTGCTCATATGCGCTCCAGGCGTTTTGCGCCCCTCCCAGGTACTCGTCGATTTCAGCGTTTCCAGGAATCAGGGACATGAGAAATTCCCTTGCGGGTATCTCGTCCGTCCCATAGTATTGTATCGCCCGCTTCCCAATCACAGTCTTAAGCGCACTTTCAGGAAGAACCGGGTTTTCAGCCTCTGCCCATTGGACGCTGTAGGAATACCTGCCTTTGCTTATCTTCGCCCCGGCCTGCCGCATTAGGGGGAGAAGCCCGTTCTGCTCCACCAGCCGGATGTTGCCGTCTCTCTCCATTATGACTGCCTTCACCACATTGTCCATCAGGGGGTTGAGCTTCTGGAAAATAAGCGTGTCTGTGTTGGTCCTTATGAGCGCCCCGTCAAAATCGGAAACAAAAAGGACCCTTGGCATCGTAGGTTTTAGCCTGCCCATGCTTATAGTCTATTTATGGAAGCAAATAAAAAGACGTGGGTTCTCGTTTTTCATCCATTTCCCTTGATTTCCTCGCGCAGCACGCGCACAATCCCGTCCTTGTCCAGCCCGTATTTCCCAAGCACTTCCGGCCCCCTGCCTGACTCGCCGAATTTCATCTTCATCCCCATCCGCCTCACGCGCACAGGGTATTTTTCAGACAAAGTCTCGCACACCGCGCTTCCCAAGCCGCCGACAACCTGGTGGTCTTCCACCGTGACTATTGAGCCGCATTTTCTTGCCAAAGCCTCAAGCCCGGCAGCATCAGGATGAGAAATGGTGTGCATGTTCGCAACCGCCACGCTTGCGCCCTCTTTCTCAAGCTCCTCTGCAGCCATCAATGAATCAAACACCGTCCTGCCTGCCGCGACAATCGCAATATCGCCCCCCTCACGAAGCAAATTCATCCGGCCAACCTCAAACGGCGTTTCCTTCGTGGTGAAATTCGCAACCGCGTTCCTGGTGCAGCGCAGGTAGAACGGGCCGGGCGTTTTCCACGCGGCAAAAACGGCCTTCTTAGTCTCCTCCAAATCGCAAGGCGAAATCACGCGCATGTTCGGGAGGCACCGCGTAATCGCGATGTCCTCAAGCGCCTGGTGGGTCGCTCCGTCCTCGCCCACATCCAAGCCCACATGCGAGCCCTCAATTTTCACGTTCGCATTCGCATAGCAGATGGCGGTTCTTACCTGCTCCCAGTTCCTGCCTGGCGAGAACATCGCAAAAGCGCCTATGAACGCAATTTTTCCCGAATAGGAAAGCCCTGCGGCAACAGCAGCCAGGTTCTGCTCCGCAACCCCGACATTGAAGAACCTTTCCGGAAACCTCTTCCCGAAAGTCTCCATCTGCACCGAGCCTGCGACATCTGAGGAGAGCGCAACGACATTGCCGTCTTGCCCGCCGACTTCCGCAAGCGCAGCGCCGAACGCCTCGCGCGTGGAGGATTTCTTAAGCTCAGGGGAATGCAAATCCAGGAGGTGCATGTTCTGATTCATTTTCATGCAATCCCCCCTTCGATTTTTCGCCTCTCTTCCTCAAGCTCAGCAAGCGCAGCCTTCGCTTCCTCCTCTTTCGGCGGCTTCCCGTGCCATTTGTAGTCCCTTTCCATAAACGTTACACCCTTGCCCGGTATCGTATTCGCGATTACCATGGTGGGCTTGCCCTTTGTCCTTCTAGCTTCGTCAAGCGCAGCAATTATCGCAGAATAATCATGCCCGTCAATGGTTATCGCATGCCAGCCGAAAGCCCGGTATTTTTCAGCCATGTCCGAAAGAGGCATGATGTCCTCGGTATTCCCGTCTATCTGTATGTAGTTCCTGTCGCAAATCGCAACCAGGTTGTCAAGCTTGTACTTGTTCGCAAGCATCACCGCTTCCCATGTAGAGCCTTCCTGGTGCTCGCCATCAGAAGTGAGGCAATAAACCCTCGATTTAGCGCCATCCATCTTCCCGGCAAGCGCCATTCCGCACGCAATCGCCAGCCCCTCGCCTAAGGGGCCTGAAGAATTTTCCACGCCTGGCAGCTTTTCGCGGCTCGGATGCCCCTGAAGGCGGGAGCCCAGCTTCCTGAATGTCAAAAGCTCCTCAGGTGGAAAATAGCCTGCGCGCGCCATTGATGCATAAAGGACCGCGCAGATATGCCCGTTTGAAAGCACCAGCCTGTCGCGTTCTTTCCAATCCGGCTTCCTGGAATCATAATTCATTTCGTGGAAATAAAGAACGGAGAAAATATCAGCCATTCCAAGGGGCCCCGCAGTGTGCCCTGATGCCGCAGGCAGAAGCATCCTTATTATGTCCTGGCGCAGCGTGTTTGCCATAAGCGCAAGTTCCTTGGTTGTTTTCAGCTTCATGGCACTACCCTTCGGCATCCTTCCTCATTTCCTCAATCGCTTTTTTCATGTCCGGCTTTGCGAATATCCCGGAGGCAACCCCCAGAAGCGTCGCGCCCGCCCTCGCGGCGGATTTCGCAGTGCCGATGTCAATCCCGCCGTCCACTTCCACTATGGCGCCAAGCCCCTTCAGGCGGCGCATCTTTTCCTCCATCGCTGGAAGATACTTCTGCCCGGAAAAGCCAGGATAGACAGTCATCACAAGCACGTGCTCTATTTGCGGAAGATAGGGCTCCACTGAGGAAACAGGGGTATCCGGCGAAATCACAAGCGCCACTCTCCCGCCGAGCTTTTTCACTTCCGCAACCGCAGCGCCAACATCCTTCACGCTTTCCACATGCATTTCGTAAATCGCGCCCTTCTTCCCAATTTTGCGCACATAGTCAATTGGGTTCTCCACCATCAAATGATACTCTGCCTCAAGCCCTATAGGAAGCTGAGGAAACTCCTCCGGCTGAAGCGTTTTATTCGGCACGAACTTCCCGTCCATTATGTCTATCTGCACGCGAGCGACAAAGGGCGCAACCAGCGCTATTTTCGCTTCGAACTCAGCGCGGCTTTTCACAAGTATTGCCGGAACTATCTCCACTTGCGGTTTTCCCATTTCCATAGTCCCACTCAACAACCCAATGCCTTATCCTGCCTCAGCTTCCTTAGTCCGCTGCCAGACTACCTTGCCCCCACCATTCTTAAATCTTTATTCCTCATCATTTTTTCGGGAGGGCATTCTCGCATGCTTAAGCTAATAGGCAGGAAAATCGACATCTTCTCAAAAAACGGCGCAATCTCAAGCGCGCTTTACATATCCGCCATCCTTTTTTTCCTCTTCTTCATATTCCTGCCAGCGATTTTCGTGCTCTCGATGGGCACCAAGATAGAAATCAACCGGCAGGTCATCGATGCGCTTTTTGCGTCATTCCAGATAGCCCTCATCGCCACATCGCTTTCCCTCCTCTTCGGCATCCCCATGGCGTGGATGATTTCCCGCTCGGGCGGAATGAAAAAGGAGATGCTGAACACGTTTGTCGACATGCCGCTCATCCTCCCAACAGCCGCGCTCGGCTTTTCAGTCTATCTTTTCTGGGGCTCGCAGTACGGGCTTGCCATCCTTGAAAAAGGGTTCTGGATGATAGCCGCGCTCCACACAGCGTTCGTGTTCCCCTATGTGGTGCGCACGGTTTCGGCGGCGTTCGAGGAGCTCGACTTGGCATATGAAACAGCGGCGCGCTCGCTTGGCGCGAACATCCTCACGGTGTTCCGCACGGTCTCATTCCCGCTTGTGAAGTCGGCAGTGATAATCGGCGCCATGCTTGCGTTCACCCACAGCCTGTGCGAGACCGGGGCGACCATGATGGTGGCGGGGGCGGTCTCGACCGCGCCAATCCTGGTCCTCAACTTCAAGAACGCAGGGGACATGCCGGCGGCCGCATCGACCTCGATAATACTCATAATCTCGGCAGTGGCGTTCCTGTTCATGGCAAAATACCTCGCCCGCCGCGCGTCATTCTCGCTTGATGGCGTTTCGCCGCGGCTCGAAGCCCGCCTAAGCAGGCTTGGCTTCATCAGGGACGGCGCGGTGCTTGGCTTCTTCTTCCTTCTCATCCTCATCCCGGCATTCTTCCTTTTCATATTCCTCCTGCAGCCCCGGGAGCTTCCGCCGCAGGAGCAGATAGGCCTGATAATCGGGAGCCTCGGGACTTCTTTCCTGGTCGCAACCATAGTCACCCTGGTCAACCTCGTTTTCGGCTTTGCGATGGCCATGCTCATCGGCAGGAACAAATGGGGCCTTGGGAAGCTTTTCGAATCCGCGAACGAGGTCGTGCTCGTGGTCCCGACTTCCGCGCTCGGATTTTCGCTTGCGCTTTACTGGAGCGGGCTTCAGCTTCCCGAGCTTTTGGTGATAATCCTCGCCCACCTCTCGTTCACCTACCCGTTCGTGGTCACCCCTATCGCCGCCGCAGTCTCGCAGATTGACAAGAACCTCTGCGAAGCCGCGTCGACACTCGGGGCAAACCCGTTCAGGGTGCTGCGCACGATAACATTCCCCCTCATACTCCCGTCCGTGCTTGCAGGCGTGGTGATGGCGTTCATGCGCAGCATCAGCGAAACGGGCGCAACGCTCGCGGTCGCCAGGAACGTCTCCACCGTGCCTGTGCTCATAGTGAACCTGGTCAAGTCCAACGACCTTTACGAAGCCGCAATCGCCTGCACGATACTCTTCGCGGTGTCATTCGTTTTCCTGGTAATAATGCGCAGAGGTGCTAAACATGCCTGATGTCGTGCTCAAGGGTGTCTCGAAGGTTTTTCCCGGCAACGTGGTCGCATTGCAAAAAGTCGACCTTGCGGTGAAGGACAGGGACTATGTGGTGCTGCTCGGCCCGTCCGGATGCGGCAAGACCTCCCTCCTCAAGTCCATAGCCGGGATTTACCTCCCCACAAGCGGCAGCATATCAATCGGCAAAAAAGACGTCACCAGCCTTAGGATAGAGGACAGGAACGTCGGCATGATGTTCCAGAACTATGCGCTATTCCCCCACCTGTCCGTTGAGAAGAACGTTTCATACGGCCCGCAGATGCGCGAGCTTCCTCCTGAAAAAACAAGGGAAATTGCGCATGCGATGCTTGAGCTTGCGAAATTCCCGCTTGACCGCGCAAAGGCAAGGCCCTCCGAGCTTTCAGGGGGCATGCAGCAGCGGGTGGCGCTTGCACGCGCCCTTGCATCCCAGTCGCCCATCATCCTCCTGGACGAGCCCCTCTCAGCGCTTGACGCAAAAATCGGGGAGGAGCTGCGCCTTGAGCTTAGGCGCCTTGTGAAGAAGCTCGGGCTCACCGCGATACACATCACGCACAGCCAGGACGAGGCGATGAGCACCGCAGACACCATCGTGGTCATGAACAATGGCGAGATAATGCAGGTCGGCACCCCGGAAGAGGTGTATTTCAAGCCGGCGAACCTCTTTGTCGCAGATTTCATAGGCGAGGCGAACTTCTTCGAGGCGGAGGTAACCCGCAGCGGAAAGAAAACATCCGCACATTTCCTTGGGAAGCCGTTCGACCTTTCCTCTTCCGATTCCTCCCGCCTCGCTTCAGGCGCGAACAAGGCGGTGGTGGTCATCCGCCCGGAAAAAATAGTGGTCACGAAAAGCAAGCCCTTCCACAGGAACTTCGTGAAGGGCAAAATCAGCATGCGCCGCTTCCTTGGGGAGAAGATACGCTACGAAATTTCATCCGACTTCGGCGAAATAGTGGTGAAGAGGATGGGCTTTGGGAAAAGCTTCCACAAGGGCGATTCCGTGCTCGTCTCTTTCGACGCGTCCGATGCCATCCTCTTTGACTTCCCGGCAGGCCACATGGAAAAAATAGTCGGAAGGAAAACAACATAGCGCATCGCGGGCGGAATCTGCCGGCGCCCGCCATCCGCTTCGCAATCCCTTAGTCTGCCGCTTCCTCTGCCGCAAACTCCCCCACAGTCTCATAGGAAGCTCCGGATTTCGACAAGGCGCTTTTCGCAAGGAAGAACGAGCGCACCTCAAACGAGCCTATCTCTTTCGTGCTCCTCACGAACTCACCTATTTTCGCATCCCCGTTCGAGCGCGCGACCGTTAGGTGCAGAACGAATTTCTCGCTTTTCAAATTGAGGAAGGAAAGCGCGCCCTCCACCTTAGCTGCGAGCTCCTCCGCGCCCTCCGACTTCCCCCCAAGCCATATAGCGTGCGGGAATTTTTCGGTTGGAAACGCGCCTGCGCCGGAAAGCGAGACATTGAACGGGCGGAAGCGGACGGCAGCAAGGGCAGCCCTTATCTCCGCCGCCTTTTCCTCCGGCACCTCGCCGATGAACTTCAGCGTTATGTGCAGGTTCGCAGGCGCGACCAGCCGCGCGCCGCTTTTCTCAAGCATACGGCAGGAATCAAATATCCTTGGAAGGAGGGCAGGCGGGATTCGGATATCCACAAACAATCTCATAACCCGCTTTCCACCGATAACAATATAAGCCGTGGGCGGGATAGCAAAAGCATGCTTGACGGCATCGCGCTGGCAGCGTTCTGTCTCGACCTTGCAAGCCTCATTTTAGCCGCCTATCTCCTGTGGGAGATATGCCCCCTTGTGGTTCGCGGCTCGGCAGGCTCATTTTCGCGCATACTCAACGCAATGTTCGTCACAACGGTCATTTTCTGCCTTTTCCAGGTCATCGAGCTGTTCCGCCTAGCATCTTTGGACTGGCTGGAAATCCTCTCGCCCGTCCTTTCCTTCCTTCTAATGCTCGTGCTGGTGTTTGCGGTAATGCAGATTAAGCGCGGGATACTTGCGCATGATTTGCTGGTGCGCCGCAAGTTCAAGTAGCGCGCGCCCAAGCGGCGGGCAGCTGCGGCATCCCGCCCGCAGGCGCCATTCCTGGTGTTCCCATGCCGGTTTACCAATTCGCTGACGCGCACTGCCATATGGACTCTTGCCCAGGCGGCGCGCTTCCGGAAATACTCCACATAACTTCAGGCTACTCTCAAGAGAGCAACAGGAAGAACGCCCGCGTTGCCTCGGAAAACGAAAACGTGCATTTGTGCGCAGGCATCGCCCCCCAGGAGGCGATGAAGCACCCAGACATAAAGATAAAGCTCGCCGAGTGGGAGAACGAAATCGCGCAGTTCCCCAAACTCGTTGCAATAGGCGAAATCGGGCTTGATTACCACTGGGCAAAAACACCCGAGGAGCGCTTTTTCCAGCACGAATGCTTCATCTCGCAGCTCTCGCTCGCGGAGCGCATGAACCTCCCCGTGGTCATCCACTCGCGCGACGCCGAAGCCGAATGCCTCGAGATACTTTCAAACTTCAACCTCAATTTCATGCTCCATTGCTATTCCGGCCCTGCGGAAATTGCCGCGCAGGCTGTTGCAACCGGCAGGGGCATAGCCTCAGTCCCGCCAATTTCCGGAAAAGAGAGGAAGAAATTCATTCGTGACATCCCTATCGAGAAGCTCGTCGCAGAATCGGACGCGCCCTACATAGGGAAATCCCCCTCTGACACCGCGCTATCTATAAAAATGATTGCGGAAATAAAAGGGCTAAGCGAGGACGCAGTCCGCGCGCAGACTCTCATGAATACGGCCGAATTCTTCAGGATAAAATAACAGGTGATATGATGGCAGACACGGTTTTCGACAAGTTCAAGTCCCTTCTCAAGAAGAAAAGCCCGGGGAAAAACATCGCGCTTCTGATTGACGGCCCGAACGTCATCCGCAAGGATGTGCGCCTTGACTTGGTGCAGGTGCGAAAGGCTGTCGAGAAGCACGGCACGATAAAGGTTTCGAAGATATTCCTCGACCAGTATGCTTCAGACAAGCTCATTGAGGCGATGACCAACCAGGGCTACGAGCCCATAATCACAACCGGCGATGTCGACGTTACAATGGCTGTCGAGGCGATGGTGCAGGTCTACAACCCGCACGTGCAGGCAATCGCGCTCATGACACGCGACATCGACTTCCGCCCTGTTCTTGTCAAGGCAAAAGAGCTTGGGAAAGAGACAATAGTGATAGGCTCCGAGCCAGGCTTTTCAATCGCGCTTAGGAACACTTCCGACATAGTCATAATGGCGGAGCAAAGGTAAGCCGGCAGCACTTGAAGGCCGGTTCTCTGGCTTAGGGCGGCTGGCTGTCAGCACGAGAATATGAACACGAGCCCGTTCTCCTCTTTTGCGTCCAGCTTGGCGTAGCCGTACCTCTCGAACTGCACAATCGCGCCGCCCTCAAGCTGCCGGCATGATTCTTCGCAAAAGCCAGAATCTTCCGCCAGGCTGTCAGCCACGAAATTGCCCGCCTCGTCAAGCAAATCCTTCGCGACTTTCACCTTGCAGGGAACGGCAGATTCTTTTGCCACCCACTGGAGCTTCTTCGCGGCAATTCCCTCATCCGCCTCGTATTTTGCAACAAGCTTCCCGTTCTCCCTGCCTGTGAGCGTAAGGTTGTAAAGCTCCTTTAGCCTGAAAAGCTCGCCGACCTGCAGCGCATCCGCATCAGGCCCGGCAATGTAAAACTCATTTCCAGCCGCAATTTTTCTTTCGCCCACTTCTGGCTTCCCTGGGTGGTTTTTGAGCACCGCCTCCTTCGCAGGCGCGCCATCCACCCTAAGTAGCGCAGGAGAGCGCACAAAAAACCGCCGTCTGCTCCGCTCATCCAGGATTTTCCTGTTTATGGAATAAAGCTTGTCCCAGTTCGGCTCGGATTCAACCTTTGAAAGCCCGAAGGAAAGCACGAATTCCCTTATCGCCTCGGGCAGTATGCCTTTTCTCCGAAGCGCGGACAGCGTCGGAAGGCGCGGGTCGTCCCAGCCTGAAACCTTGCCGCTTTCAATAAGAGGGGTTATCAGCCTTTTTGAAATGGGCGCGTTCTTTATGGAAAGCCTTGAGAACTCAATTAGCTGCGGGGCGCGAAGCTCCAATTTTCTCAGCACGGCAAAATAAAGCGGATTTCTCAGCTCATACTCCTTCGTCCTCATCGCGTGCGTCACTCCCTCAAGCGAATCCATTATGGGGGCGGCAAAATCGTATGACGGCCAGCAGGCGTATTTCTCGCCCTGCCTATAGTGCCCTTTCCTGATTATCCTGAAAAGCGTCGGGTCGCGCATCACGGTGTTCTCGCTTTTCATGTCGCCCCTGAAGCGCACAACCGCCTCGCCTTCCTCCATTTTCCCCTCTCTCATCTTCCGGAACAGCGCCATGTTTTCCTGCGGCTCGCGCGCGGAGCAGTCGCATGCCTTTTTCTCCTCCCTGCCTTTCTTCACCTGCTCCGCAGTGCAGGTGCACACGTAAGCTGAATACTTCACGAACATCTCATCGCAATAGGTGTAGAACTCATCCATCCTGTCGGACGTGTATGTCTCTTCAGCCCAGTCAATGCCCAGCCAAAGGAGCCCGTCTTTGAGCGCATCGACATATTCCGGCTTTTCCTTTTCTGGATTAGTGTCATCAAAGCGGAGGAGCATTTTTCCCCCGTAGCGGCGCGCGGCTTCAAAATCCAGAAAGGCGGCTTTCGCATGCCCTATGTGGGGGTAGCCGGAGGGCTCAGGCGGGAATCGCGTCACCACCCTTCCTTGCACAGCAGAGGGAAGTTCAATCTCCTTCTTTTCCTCTTTCTTCTCCTCAAATGTGAATTCGGCAAGCTCCTTCTCCATCATTTCAGGCGTAAGGGAATTCACCCGCTTTGCCTCTTCATTGATGAGCTTCATCGTCCCTTTCATGTCCGCCTTGCAGCCTGGGTGCTCGCCAATCACCTTGCCGATTATCTTCGCGGGTATCGCCAATTTGTAGTCGTGCGCGTTCTTCAGCGTGTGCTTGCGGATTGTCTCTTCAAGTGTTGGCATCAGATTACCTTCTTGCGTATTTTCCAGGGTCGATGCCCAGCCTTCCCATCGCTTCCGCGGTCCTACCGGTTATGATGATTTTTGCCCTCTTAAGCGCAGCCAAATCCCTGCTGCCCGTAAGAAGCATGACAAGGCGCAGCTCCTCTTTCCACCGCGCAATCTCGGCCTGCGGATTCTTGGCGCGGATGAACGGAAGCGCAGCGCCGGCATAAGACGCCCCGAGCGCAACAGCCTTCGCGGCATCCAGCCCGCTTCTCACACCCCCGCTTCCAATTACTTCAACAACATCCGAACAGGCTGCGATGCACTCGCAAGTCGGGTTGCCCCAGTCCGAAAGCACAGGCTCCTGCCCGCTTCTCATGTATTCCTCCTTGCTCCAGGAGGTCCCGCCTGAGCCTGCGACATCAACCATCCGAACCCCTGCGCGCGAAAGCCCTACCGCGCACTCCCGGCTTATGCCCGCGCCGGTTTCTTTCACAATGACCGGCAGCCCCAAGTCCCGTGCGAATGCGCCAATCGCCTTTCCGATTCCGCGGAACCGGCTGTCCCCCTCTGGCTGGCATATTTCCTGCAGCGGATTAAGGTGAATCGCAAGCGCGTCCGCCTCAACGGCATCGAGCGCCTCGCGCACCTTTTTCACACCGTATTTTTCAAGCTGGCAGCCTCCAATGTTGCCTATGATAGGGATGCTTGGCGCAGCTTTCCTGACCTTGTAAGTGGGGGCAAGCTCAGGCTTCTCAATCATTGCGCGCTGCGAGCCTAGGCCGAATGCCACCTGCTCCTCTTCGCAGGCTTGCGCAAGGGCGAGGTTTATTTTCATGGCTTCCGGGTAGCCGCCGGTAATCGCAGCCACCAATAGCGGGGAGGAAAGCTTCTTCTTGAACATGGTGCAGGCGGAATCGATTTCCCCCAAGTCAAGCTCGGGCAGGGAATCGTGCACAAATCGCACGTCTGAAAAGCCAGCGCCGATTTCATACTCGACATCGCCTTCCCGCGCCGCCTCCACGTGGTCCTTTTTCCTGCTCCGTATGTCATTAGACGGTGTTTTCCTGGCCATATCGCACCCGAAAGGCTTGGGAAAGCTCTTTTTAAATCCCTTTGCAGAAAATGCGGCATGCAAATCAAAGAGTGGCTTTCCGAAAAATACATCTACATCCTGGTGCTTGTCCTGCTCTTCTTTCTCCTGCTGGTGATATTCATCTTCAACACGGGCGGCATGGATGCCGAATCCGCACGAGTCTATGTCCAGACGCTCACCACCGTCGCGACACTCGCGCTCCTTTACTACGCATACTTCAACGCAACCTCGAAAAAGGAGGAGGACATCGCCCGCCTTGAGCTTGCGGTCCGCCCCATCCTCGACTGGGAAATCGAGAACAGGGGGGAAACGGTCTACTTGGCATTGTCTGCAATCAAGCACCCGATTTACGACCTTCGCGTCGTTCTCCGCATGGCGGGCCAGGCATACGCAATCGATGAGCGGCATATCGATGTCTCAGGCGCGCACCCGAACACCAGCCGGAAGGTGGACATAAGCAAATTCCTCAAGGATTCGTTCGGCGGGCAGAAAAACGTCCTTTCGCTCCACTTCACCTGCTACTCCGAAGTCGGGGGGAAATACGAGTTCCTCTTCACCAAGGAAACGTCCATGAAGGGCGGCGATTTCGTCTTCCAGCACAGGAAGATAATCTATGCGAAATACCCCTGGAGAGCGGAGCCGGTAAGGTTTGATGGATAGTTTTTCCATTCCCAAACTGCGCCTTGCATTATTCCGAGATTGCAAGCGCAGCGTAAGCGACAACCTGCTCAAAGTCCCCGCTTGCCTCCCCAGAATTCGTATACTTGAGTAGTTCGCACGATTTCGCGCCGGAAAGTTTCGCATAGTGCATCGCGGCGGCAATCGGCCCATGCCCGCAAATCGACAAATCCTCCGCATCTATTTTCTCCTCAAAAGATTCCCAATCCATCCTTTTCAAAAAATCAATCGCCGCGCCGTCCTTTTTCTTCGCATCCTCCGCGCTCTCGTAGTGCGTAAAGTCTGACGAAGCGACCACAACCGCATCCCGCCCAAGCGCATTTGCCGCCTCGAATATTGCGCGCCCCAAATCCTCCGCAGCCGCCTTATCCTGCACCCCCATGCACACCGCGACAAACCGGGCACTGGGGCAAACAACCTGCAGGAAGGGCAGCTGCACCTCGACAGAATGCTCATTGATGTGGGCAATCTCATCCTTCTTTGCGATTTTCGAGCGCTTCACAATCCCGTCCGCAAGCTCGGAATCGCATTCCACCATCCCAAGCGGCGTCTCCCAGTCTTCAAAAGAAACCGAGATCGGCGTGCCCATCCCGGTGTGGTTCGGCCCAATAATGACAGCCGTGATTCCCTTTTTTCCCCAATTGGAGCACGCGGCAAATGAAAACGCAGCAGTCTTCCCTGAGTAAACATATCCGGCATGCGGGCAGACAATGGCGCGCCTCTCCTTTTTCTCAACCTGCAGCGCGGCATCCGAAAGGCATTGCGCAACCTCCCGCCTCAGCCCTTTCGCATCAGAAGTATAAAATGCGCCAGAAACAGCCGGGTATCTCATGACGGGTTTGCTTCCGCACACAAGATAAACCTTTGCAGGCTGGGCGGATATCATGTTTTATAAAACGTTATGCACCCAGTTCCACAACCAGACACACACTCAATCTCTTAGGCAAGGTGATACCATGGACGCCGCAGAAGTTTCCCAAGTCAGCCGCTCAAGGGCGCAGACGTTTTTCCGCACAGCCGCATTTTCTGCAAAACGGGCGCTTTCCGAAGGGATGATGCGCATGGGGCAGCCGTTCACAAAAGAGGCGCGCCTCATTTTATCCGCAAGATGGCTTGTGCGCAAGGCGAATATTGCAATTGAAGGGGGAAAACTAGGCGAAGCGGCAATTTTCTGCGGGAAAGCCGCAGCAAAGCTGTCGCTTGCAGGGAAAAACCAGTCCGCAGCCGAGCTCTATCTTTGCGCGGCTGATTTTTCCGCCAAGTCCGGCGCAAAGCCGGAAGGGGTGTCCAGCCTGCTGTTTTTGGCGGCAGAGGAATTCTCTTCCGCAGGCGATGTCCGCGCAATCAACACCTACCTTTCGTCTTCAGTGCGCGCTCCCCAGGACACTGGGCACAGGGCGCTTTGCCGGAAAAAGGCAAGGGAATCCGCATTTGCGCTTGCCGGAAAAAGCGATGACGTGAAAGAGGCGCTCCACCTTTACGAAGTGGCACTCTGCCAGTCGGATTCATGCGAAGAGAAAAGGGAAATCGCGCAAATCGCGCTCCCCCTTGCAAACCGCTTCCTTGCCCATTGCGCCATGCACAAGGCGGGCGTATCCCTTGCGGAACACCACGTTTCCTCTTTCCAGGGCATCCTCCAAAGCTAAGCGCAACGCCCCTCTCATGCGCTAGGTTTATAAGAACAAAATCGGAAATGGGGGCATGGCGGAAAACATACTCACCCATTCGTTTAAGGCATATCTCAAGAACATAAAGCTCATCTCGTTCTTCGCCATCCCTGCGCTTTTGGGCTTTTTCATACCCCTCCTCATAAACACGCCCGTTTTCTCTGCGCTTGGCGGCACCTTCCTGCGCACAGGAAGCATCCCCGACCTCACCGCAGCCGACCTGGGAATAATCCTCATTGGGCTTCTCTCCTCGCTTTACCTGGTTTCATTCGCCATAGTGAACATCAATATCGTGATAAAGTCCCAGCGGACCGCAACCAACATCCGCACCGAAGTGATGAAAGGGATAACCGGATACACCCTCAATGTCTTCCTCCTTTTCCTTCTCGGGACAATCGCGCTTCTCATAATACAGCTCCTCACATTCGAGCTTGGCGTCCAGTCCTGGCTTGCGCCGCTGCTTTCGCTTCTTGTCTGGCTTCCACTTTTCTACGCGCCGGCAGGGCTGGTGATTGACGAGCTTCGCCCGTTCCGTGCGGCGCAAAGGTCTTTCGGCATGTTCTTCTCGAAGCTCCCCTATTTCCTGCTATGGCTTGCGATTTCATTCGCCCTCCTTTCCGCGCTCGACTTCGCTTTCCTCTCCCTTCTTCCGCACAAGGTAGGCTCGCTCGCAGTGCTTCTGCTGAATTCATTGGTGCTGATGCCTTTCCTTATAGTGCTTCAGACTCAGATCTACCTGAGCAAGTACACCATACTGGACTAAGCGCAAAACCGGGTTATCCGCCCGCTTGCAGTTTTCCTGTTTTTCCCTACCTGAGAAGCGTCGCGGAACTGGAAGCAATCATCGTTGCGGCTCCCGTAACCGCGGCCACCACCACCCCCCCTACGATAAGCGCGTATGAGGTTGTGATGTATTTCCCCCTCTGGTCTGAAGGCTGCGTCTGCGCAAGCCCATATGCAAGCCCGCCAAGGACTATCAGTATCACAGACACTACGGGCCCAAGCTGAAGAAGCAGGCTCTCAATCCCGGTCAGAGTGTCCAAGACTCCCATCTTTCCACCCCACAACGCATTTTCGCCCAAGCTATAAAATCCTGCCGTTCAAAAGCGGCCCATACGGGATTTCCTTTATATACTTTTTCCTTTTTATACAGGGCAAGTGAGGTGTGACATGCGCGACCATTATCTTTTCAAGATGCATTGCATGGACGAAGGCGAGGGCGACGACGAAGGCGACGAGAACGACGATTTTGACGATGAATGGGAGGATGACGAGGAAGAGTAGCATCCTTTCTGCCTTTTTCTCTTCGGTTTTTCAAGCCCTCTCTGTCTTCTTCCTGCTTTTTCCTTATAATCCATTTTTAAACACATCTTATCCTATTTTGCCCCATGCGGATTAGCGCGAACAAGGCGGCGGCAGGGCTCGTCCTCACATCCATGTTCCTTTTTGCGTCATCCGGGGCTTTAAGGCGCGCTGAGCTTTTGCACGAGGAGCGGATGGTTCGGAAAACAGCCATCTCTTCCACTATTTATTCCTCACTGCGCAGCCCCCCTGGCAGGAAGGATTTGAGGGTTGTCCTGCCGGCTTGCGCAGGAGCGGCAAGGATGGATGGCGACTTCAATGCCGCCCTTTCAGGGATGGAAATCCCGTGCAGCATCCCGCCTTATTCCACCTGGAAGGATTTTTTCGTCTCAAACACGAACGCGGTAAGTATCGTGCCAGGGCTTGGCTTTAATGGCGTGGCCTTTAGCTCGGCAAGAAGCATAAGCCTGGACCCTGCCTGCGCAGCAAGGCGCCTGCGGTACATGTCCATCCTGGCTCATGAGGGGGGCCATCTGCATTCCGCCCCGCCATCCCGGGTTTTGCCCATTCATTCGGACGAGGATGTCCCCTCCTTTCCGAAAAAGACAGATTCCTCGCTTGAAGGGGAGCGGCAGGCGGTCCATTACCAACTGAAATTCCACGCGGATTATTTCCAATTCCATTCCAGGTCTCTTTCGGAAGATGGGGCAAAAGCGCTTTCAGACAGCCTGGATTCGCTTGAGAAGGCCTATCTTGAATATTCGCTCTCTTATTCCGGTTTCAGCATGTTTTCAGCCGCAAGGATGGCGCGAGGGATTCTTCTCCTGCTTGGGGCCGCGATTGGGGCCTTTTCATGGCTCAGGGAGCAATTCAGGTATTATTGCGGGCGCGAAAAGCCATGCGATTTTAACCAGGATTAAGTCGCGCCAGGCGGCGTTTTTCCTCCAGCAATCCTCCGGCACCACCGGAATCCTGCTCTCAGCTGCTTTATATGCGGCCAGTCAGAACCCTATTTCATGGCAACTGTCGAAGAGGAGATAATCCATTGGTGGAAGGACGAGAAGGGCGAGCCCCACCGCAATGCCCTGCGCCTCGAGTCCGAGCCGGCATCGGAGCAGAACGGCTTCCCGCGCGACGGAATAATCACCCTTCGCCTTATGAACACCGTTTCGCAACAGGCGATAAAGCTTTCCCCTGACGAGGCGCTTAGGATAAGCACGCAGCTTCTCTCGGTTGCAAAGGAGCTCCTCAGCCAAAAAAGGCAGATGTGGAACCATCACGAGGATTAGCCAGGTTTCTTGACATGCTCATTCTGCCCCTGCCGGACGTAGGCCGCTTCCGGCAGGGGCCCCCTCCCACCCGGCATGGCGTTGCCTTCCCATCCGTCCTTCGGCTTGCCCCTCCATTCCAATAAAGCGCGCGTGAGGGCATTTCCCGGGCGATTGCCTTTATATGGTTTTTCGACCGGAACAACCGGGAGGCAATGCCTATGGGACGAGTGCATCGAAACCAGTTTTGCAGCAATGGGGGAGAGGGCAGGGCATCCTTGGGCGGAACCGTTCCGCAGGCACCATTGGGCGGGCAGGAGGGCAAGCCAAAAGCATTTCAAAACTGGCTCCTCGATCCGGAGCAGCTTAAGAAAGACGCGGTTGCCGCCGAAAAAGAAGGGGACCCCAGGAGTGCAATATCCGCCTATATGCAACTAATCAAGTGCTTTTGCGATGATCCTGCCTCCAGGGGCAAGTTCTGGGAGAAAGCAGCCGACCTGGAACTCGGCCTTGAGCCGCTGCTGGCCATTCGGCATTATGAAAACGCGCTTTCTTGCGCGCGCAGGTGCTCAGACGATGGCTGGTGCGACAGTATAAATGCCAAGCTTGCAGGCATTGCGGGCGCCCGGCCGCAGGAGAAACCAGGGGAGGGCGCCAGCCAGGCGCAAAGCGGAGCGGCCAATCCCGGTTCATTTTATGGCCCGCAAACAGCCGCCAAAACGCCTGCCGAGCTGATGAGGGATGCACGCGGCATGGGGGCATCGATGGAGGCTGCAAAGATATGCATCCGCATATTCAACGCGCCAGGAGACAGGGCAACCAGGGACCAGGCGCTCTCGATGGCAGCCAAAATCCTCTATGATTTGCATCACCCGAATGCGTTGGCGTGCTGCCAGTTGGCCCTTTACCGTACGGGCAATCCGGAGTTCAGCCGGATGATATGCCAAATGGATGCCTATGCGAAGCGGCAGTGAAGCGCCCCGTTTTCCGCTGCCCAAAAGACCATCCTCGTTTATAAATTCCATCCGAGAACTTGCTGACAGAATTTCCGGGGCGGCCGGATATCGAGGGCAAAAATGGGGCAGGTTCCAGGAACCATCAGAACGCTTCACAACCCAGCCCCCTGCTG
This sequence comes from Microcaldota archaeon, assembly GCA_964458205.1. Lineage (GTDB taxonomy): Archaea > Micrarchaeota > Micrarchaeia > Anstonellales > Anstonellaceae > UBA10161. The sequence continues at coordinate 6,811 of CAYWFJ010000006.1, read as the reverse complement.
CCGCGCCGTTTTTCCCAAGCAACAAGCCAAATCCGAGGGCATATTCCCCTGCCCCATCTCCTGGCTCAAGTCAAAATACCATTCCCTAATTGAAAAGCGCCTGGAGCATTCCGCCAACAAAAGCGAGGAAAAAGGCGATTTTGGCGAAGCCGCAAGAAAACACCTTTTGGCAGCCGAAGAATCCGCGGATGCCAAAACACGCAAGGAAGAGCTTTGCCGCGCAGCCGCCCTCTTCGAGCGCATCGGCCTTGGCCGGGAGGCGGGTTGCGCCTATGCCCGGGCATTGCAGGAAGAAGCCTGGCTTCTCGAAGCCGGCGGGAAAATCGAATCCGCCGCGCTTCTCCGCTTCGACATCGCAATCTTCTCGGAGGATGAGGCGGTTAAGAAGGCGGAATTCCTCAAGGCAGCCGAGCTGTTCTCCTCTCTTCGCTGGCATAACCGCGCAGGGATGGCCTATCATTCCGCAATGAGGCTCGAGAGCAGGATTGAGGACAAGCTGCACCTTGCCCACCTCATTTCCCGCCATTATTCGCTTCAAAAGGCATATGGGGAGATGGCAAGCATATGGCTTGACCTGTCCTACGAATCCCAAAATCCGGGGATTTCAAGGCAGCTGTTCGTGCTTGCCGGATTGTGCATGATGAGAAACATGCAGTATTCCGATGCCATGAATTATTTTTTCATAGCCCTGCGGGACGAGGCAAACCTCAAGCGCAGGCTTGAAATCCTGGAAAGAGTGGCGGACTGCCTTGTTGGAAAGAGCCGCTGGCGCGAGGCGGGGCTTTGCCTCGCGATAATCTACCACAACACCGAAGACCAGCCGGGCAACTTCGCAAAGAAATGGAACCTGGCGATGCAGATAGACGGCTGCTTCCGCCACGCCAACCTGAGGCGCGATTACGAAGACGTGATGCCCGCACTGCGTGCCGCTTTTGCCGAGCCGGGCCAGAAAACAGATATGGAGCGGCTCGGGCTTCTCAGGGACGCAGACCGCGTTTTCTGCGACATAGCAAGGGATTCGAACGTGGACTTGGGGAAAATCGAAGCGCCAGCCATAACAAAAGCCGCATAGCCCCCGCAGTAGTCCTGATTTTATACCTTTTTCTCCACACATCAGACCGTTCACATGGAATCATTCGATGTCGCGATAATAGGCGCAGGGCCCGCGGGCACCTCTTCCGCGCTTTTCTCCTCAAGGCTGGGTCTGCGGGCGGCTGTTTTCGAGGAGCACGGGAAGGTCGGCGAGCCCGTGCACTGCGGCGAATGCTTTTCAGAAGCATCGCGCAAAAGGCTCGGGCTAGAGCTTCCCGACGAGGCAATCTCCCTTCAGGTAGACGGCATCCGCGTGGTGTTCCCCAACCGCAAGACCTCATTCATCCGCGAGCAGGGCTATTCGCTCGAGAAGGAAAAATTCGAGCAGCATATCGCAAGGCTTGGGCAGGAGGCGGGCGCAACCTACAAAATGCGCCACCGCGTCTCCTCGCTTTCACGCGGGGCGGGCGGGAAAGGGTGGCAAATCGCCACCACGCAAGGCGAATACTCCGCAAAGCTGATTATTGACGCAAGCGGCGTGGACGGCGTTTCCTCGCGCCTCCTGTCCCTCAACCCGGCCCCAAGGAAAGTGGTGGGGCTGCAGTACGAGATGTCCCCGGTCGAGTCGGACGGCTTCATAGATTTTTTCCTCTGGCCCGCCCTTGCCCCCCATGGCTACCTTTGGGTGATACCCAAGAAAGGCGGCAGGGCGAATGTCGGCCTGGTGACAAACGACCCGCCAAGCACGAGAAAATACCTGGAAAAATTCATAGACGAGTACGGCTTGCGCGAAAAGGGGGTTGCCAAGTCGTTCGGCGGCATGATTCCCGCCTCGGGCCCGCAGCCGAAAACATATGCGGACGGGATACTTCTTGCGGGCGATGCGGCGGGCTTCACCTCGCCCATGTTCGAAGGGGGAACCTCGCTTGCGCTCACTTCCGGGAAATTCGCAGCGCAGGCGGCGTCGGAGGCGCTCCTGCGCAATGACACCTCCCCTTCCATGCTTTCAAAATACGAAACAATGTGGCGCGCAGAATTCCCCGACTACCAGAAGCTGGTGGGGGGCAAGGAAAAAATCTACGGCTTCACCGACTCAGAGCTTGGCAGGATAGCCGGCATCATCCCGCGCGACCTTACAAAAATCTCAGCGCTGCAAAAGGCGAAAATCGGCGCAAGCGTCCTCCTCACAGCGCCCAATCTCCTATCGAAGGGCTTCGTTCCAGCAATGGAGGCGCTTGGCAACTCGCGCGCCGAAAAGTACGGCTGGTAAGCCCAAAGAGCACGGGCGGCAGGCGGTAGCCGCATCAGCGCCAGCGTGGCGCAATCAGCATTCCGAAATCACCATCATCGTTTTTGTCTTCTCAATCCCGTTTATCGCCTGTATCCTGTCAAGAAGAACCCGCCTGTAATCATCCATGTCCCGGCACCGCACGGTAACCAGCAGGTCCGCCTCGCCAGTGACTATCTCCGCCTCCGCGACTCCTGGAACCTTCAAAAGCCCGCGCGCAATGTCCGATTGCGTTTTCCCAAGCTTCTTAAGGTCGGAAACATTCACGAATACGAGCAGGTGCGCCTTTATCCCGAATCCCAGCTTCTTGTAATCCTTGATGACGCCCCAGCCGCGTATTATCCCTTCCTTCTCCATCCTCTTTATCCGATGGTGCACTGTCGAGGAGGGCATGCCAAGCCTTTTTGCAATGATGTGCAGTCTTGCCTTCCCGTCCTTCTCCAGCATGGCAAGTATCCGTTCATCTGTTTCGTCGTGTGCGCTTCCCATGGTTGTATTTTATCCAATAAAACATTATAAATCTTCTCAATATTTGCAATTTATACGATTATTTTTGGATAAATTATTAATATGGCTTCAGCCACCGCAATCACAGGGTGATAAGGATGGAAAAAAGGAAAACATACGCAAAACTGACATCGCATACTCTTGCCTTCTGCGCAAACTACTTCCATGAAAACGGATTCACGCAATTGATGCCGGTCATGCTCTCGCCCATAACCGACCCGCTGGGCCCAGACCCGGGGAGCAGCGTGATAAAGACGGGGGAAATCGAATACCTCGGGCAGCGCCTCTCGCTTACGCAGTCGATGATACTGCACAAGCAGATTGCGGTCCAAAGCGGCATCGACAGGCTGTTCATCATCTCCCCAAACGTCCGATTGGAGCACCCCAAAAGGCGCGAGAGCGGCAGGCACCTATTCGAGTTCTCGCAGCTTGACTTTGAAATCGCGCACGCGAAGATGGATGACGTCTTCTCGCTCATGGAAGGGCTCATCTGCGGCGTGGTGGAGTCCACGCGCGCCGACTGCGCGCCTGAGCTTTCAAGGCTCGGGCGGGCGCTTCCCCGCTTCGCCGCGCCCTTCCCCCGCCACACCACGGCCGAGCTCATCGCCCGCTACGGGTTAGACTGGGAGCCTGCGGCATCAAAAGAGCACAAGTCCCCTTTCTGGGCGATTTCCCACAAGCGCGAGTTTTATGACCGGGAGGACCCGGAAAGCCCTGGCACCTACCGGAACTACGATTTAATCTATCCCGAAGGCTTCGGCGAGGCGCTCTCTGGCGGCGAGCGGGAATGGGAGTTTGACCGGATAATGTCCCGGATCGGGCGCGACAGGCTGGGCAAGGCGCAGTTCTCCTCATATATCGAACTCGCAAAAGGAGGGCTCACCCCTTCCGCAGGCGGCGGCTTTGGCATAGAGCGCATGGTGCGCTACCTCTCAGGCGCCCCTCATGTCGGGGATGTGCAGCTTTTCAGGCGCGTTCCCGGGGAGCCTGTCGTGGTATAGTCTTCCCCTTTTTATTTCTTTTTCATCAATCATCTCGCAGGGTAGTCTTATGGACGCTTTGGGCACGGATTTCGTTTCGATCGGCAGCATACTCTCCGGAGCCCACAACGGAAAGTCCGTAAAGATACGCGGCTGGGTGCACCGCTGCCGCACCTCCGGCGGGCTTTGCTTCCTGGTTCTCCGCGACTCATCCGGCACCATCCAGTGCGCGGTGAAAAAGGACGTCGCAGGCGAGGCCGCATTTGCCGCGGCATCCGGCGCATTCATAGAGACATCCGCAATGGCCGGGGGAACGGTGAAAGAGGACAAGCGCGCGCCTGGCGGCTTCGAGCTTTCAGCCTCAGCTTTTGAAACCATCTCCCAAGGCGAGCCTTTCCCAATAAGCAAGGACCAGTCCACGGAATTCCTGCTGGACGTGCGGCACCTGTGGCTCCGCTCGCAAAGAATCACTAAAATAATGCAGGCGCGCGACCACATCACGCGCTACTTGCGCGAATTCTTTTTCACGGACGGCTTTTACGAGGTGTCGCCGCCCATAATAACAAAAAGCGCGTGCGAAGGGGGCTCCACTCTTTTCGAGCTCAACTATTTCGGCTCGCCAGCTTACCTTTCGCAAAGCGGCCAGCTCTATTCCGAAGCGGTGATAGCCTCGCTTGAGAAGGTGTTCATACTCGCCCCCTCCTTCCGCGCAGAGCCCTCGCGCACCATCCGCCATCTTGCGGAGTATTGGCACCTGGAGCCGGAGATGGCATTTTTCAGCCAGAAGATGAACATGGCGCTCCAGGAGAGGATGCTTGAGTCGGTATGCCACCGCATGGCGACGAACCATCCAGACTTATTGCTCGCAGTGGGGCGCGACCCGAAAGACCTATTGGAAGTGAAAGCCCCTTTCCCAAGGCTCCCGTATGAAAAGGCAATCCCGAAACTGCAGGAGCTCGGCTTCAAGATAGAATGGGGGCAGGATGTGGGCGCGGATGAGGAATATGCGCTCACAAAAGACGCCAAAGTCCCGATTTTCCTGCACAACCACCCGAAAGATTTCAAGGCATTCTACATGCGCGAAGACCCGGGCAAGCCTGGCACCGTTCTTTCGGCAGACCTTCTCGCCCCGCAGGGGCACGGGGAGATAATCGGCGGCTCCGAGAGGATTTGGGAGTACGACGAGTTGGCGGCGCGGATGGCTGAGCAGAAGATGAAGGAAGAGGATTACAAGTGGTATGTCGAGCTTCGGAAATACGGCTCGGTCCCGCACGCAGGCTTCGGGCTTGGCATAGAGCGGCTGGTGAAATGGATGCTCAACCTGGACCATATCCGCGACGCAATCCCGTTCCCGCGGACGATTAACCGGGTTTACCCGTAACGCCGGGCTGGAAAAACGCCACAATATAAAAATATAGCCCCCATATATCCGGCGACCAGAGCATTGATTCCATGGCAAAAGCAACCCGCCCCTCAGATATGGGAATGGCCCATTCCGGTGGGCAGCCCGGGTGTTGAATATGGTGGAAAAAACAGCTTGCTTGTCGGACATAGAAATAGCGCAGTCTGTGCGCCTCAAGCCAATAGGCAGGATAGCGGCACGGCTCGGAATCCCGAAAAAAAAGCTCCATCATTACGGCGATTACATGGCCAAGGTGCCGTTCCCGTATTACAATGAGGTGGCCGGCAATCCGGGGGGCAAGCTCATACTGGTCACCGCAATCACCCCGACGCCCATGGGCGAGGGGAAGACGACGGTCACAATCGGGCTCACGCAGGCGCTTTGCAGGATGAAGCTGAAGGCATGCTGCGCGATTCGCGAGCCCAGCCTCGGCCCTGTGTTCGGGGTCAAAGGCGGCGCGGCAGGCGGCGGGTGGTCGCAGGTCCTTCCAATGGAGGAGATAAACCTCCATTTCACAGGCGACATCCATGCGATAACCGCTGCAAACAACCTTCTTGCGGCAATGATTGACAACCACATATTCCAGGGCAACAGGCTCGGCTTCAAATCAGTTGTATGGAAGCGCTGCATGGACATGAACGACCGTGCGCTAAGGAAAATCACCGCCGCCCGCCTTCCTCCCGGGCACGAGCGCGACGACGGGTTCGACATAAGCGTGGCAAGCGAAGTGATGGCGATATTCTGCCTCTCAAACGGCCTTGAGGAGCTTAGGGCGAAGCTTGGGGGCATGATAGTCGGCTACAACGGGAACGGCGAGCCCATTTTTGCAAGGGACCTTAAGGCCGAAGGCGCGATGGCGGCGCTTCTCAAGGACGCAATCAACCCGAATCTTGTGCAGACAACCGAAGGCGGCGCGGCATTCGTGCACGGGGGGCCTTTCGCGAACATCGCAACAGGCACAAACAGCATAATCTCGACGAAAATGGCGCTCAGGCTTTCCGATTACGTTGTGACCGAAGCCGGGTTCGCATCCGACCTTGGCGCGGAGAAATATTTCGACATAGTTTCCCGCTATGGGGGCTTCATGCCGGGCGCGGTCGTGGTGGTCGCAAGCATCCGCGCGCTCAAGTTCCACGGCGGGGTTCCCAAGGATGCCCTCAAGGAGGAGAATGCCGGGGCGGTGGAAAAAGGCTTCCCCAACCTGGCAAGGCACGTTGCGAACATGCGCAAATTCGGGGTGGAAGTGGTGGTTGCGATAAACCGGTTCCCGGCCGACACAAAAGCAGAGCTTGGGAAAGTGGCGGAGCTTTGCGGCAAGGAAGGGATACAATTCGCGCATGCGGACGTCCGGGCAAAAGGCGGGCGCGGGGGGAAGGCGCTTGCGGAAAAGGTGCTCTCCGCGCTTGCAAAAGGCTCCAGGCCAAAGCCCCTTTACGACCTTTCGCTTCCGATCAAGGATAAGATAAACGCCATTGTGAGGGAAATCTACCGCGGGTCAGGCGCGGCGTTCTCCCCCGAGGCGGAGGAAACGCTTGCAAAGGCGGAAAGGCTCGGATACGGGAAGCTCCCGGTCTGCATAGCCAAGACGCAAAGCTCGTTTTC
>CAYWFJ010000005.1:442-40126 GCA_964458205.1 Microcaldota archaeon | reverse complement strand
TTTCCGCAACCCTTTAAAACCTTTATACATATATCAGCCGATACGGCTTTCCCGCCAGTTGTCATCGCCCTGCGATGGCGACGAAGTTTTGCGCAAGCAAAACAACGAACCATTCTTCGGAATGGGAGGGATTTTCAATGGACAAACGGACAATAACACAGGCGCTGGAACTCGCGCTTGCGGACAAAGGAAAGCGCAAATTCACACAGAGCGTAGAGTTCATAGTGAATTTCCGCAACATCGACTTTACCAAGGCGGAAAACCGCCTGAACCTTGACATTCCGCTCCCCAAAGGCAAGGGCAAGGAGCAGAAAGTCGTGGTGTTCGCGGACGGCCAGATGGCGCTTGAGGCGAAAAACGCCGGCGCGACAGAAGTGATTGACAACGCCGGCATTGCGAAGCTTGCAGGAGACAAAGGCAGGCTTGCGGCAATGGTGAAGACGTGCGAATTCATCGCCCAGCCGAACTTGATGGTAACAGTCGGTAAGTCTCTCGGTCAGGTATTGGGTTCACGCGGAAAGCTTCCGCGCCCCATAATCGGCAGCGTGAAGGACGCAATCGAGCAGTCCAAGCGCAGGGTGAGGCTGGCATCGAAAGGCAAATACCTCCCGGTGGCGCAATGCCTCATAGGGAGCGAGGTAATGCCCGTTGACGACCTCGCCGAGAATTTCGACGCGGCTTATGAAAAGGTGAAGAACAAGGTTCTTGAGCCCAACATCAAGTCGTTGTATGTCAAGCTTTCTATGGGCAAGCCGGTAAAGGTCGGAGCCAAGGTGGCTGAATAAAAAGGTGTTTATGATGACCCGGAAAAAATTCAAGGCAGTCGCAGGCGAGAAGAAAGAGCGCATTGCCATCACGCAGAAGAAAGAAAAGGTAGATGTGATTTCAGGTGTTGCGAAGAAGCACCCGGTGATTGCGCTTCTCAACATCCGCAACCTCCCGGATCGCATATTGCAGTCTTCCAAGAAAAAGCTGCGCGGCAAGGCGGAATTCTCGGTTGCGAAAAACAGCGTGATAAAGCGCGCGCTTGCGAAAAGCAAGAAGGGCGAGTCGCTTGCGGAGCATATCGATTTCCCGACTGCTCTTGTTTTCACGGACCTGACCCCATATTCCCTCTTCAAGTTCTTCAAGGACAACAAGGTGAAGGTTGCGGCAAAGCCCGGTCAGATTGCGCCTTTTGACATAATCGTGCCGGAAGGCGAAACCGACCTTATGCCCGGGCCGGCGCTCTCCGAGCTTAAGGGGGCGGGAATAAACGCGCAGATAAAGGCAGGCAAGATAATCGTGGCAAAGGATTCCACCGTAGTGAAATCCGGAGCAAAGATAAGCGATGCGGTCTGCAAGGCGCTCCAGAAGCTCAACATCCTCCCGTTCGACGCGGGCGTGTCGATGGTTGCCGCATACGACGGCAAGTTCACCTACACGGCGAGCGTGCTGGACATTGACGAAACTCAGCTCCACACGGACCTGCTCTCCTGCATGGCCCAGGCATTCAACGTGTCATACAACGCATCTTTCCCAACTTCGCAGAACATCGAGGCCCTCCTGTCAGGCGCAATGGCGCAGGGCAGGAACATGGCGATAAACGGCTGCGTATACTCGGACGTCTCGACCGAGTTGCTTCTGACGCAGGCCGTCTTGCTCGGGAACACGCTTTCCGGGAAAGTGGGGAACACGGAATCACAGTCTAACGCAACCGCCGATGCTTCTACGGCGGCTGCGCCAGCTGAACAGAAAAGCCAGTAAGGTTAGAAGGAGGTAATTTCGATGAAAATTGACCCATATCTGCATGCGGCGCTCGTGCTGCAGGGAGCAGGCAAGGAAATAAGCAAGGACGGCATCCTGTCGGTCCTCAAGGCAGCCGGAGTGGCGGCCGAAGAGGCGAAGGCGCAGGTCCTCGCAGAGGCAGTCAAGGGAGTGAACTTCGAAGAGCTCCTCAAGTCTGCCGCAATGCCGGTCGCAGCCGCACCCGCGGCAGCGGCGCCCGCAAGCGAGCACAAGAAGGAAGAGAAGAAGGAGGACCCCGCAAAGCAGGAGGCTGCAGCGGCAGAGGGCCTTGCTTCGCTCTTTGGATAAATTCGAAGTAAAATCCGGATTCATCCAACCGTTTTTCTTTTATTCTTCTTTTTATTTTCTAATGTCGTCCCGTCACGTGAAACGCCATGAGCTATCAGGTCGTGGTCGATTTTTTCAGTCTTGCCCTTGAATTTTTTGCCCCTTGCCTTTATTTTTGCAAGAATTTCATGCCAAGTCGTAGTCTTTTTTCACTGCCTTCTGTTTCCATTCAGCCCACCCTTAGCTTAACCTGATGCTTCTTTCCGCAAGCCTCTCAAACGCGAGGCGAAGCGAATAATGCCTCTCAAACCCGTTCCTCCCCGCCCCTTCGCGCACTTTTTCGTATTCGTATTGCGCCATGAAAATCACCCCTTTTATTTTCAGACATTCTTCCGAGAAGATGCCGATAGCAAACGCCAAAACCCCTGGCTTAGAATATAGCAGGTATCCCCAGGATGGCAACCGCCTCGTTTTTCGGAAGCTGCACCTGCCCTTGCTCGGTCTGCAGGATTACTGATGAGCCCAGGCGCGCGAACTTCGTCTCGATTTTCATCTGCCGAAGGTGGTCCACCACCTCCTTTATCTCTTCATAGGTCAGTTCGTCTATGTTGAACTTCATCTGATCACCAATAATGGGTGCTGATTGGCGCCTTATATATCGGCACAGACAGCTCCGTTCCGGTGGTTCCAGTGGTGCTGCGGCACCACACAGTTGTGCGGCGCACCGCACAACTTGTGGCCAAATGCGCCTGAAAGAATGGGCTGGCATCGCCCTTTGTTTTATGCTGCTTGCCCAAGCTGGCGCATTTTGCGCTTCCTTTTTAACCCTAGCATGAGTCCAACAGGCATGGCAGCAATCGATACGGGCATTTTCCCGCAGCTTTTCCGCATACTCGCAATCTACCTTTTCACCCTTCTCATGCTTCGCCTTGCAGGCAAAAGGAGAATCGCCCATCTTTCCGCCTTCGACATACTCATAATAATCGCGCTTGGCTCGGCGGTCGGGGACGTGATGGTCTATTCAGAGAGCACCATCCCGCTCGTGGACGGGCTTTTGGTGGTCTTCGCAGTGATCGTTCTTCAAATTACGGTGAGCAAACTGACCGAGCACAACAAGCTTCTGAGTTTCATAGTGCACGGCAAGGGCACCGAGCTCATACGCAACGGCAGGATAGTGCGCCACAACCTGGAAGCAGAAGATTTGACCGAGGATGAGCTTTACGAGCTTCTGCGCGAGAAGGGCGTGGAGAAGGCATCCGAGGTAAAGGAGGCCGTGCTTGAGCGCTCGGGCGAGCTAGGGGTAATACTCACTCGGGAAAGCAAGGGCAAAAGGACCGGCAGCATGCGCCGCAGGCAGGGTTCAGGGGCATTTTAATCTGCGCCTGCCAATTCCGCTCGCGGAACACCACTCTTTATATGTTATTCTAACTAAAATAACATGTTGATAATTATGGCGCCAACCATTGCAGCACCGCCTGCAAAGAAACTGGTGGTAATCGACCTTGGCCATGGGGGGAAAGACCCGGGCGCGGTATTCGGGAAGCACAAGGAATCGCAAATAGTCCGCGCAATCTCAGCTCCGCTCATCGAGCAGCTCAACTTGGGCGGCAGGGCGGACGCAAAGTCCTCATTTTCCCTTCTCAACAAGCCCGAAGACTCCTACTGGCAGGACAAAAACGCGCGCGTCGAGCTTTCAAGCTACAACGAAAGAGCATGCCGCGAAGGCAGGCAGCAGATAGGCCTTCTCATCAGCATCCACATCAACTCGGCAGCGTCGCAAGCCGCATCCGGCTTTCTTATATTGCACAACAGCTTCCGGGAAATGGCCGAGGAATTCTACAAGTCCATGCTTGTTTTCATGAGTGGAAAAGGGCACAACATCGCCGGAAACCGCGGGCAAGTGGTGTTCGAGCGGAAGGATTTGCCAATTTTGAAAGTCCTCTCCTATAAGCAGGATTTCCAAAAAAAACCATATTCCACAGGATTTGTTCCCTCGCTTCTATTAGAAATGGGCTTCATCACCAACGCAACCGACCGAAAACTGATGGTGGAGCAGCCCGTGCTTCTCGCAAATAGCATTGCGGGCAGCATCAATTTCATCCTCGATGCCGGATACGCATAGGCAGGCGGTTTCAAGCGCATTTTGCTCTCTTAATAATCCGCCGAAGCCGGCAAAGCGGCAACCCCGCAACATTCTCTTTCTCGCCTTGTATCCTCGCAACCACGAGCCGCGCATGCCTTCCCGACGCATCATAGCTTCCAGCCCTTCCCTTCCAGTCGCTTGTTTTCAAATATTTTGCAATCGTCTTCTCATTCAGCCTCTTCATCCTAACGCGCGAAAGCACAGAGTATTTCACTATTCTCCCGCCCGGATACAAAACAGCAACACCAGTCACAACCGCATGCGTTTTTCCCGAAAGCCCGCGTAGTATTCCCGCGGCAACCTGCATGCTGTTCGTTTTGCGGCAGTTTTTTTTCCCAAGGTAGGCAATCGTATCTGCGCCAATCACAAGCGCCCCCTTGTGCCTTGCAGCCGCCTTTCTTGCCTTCAGGGCGGCAAGCCTCACACACGCGGCACGGAAGCTCTCACGTTTCCCTATCCGCTCATCCGCATCAGCAGGCGCGACCTTGAACCGCCGCACCAATTTCGAAAGAAGCCGTTTCCGCCTCGGCGATGCGCTTGCAAGAACGATTTCCATGCGTTTTTTTAGGAAAGCAAGGATTAAAGCATGGGCTGCCGGGTTCTCCCGCTGTTTTTCTCAAATGCGCCCGCATCCGCAAACATATATATTGCTTATCGGCTCAAGGCGGTTAAAACCCTGTTTTGGGGGGTGTGCACATGGATTTTCCGGCCTCAGATGGAATCGGCCTTTCGACTTTGATAATGTTCCTTGCAGTGCTTGTCTGCGCATATGCGCTCTCAAAGACAATACTTTTCATCATAAAGCGCACTGCAAAGGCGTTTGCAAGCAAGACAAAAACCATCCTTGACGACCTCCTGATTGACGCTATCGATCTTCCGCTCACCATGGGCGTTGTAGGCGCAAGCGTTTATGCTGCCGCCTTTTTCAGCGGCCTTGGCGGTCTTCCGATAGTGGACCTGGCTTCAAAGGAATTCGTGATATTGCTTGGCGCGTTCTCAACATACAAGATAATGGCGGCATTCCTCCATTGGTATGTCGTGGAGGTTGCGCCCAAGAAGAACCTCCCGCTTGCGGACATGGAGACCACGATAAAGCGCGTAGGCGCGCTTTTCATAATCGCAATGGCGCTCATAATGGCGCTTGACACCGCGGGGATAGAGGTAAGCCCGCTTCTTGCCTCGTTGGGGATTGCCGGATTGGCGGTCGCTCTTGCCTTCCAGGACACGCTCTCGAATTTTTTCTCAGGGGTTTACATTTCGCTTGACCGCCCCATACGCGAAAAGGACTACATACTCCTTGAAAGCGGGCACGAGGGCTATGTCGAGAAGATAGGCTGGAGAAGCACCAGCATACGCATGCCTGCCAACAACCTCATAGTGGTGCCCAACACCAAGCTGGCATCCAGCATAATAACAAACTTCCATACGCCGGCAAAGCCGCTTTCGATAAAAATCCCCTCCTCGGTAAGCTATGATTCCGACCTCGAAAAAGTGGAGAGAATCACGCTTGACGTCGCAAGAAAAATCCAGCAGAAATTCGATTACGTGGACAAGACGTTCGAGCCAAGAGTACGCTTCACAGCATTTGCCGATTCGGGCGTGTCATTCGACGTGATTTTGCGCGCGAACGAGTATATGGACAAATTCCCCCTTACGCACGAGTTCATCAAGGAGCTTCATGCAAGGTACAGGAAGGAGGGCATAGAGATACCCTATCCTAAACGGGACCTTTACTTGCATCCGGCCGGGAAGAAAAAGAGATAAACCGGCCCCCATGGCCATCCGTTTTCCCCAATGCCAATTCTTTTAATGCCTTTTACCATAAAGAATAACATGCAAAACCTGCAAAAAGCGCCCTTGGCCCAAAAACCCCTGCCAGCAAGGCACGGCTTTTACAACAAGCTCGACGGGCTTTTGCACCTTGCAGCGCTTGCAGATGAAGGAATCCTAAAAACTGCGAGAGTGCAGCCGTTCGAGCAAATCCCTTACGAGGAGCTTCCTTTCCAAATCGCCGACCCGAAACGAGACTATCCCCTCCTTGTTAGGACCAGCACGCCTGCCGGAAGGGATGAAACATACCTTATGTGGAAAGACCAGCCAAGGCACAAGTTCCCGCCTTATAGGGCGGATGAGCTCCCGCAAGAAAGGAAAACCAGGGCGGATTTCACAATGAGGATATACAATTGGCTCTCAAACATAGGCCCCCTCGAAATAATCCTCCACCGGCTTCCTAATGCGGAATACAGCCACATTGGCGCAATCGCATTCAACCCCATCTATAACCGGTGCTCGCTCTTTATATCAGAATACTCCGGCGCAACCTCGTTTTCCGAAACATTCAGGAACCACTTTGCGAATATCGATATTCCATTTAGCATGGATAAAGAATACGAAAAACACAATGTGACCGTTGGGCACGATTCAAACATGGGATTCCTCTATTCAGGCAAAAAACTAAGTGACGCGCTTCTTGCAAGCGTTGAGAAGACCGCATACGCGATCATGGGGCACCTTATGGGCAAGAGCGAGGTTTCATTCGTCATCTATAGGGGCGAAACGGCCCCGGTGCTCTACGACTGGCTTCTGACCGATTAAAAAAATCAAAGCCGTTTCAATGCGAATTCGATGTCCAACTTCAAATTCCCCTTTGCCCGCAAAAGCTCCATTGAAAGGGCGCTTTTTGCGCCCCTTTTCTGTTCGGGCGTGGCAAGAGCATCGGAAAAAACGCACCCGCATAAAATTCTCGGGTAGTCCCTTTGGCGCTGGCGGACATTCCGCATGAGCCGCAAAAATTCGCTGCTGGCCCTTTCAAGTTGGCCGACGTCCTTTAGCGCAAAAGCCATTATGGTGCAGGCGCGCACATAGCGCCAGTCTCCATAGTCATTCTTGGGGCGGTTTTGAAGAAAGCTTTCCAGGATGCTTATCGCCTGCCACCTGGTTTTCGGATTTTTCCTAAGCGCCTCGGCAACTGCGAATACTATGTCTGGATTGGTCTTGGCCTCCTTCGGAAGGCCCGAATAAAGAGCGACTGCCGCCGCATATTCCCCTTCCTGGTAGAATTCCGCCATTATTTCGTGAAAAAGGCAGGTAGTGTCCATTCCGCCCTCAACCGCCTTTTTGAAAAGGGCATCCGCATCGCCGCACAAGCCAAGAGAGGAATAAGCGGCATACATCGCCGCATAGGTTTTTCCGTCCGCAAGGCCGCGGCTTTTCGCCATCTCAAAGAATTCGGCCGCCTTTGCGATATTCCCTCCCCTGACTGCAGATGTGATTGCAAGCATGTAAAGATGCGGGAAGCGGAATCCGTGCGCCTCGCATTCCTTGAGGGTGCTTTCAGCCTCTTGCCATCTGCCCTCAATCGAGCATGCCTTCATCATTGCGCAGTGCATCTGCGGGTCAGATGCGGCTTTTCCGCCGTCAAAAACCCTTTTTGCGCGCTCGAACTGTCCGCATTTGCCATAAAACCCTATCAAAAAGGTGGTTACGCCTGCATCCATTATGCCTTCCTTCCGCATTCTTTCGACCAGGGAAAACATCCTGGCGTAGTCGTTGTTGCGTTTTGCATCCTTAAACTCCCGCAAAATCCGTTTCGCCAACCTGTCTGATGGCTCGAAGCCGCCATTGGGCAAGGATTTGGAATCGCCTTTCCTGTATTCGCCATCCTCGGTTTGGAGTGGCGGTCGCTGGCTCCATCTCCTTCTATGCAAGAATTCTTCTCCAGATTCAAGGCCGGAAGAACCAAGCTTCCTCAGTTTCCTTGGGTCGTCTTTTCTAAGCGCCATATTCTCTAAAATGTGTTGGATAGGGCATAAAAAGTATGCTATGCCATTTGCTAATGGGGGCGAAAAAGGCTATGAAAAAGCCGCTTAAGCGCCCTCCTTTTTCTGCAAGGAATCGATTTCTTTCAGTTTCGCCTTCACGCGTGAATCATAAGGGTCGATTTCCCCAGCTATCCTGAGGGCATTTTCCGCTTCCTTGTAGCGGCGCCTTCCGATTGCCTTTTCCGCGCGCTTAAGGTAAGAATCCACCACGCCCTCCTGCCCGTAAAATCCTGCGTTGTCCCCCATTCCTTTCTTCTTTTTCCGGTATCTTCCTTCACGGCCAACAGGCTTGCCCCAATGCCTGCCCCCCGGTGCCGGAATGCGGTTTGGCGCCATATTCCCACTTCCATATCTGAATAATCATTCTCTATGGTAAAGTATCGCATTCCCCTGCTTGTCAATATCCAATCTCAGCGGTTGCTCAAACGCATAGACTTCGGCGTACTTCCACGCACCCCGCTCCACCCGCTTTCCAAGGCGCCTCAGGTTCTCCACGTTCAAGCCTCCCCTTTCAGACGATATGAACGCCATGCCCACGCTTCGGACCGCTTCCATGAAATGCGTCCCCTGGGACGCATCCGGCGCAAGGTCTTCCCGTATAGGGTATTCCACCACGCCCCCGGCATTGCTTATGTTGGAGAAATTCGCCTGTATCCCAAGCGCCTCATCGCTGGTGCCGAGCCTTCCAGGGACTCCGAGGAAATACCTTGATGTGCCGAATACCGAAAGCGAGGAATTTATCCCTCCTATTTCCTCGGCTATGGATGAGGATGAGCGGTAGTTGAATTTTTCAGGCGGGATATAAACAAAATGGCTGAAAGTCTGCCTGCCCTTGCCCACCGCGCGCCTTGCCCGGACCACAGCATTTCTTTCATCAACATCTGGAAGCTTTTCCACCCTTCCGGTGTCCACTCTTACCTGCGGCCTTGCCTGAAGCACATACAAAACAAGGTGCCGCCTGCCCTCGCGGTCATTCACCACATCCGCAGCCCCCTCGAAATCTATATTGCAGCCGAAAAAAGGCTCCAGCACGCTTTTCAGAAGCGCCTGCACCGCGGGAATGAAGCGAAGCGCGTTGTCCTTTATGAACTGGTGGAAAAGCATAAGGGGCGCGGCTTCGAGGGATTTGACATCGGGCGAATATGAGCAGTGATGCGAAACCCTATCGTCATTCCACTCATATTGCGAAAAATTCCTTCGCACAAGCGACAAGTCCGCCCGCTCGATTATCGGATGTTTGTTGAGGAAATGGTTTTCGCCCATTGGCATCTGCCCGTCCTTGCAAAGGTCGAGGAAATAGAAATTGCGCGGCGCGCCGCTTGCCGCCTGCTTGTTTCCCAAAAGCTCATTTAGCGTTCTTGGTATGCCCAAATTAACGCAGACTGCTTTTTCTCCCTCTACAACTCCGGGCCCAAGCCCGAAGGCAAGGCGCGCCATGCCATCGCTTCCGCGGCCCTCCCCTGTGGCAAAATCATCATGCGAAAACGCTGCAAACGATATTTCCGGGTAATAAACAAGTCCGCCCGTTTTCCTATCAATCCATCTCCTTCCAACTACGTTTTGCACAAGCGCGGCCATCTTCTCCCCGTCGCCCACCACGCCGACCCTGTTTCGGTAGGCGCGCGCCTGCTTTGTGAACATGCTGGCGTAAACCAATTTAAGCGCGGCTTCGAACTGCATAAGGCGCACATTGAAATCCTCATGGCAGTTCGGAAGGAAAACAGACGAGTATATCCCTGCAAACGATGCGCGCTCGGCATCCTCGTTGAGCCCGGAGGAGCGGACAATTATCGGCCGGACATGATATTTCATCATCTCTGCAAAAACTTCACGCTGGGCGTTTGAGAATTCGGATAATAGGAATTTTGCCGCAACCTCGCCATCCGTCATGCCTGCGCCCACTTGCTTGGCAAGGCTGTTTCGCCCGACAAACTCATCAAAGCAACTGGTAAGCACCACGCTTGTCTTAGGGCACACGAAATGAGTGTCCTTGAAATGCTGCAAGAGAACTTTGCGGTTTCTGTCCAGGCACTCTCGGAAATAGAATAGTCCTTCCGCCTTCCCGCCCATTCCACCTGAAAAATTGAACCGGAACTCCGGCACCCGAACGTTATGTCCTTCTGCAACAATCTTAGTGGGATAATCCGCGAAAGGGGATTGCTTGGAAGGTTTCATCTCGGAATATCTCATTTCAATCTTTCGATTATCTGAAAGATTGGTTATTTAAACATTTGTATCAATATTTTATAACATAATAAACTCTGTTTTCCCACGATGTGAAACCATGCAAAATCCATCACAACCCATATCTTCAGCAATACGCAAAATAATTGTGGTCGGTACGCATGTTGAGATACGCCAAAGCAAGGATGGGCTTCGCGGTTTTTCAGGTAAAATCCCGATCGCGGACGTCTGCACCACGCAGACCATCCACAAAAATGGCGAGCTTCCCTCTTGGAGGCAAAAGACCCATTCCGAATGCCGACGCGACCTTTTTTGTGCGATAAGCAAGGGCGATTCAGAGCATATGGTGAACACGCTCGTGATTACCGACATAGGAGGCGAATCGCGCCTTTATCCTTTTGAAAAAATAGTGATGGATACAAGGCCGAATTTCCCGAATGTTTACGCCGCCGTTCTCACAAGCGAGCAGGCATGCATAGGGACGCATGAGGTGATGGAGCGCTTTGTAAAGGACCGCGGCCACGTAGCGCCCGGTGACTTGGGAGGCGTGCACGTTTTTTCATCCTATGGCGACCGCCCTGGCGTTTTCAAGGTAATAGCAACATTTTTCAACGACCTGCTTTGCTACCAAGGCGACAAGGAGAGGATAATACTGGTGGTGGAGGATCAGCCACATTTCTATACCCCGTTCCTTGCAAAGCTCCACAGCATAAACGACGGCAGGGCGCGCGTGCTTCTTGCCCGCACATTCGAGGAGGCGGAAGGCTTCATACGCGAATGCCACGAGAGGCTTGCAGGCGCCATACTCGACGTACAGTTTCCCAAAGGCGGAAAGCTGATTGACGAGGCATCCTTCCCGCTTCTTGCCCTTTTGCGGAAATACGACCCTAGGATGCCTGTCGTTTTCCAATCTTCAGAGGAGGAGCGCCTAAGCCAGGTGACTAGTGAGCACAATGTGCTCGCGCTCCACAAGCAAAGCCCGACGCTTCTTACCGACCTCGAAGCGCACATGAACGGCTATTTCGGTTTCGGAAGCTTCGTATTCCGCTATCCAGACGGCAGGAAATACGCGCTTGCGGAAACGCTTTCCGAGCTTGTAGGCTGCATACGGGAAGCCCCTGCAGAAGTGCTTCTCAACCACGGAACGAGAAACGATTTTTCCAAATGGCTTTGGCTTCATGGAGAAAAAGAGGCGGCAGAAAGGCTCAAGCCCATACAAACAAGCGACGCTGAAGAGATACGTCGCATACTTTTGGGCGCGCTTGAGGGGCACGAACAGTCTCAGCATAGGGCTCTTCGAGAAGCCGACTAATTAAAACAAATAATCTTTTAGTAAAATTAATAATCAATTAGAATATCTATTTAGCACCTAAATATTTGGCAGAAAACCAGTTCCACGCACCTTTTTATTTCCAGCCCGCGCAGCATTTGCGGTGTTGCTATGGTTCTTGGAATTGGCGAGGGCAAAATAACATTGACACTCGAGAAGAGCATATTCTCTCCTGGCGAGCCCATCCGCGGAAAAGCAATACTATCCCTTAACCAGCCTAAAAAAGCGCGCGCTCTTCGGCTGGACATCATGAGAGTTGAAAAGAAAGGAGGGGTTAGGATAGGCCCGTCCTCTGCTGGCTACAAGTCAAGCAGCCGCACCAACGTCGAGTTCACCAAGCAGCTCTCCGGAGAGAAGCTCTACAGGCCTGGAGAGAGCTTTGATTTCGAGGTTCTTGCCCCGTCATTCGCCCTTCCCCAGCTTCCGCCTGAGCTTTCAATGGTGGCTGGCCTTTTTGGCGCTGCATTGCCCAGGTATTTTGTCAAGGTTTCGCTTGACACTCAGATGGAATTCGATATCTCTGAGCAGGTTGAAATACAGATAAAGAACGCACAACAGTGATTGAGGGGATTTTCATGGCACAAAACAAGAGACTTGCTGAAACCAGCTGCTGCCCGCGCTTCAACCCAAAGCAGTGGGACGGCAAGACGCTTACGTGGGAAAACAAGAAATTCATCAAAGGAAGCGTGTTTTGCCTATTTTACATGCCCCTTAATTTTGGCAGCGTGATAACCTCGCTCATGAAGAAAATGGACGCTGCGGGCGCAGAGTGCCCGGATTCCCTTGGGCTTTCCGACCACACCTCCCCTTTCAACATGGACATCTACCTGGCAGCTGACAAGGAAGTGCCTAATTGCCAAAACACCGCGCTGAACGGGAAATTCCTCTGCAAAGTATATGAAGGCCCTTTCCAGAAAACGGGCGAGTGGTGCAAGGACTTTTCGGAATACTCAAAAAAGAAGGGCATCAAGCCTGGCAAGCTTTACATGTGGTATACCACCTGCCCGAAATGCGCGAAAGCATATGGCAAAAACTACGTGGCCATCTTTGCGAAAGTCTAGTTGGCAAATACTCTTAGCAAAACCAACACTCTTCTAGTTATCTATTTTTTAATCGTCGTTAGCTTCGCGCCTTTGCCTACTTTTGCCTCAACAGGCTACCTCTCCACCATCTTTTTATTCTTCTTCCAAGTAGAATTTGCGGTGGTCTTATGGTACTCGGGCTCTTTGAAGGCAGCATTGAGGTCAAGACTGATAAGCACCAATACAATCGCGGCGAAACCATAAACTGCAGCTGCACGCTCAAACTTCCACAATCAATTGACGCGCGCGGATTGCGGGCAACACTTGAACAACTTATGCGCCATGGAAAAGGTTCACGTTATGTTGAAATTGCCAGAAAGGAGCTCGGGGCTGCGCGCACTTACCGTGATGGCGAGCGGTTCGAGTTCTCTTTTCTTGTGGATGAGAAGGCGGCTCCAGACTTCACAAAATTAAATGGCATAATGGGCGATATTCAAATGTTTAGTTGCCAGCCAATCTGTAAGCTTTCTTTGGTGCGTGTTTCACTTGATATGCCCATGAAACTTGATGTCGAAAGCCATGTATTTCTAGATATTAATCGGCCCATCATCCAAAAACAATAACACCATATCAGTAATCTTTTTTTTCGCGCGCGTAATCATATAAGTAAACCCAATACTCCCTCCAAACGCGCTTCCTCCCTCCTTGGTTTACCATATCATTATTGAGCGGGTTTTCCCGATGCCGGAAGCCGGCTTCTAGGTGAATAGTGCTCAAAAGAATGGGAAATGCTATGTTTTGAGATGTTTGGGTATACTGAGATGGGATGGAGAATTCTTGGGTATGCTGAGATGATGTTGGGCAGGACGAGAGAAAATTACCAAAAATCACCGGCATCCTGCTCTAAGAAAGCTTATATTTTATCCAAGAAAATATCATTGCGTGAGAAAATGACAAAGATATATGTTCTTGGAACATTCCACCTTGCCAAAGTTAATCTTAAACTAAAGGATAAAATTCAACAGGAAAAAATCCAAGCAATAGTGAAAGAAGTTGTTGGCTTAAAGGATGCGTTTACTCTAAAGAATTTTCTGTTAGAACCACTATTTGTTACGTTCTTAAAACTCTGGACTATCACTAATATCAGTGGTAGAGATTCGCAAAGCCTTTACCAGATTAGTAAAGATTGCCAGATTAAATTCCATTTTGAAGTTGATGCTACTGCCAGTGAGGATATTAGAATTATGCATTCTCCACTCAACTACATATACGCGGCCATAATTTTAGGTATATGTGTACTTTGGACAGTCAATTATCCTATTCAATCTTTTCCTAGCTGGTTATCGATGCCTATAGGGTTAATCGCAGGCATAATCCTCTATTCTGCCGCCATGGTGGCGTTTAAACTCCAAAAGTTCAGAAATAATGAAATGACGCAGAAGACCTTTGCGTTAATTGAACAGCACCATTACAATTCTGTAATATTCTCTTGTGGAAACAGGCACAAGAATGAAATTATCAAAATCTTCAAGGAAAGAGGATTCGAGGTGGAGGATCTAGGCTGGTATCAGCACCCTTGGCTGAAAATAATTGCAAACGTCTTGCAATAGATGCCCTATAGTTATTACTCAATATCTTTTAGTATTTCTATCTAACTCTTTGTTTTTATTGTTTCGAACCTCTAAAGCCTCTCTTTTATAGCCAATAAGCCTTGCTGTTGCATAGAAGCACTGAATCGTGCTCTCTTTGATTTGAAGGCAGGGGGAGGTAAAATAGTTTAATTTCTTCTATCCCATAAACACTCATGGAATTGAGCAATCCAGAACTTGTGGATAGCTACTTGCGCTTCTGTGCCTACCGAGAGAAGTCTCTCTCTGAGAAGCATATCAATCTGAAAGATTACGAATGGTTTTATCCCACCACGCTTCTGCCGCTTGCAGACTTTATCAAAGAGCATAAGGATCTGAAATATACGAAGCCGTCCAACCAAACAACGGAGAGATACATTGAAACCATCATGGATGGGCCTAATCCCGCTGCCAAGTTCTTGACTTACTGCCCTATGGTAAGCCTGCCAACCAATAAAGAAAAGGCAGAGAACGCCCTTGAGCCCCTTTATAGCGTCCAACAGAATGGCCACTATTGCGGCGGAGAAAACGCATTCAAATACATGATTGGCGAACTGTTTGATAACATATATCAGCATTCTGAGTTTCACCATGGTTTTGTTATGGCTCAAAGATATCAAAAGAAGCGCTTTACTGAAATCTGTGTCTTTGACGATGGTATTACTATTCCTGGCAGCTTCGAAAAAAGCAGCAAGCCAACAATAAGGCCCGATGTTGATGCAATCGCCCAAGCATTGCAAGGAGCTACAACAAAAAATGAGGAGCGAGGTTTTGGCCTTGGAACCTGTATGCTCATAGCTACAGAGGCTCTTAAAGGTGAATTCCTAGTAGTATCTGGCTCAGGTCTTGTTTATCTTTCGCATGGAAAAAAACCAAGCCTCTTAGATGCGTCATCAAGCAGCAAACTACGTCTTCGAGGCACCCTTATCAGCATCAGAATACCTATAAATGAACAGAATGTAGATATAACGAAATACGTTGAAAAGAAGCCCTCACTATAGCGGAATCGTACTGGGGATGGGTTATTTATACCCTGTCTGCCATATACCTCTATAGGAGTATTTGGTGGTTTGGATGGCATGGAGGCGAGAAGAGACATTTGCCCTAAAGGAAATGCTGACTGCTGACCTTGCTCTAAGGGACACTGCAGACCGCCTATTTGATGCAATAGAAAAAGCCCCCTCCGATAAAGTGAGTATAGACTTAGCAGGGGTCAGATCTATGACAAGATCTTTCGCACACCAGTATCTTATTCGAAGAACAGAATCTAAAAAGACCATTGCGGAGAAGAATATGGTGGCTAATGTTAGAAATATGCTTTCAGCAGTTAAGCGTACACCTAGAAAGAGCAAGTTTGTGATGCTAAACCGAGCGAAAGCCAAGCCACTGAAGGTTGACCTGCGAGCGTATCTATTCTAATTCGACGCTTCCACCGGCATCCTACTCTAAAACTCCTTTTAAACCCTAAAAAAGCACCCCCAATACATGAAAATACTGGAAATTCCAGCTGAAAACAGGCCGCGTGAGAGATTGTCTGCGCTTGGGCCCTCTGCGCTCTCAGACGCAGAGCTTCTTGCAATCATTCTCAAGACAGGCAACAAAAATGAGAATGTTATAGACATGTCTAATAGGCTGTTTTCAAAGCATAGCCTGGGCAAATTATCAGGCTGTACGCTTGCTGAATTGCAGGAGATCAATGGGATTGGCAATGCAAAGGCATGCCAAATCCAGGCATTGTTTGAGCTGGGACGACGATATTCGAAGGCTGTGAACGGCCGTTTAAAGCGAATTTCGGATTCGAAAGACCTATTTAGAATGTTTAAAGATGAACTGGCGGAAAAGAACAAAGAACACTTCTACTGCGTACTTCTAAATTCAAAAAATGCCGTTATTGGTTACGATTTAATCACGGTCGGTACTCTAAACGAGAGTTTAATACACCCAAGAGAAGTTTTTAAGAAAGCAATCAAAGAGAGTGCGTGTTCTATAGCGCTTGTGCACAACCATCCGAGCGGGGATCCGACACCGTCGGAAGAAGACCGGGAAGTTACTAGAAAAATACGTGAAACTGGAAAAATTATAGGTATTGAACTAATCGACCACGTAATCATTGGAAAAGAAAAATACAAGAGTCTTCTTTGATTATCTTCCTTCTTTGAGTTGTTCCCTTGACTTAGATTCTAGCTCGCTATGCAA
Source organism: Microcaldota archaeon (assembly GCA_964458205.1). GTDB lineage: Archaea > Micrarchaeota > Micrarchaeia > Anstonellales > Anstonellaceae > UBA10161. The sequence goes on along the minus strand of CAYWFJ010000005.1, from coordinate 23,747 downwards.
TGAGCCCTTGAATAGTTTATCATGAACAATGACTTTGTCGAAAAAGTTGGTGTAATCCGAAGGTTGAAGGAAATGAAACTCGTAAATAGATGTGCCGCCTAGTTTTTCATTTAGCTTCTTGAAATAGATAAGAGCACCTTCAAGTTTATCTTTGTTTTTAACTGTGCTGTCGTCATCACATTTGATTTCGACAACAATGATTTTGTTACCTTTTTTGATGAAGAAATCTGGATTAAAATCTTTTTGAAGTGAATGAGTACCTGGCCGGTGAATATATGGAACTGAATAGAAGCCTTTGTCTTTGGATTTTACCCACATATCAATATATTTGGAGTATTTTCTTACAAGATTCTCAACAAATTCTCGTTCTGGCACGTGGCTTAAGAGTGTAATATCCAAGGGCGAACGATATTGTTTGTCTTCCAAATCATCGATAATCTGAGCCTTAACATAATAATCGTCAAATAAACTGGTTTGTTTACCCTCGTTAAGGTCATTCTTAATTTTGTCTAGTATTCTTAGTTCATCATCAGGCATTTGTTTCATGTTTGTTTTTGTAGATACTAGGCCACCGTATTGTTTGAATGAACTTTCACTAAGGTAAGATGCTTGCATTGAAGTTGTTTTCAATATTTCAACTTTACCATATAAGTCTTCTATTCTAGAGGTACCTACAAACTGTCTGAACAGAGCACCAAATGAGCTTTTTGCGCTTTGAAGATTATCATCTGAAACTTTATCTTCACCTATTTTTCTAAGCTCCTTTTTTACTAATTCTCGAACGTAATCTTGCGTAACTCTACTGGTGATATCTGTTCCACGTTCCATATCAAAGAGGTAAAGAGGAGTAAAAATGGAATTAACGGCCTCATCAACTGTAAAAAATTTAATCTGATCTGCCACATTTGTTCTAGTGTATGAGCTTCTTTTTTCTCTTATACTTCTAAAACTCTGTTCTTTGACTGTTTCAGTTGAACTAAAACCAAGGCTTTCTGGAAGTTTTGCTTTTGCCTTCTGTGGCACTTCTTTTTTTGTTTTTATTGTCTTTTCTATATCGAGTTTATGAAGTTCAAAGTTATATGGTGAATTTGAAACAACACTACTTCTAAGAACACGGCTAATTTCAGCAACCTCCATAACTAAATGATCTATTTTTGTGCTCCAAGCCGTGTGGTTATATACTAATACCTTTGGAGGGTCATTTTTGTATTCGTTTGACACCCTCAAACCACGGCCAAGTACCTGCGCAATTAAGAGTTTAGAATTAAAGGCCCGATTTTCATGTGGAACTATTTGAAAGATATTTTGAACATCCCAGCCCTCAGTTAACATACTTACAGAAACAATCCATTCAACGGGATTTTCTGGGCTATCTACTGTCTTAAGAATTTCCCTGTTTTTTTCATGCTTTGCGCTTGATGTTACTGGAAGTACCTTGTTTTCAATTTCTTCTGGAGTGAATTTTGTGTTCTTCTTTAAGAAATCCTTTATTTCATCAGTTAAAGTACTAGTATTCTGAATACTGTTCGTTACGACTATGGTTATGTGTTTTTTTGCTTTGGGATAACGTTTTTTCAGACCTTCGTGATTAGATAGGATAGTTTTCCATCGTTGTTTCCAGTTGTCTGTCTCGTCTTTCTCAAGATAGTTTATATCTTTTACAAATTTTTGATTTATTGCGTCTCTTATTGAAAAACGATAAATAACATCATTGAAATAACTGTTATCTTTATAGGGCGTTCCGCTTAAGTTGAGGATATATCTAAAATTGTATTTTGAGTCATCTAAAAATTGTCTCCATTCTAACATGGCAGATGTTTCACCTGAATCTGTTGGGTTTAGCAGGTGATGCGCCTCATCGTTTATTACTAAAACACGGTTACCTTTTCCTTTAAGACTGTCGCTTATTGATGAGCTAACGTGGTCATATGTCTTATGAACATTGTCGATACAAATGTCTCCTTTTTCAATCGTTTCGTCAGCTTGTTTTATGCCAGGTACTTTTATTACTGCATTTTTTGGCAAAGCATCAGTAAGAATAGAATTGGAATTGAATTTACTGAACTTTTTGAATACTTCATACTTGACTGTTTTACTTGGGCAAAGAACAAGTACGTGGTCAACGAGGCCCTCAGCAAGCAGTATTCTTGCAACCCCATACATAACCCAAGTTTTGCCTGTGCCGGTAGCCAAATCGATAGTACAAGCCAATTTGGATGGGAATGGAAGATTTCTTATAAAGAAGGATTTGGGCTCAAAATCCTTCATGTTCTGATTGTTTTCATAGTTTTCTTCTAATAGCTGTTGTGAATCCGTATATATGCCAGACATGTAGAAACGAAGGACGTTCCGGATGGCATCTTTTTGAAAGTCCCATTCATCACAGAGCTCATAAATAAAATCTTCATACTTTGAAGTATCGAAATTTTTTGCTTTATCATTAAGCCTAAGTAAAAGGTCTTCTGGTGCTAGGCTTTCTTTCCTAATCGGCATGATTACTTCCTCTCAAAGTCGCTTTTAGCGATAATTTCTTTCTTTTCATTGCCAAATATATCTAGATAGATAACCATTACTTGCTTACCGATATCTTCACTCCAAGTTGCTTTAAACTTGTTTTTGGCTATTTCATCACCAAAGAAATACTTACTTAAGTTAAATATCTCACCATTATAGTCAAAATCTACCATAACCATGGCAAGACTCTCTGTTTTCGGATCCTCAAATTTTACAATATTTGTGCCAAGTTGAATGGGCTCAAAGTCTTGAATTTCAATAACGTATTCTTTGTCAATTAGTTTGCCTTTTGGTTTTTCACTATAATATTTGGCTTTTACCATAGGTGGGTAAATAAAATCAAAACCAACTGCGTCTATAGTCTGATTAATATCATCTGCGCTTCTTGGCTGCTTCAGTTTTGTGAAATTCTTATCCTTTATGTGCTCAATAATAGAATTAGGTATCCTAAGCACAGTATATTTGATATTCTCGCGCTTAACATAATCCTCTGCAAAACCAACAACCCCAATTGGAGCTATAATGTAGAGTTGGTCCTTAATCGATGATCCAATATGTTTATGCAAATCGTCAATAAATTCATGTGTAAGGTAATTCTCCTTATCAAAAATCATCACAGAATTGTTGTTTAGGGTGCCATGCATCTGAATGCCATTTAACTTGTGCTCTCGATTTTGGCATCCAAACAACTCCAAAACAAAATCTTTGTATTCATCACCCTTCATCTGCTGAAGAGTTTTGCCATCATAATAGAGGCCTGCGTGGTAAAGCGTGAATGGTTTTGAACAATATGGTTTTCCTTTCTCTGAAATCTCATCTTTTATATTAAGAAGTCTTCTTTGCATGGTATATAGCGCTAGTTTGCCACAATCAATACCAATCCATTTTCGATTAGTCTGTTCTGCTGCAACTAGTGTGGAACCCGATCCAGAGAAACAATCAAGTACAATGTCCCCTTTATGCGATGACATGTCTATAATTCGTAAAAGCATTTTGACATTTTTTTCAGTTGGATAGCCTGTTTTGAAGGAATACGCAATCAAATCAGTCCAAAGATTCGTACATAGTGCTTTTTCCCTCGCAGGTATAAGATATTCCGGTCTACCCGAATTTGGATTGGGCCTAAGAGTACCATTAAGGATTGCCTCATCTGCCTTTTCCTTTACCCATGCCCAGCAACGCCCATTTGGTGGTCTACACCCAAATAGTTCATATATAAGATTTGGTCTAGTGCCTGACCAATTAGGTGCATCAAATGCATGCCATGTTTCGGCCTTTTTTTCATCACGATATGGTGCTCTTAAGCTGCCAGAATCAGTCTTAGTATAAAGTAAAATCGAATCATAAGCAATATTTAGACCACGAACATATTCACGTTCAATAAAGTTCTTTTGAGTGCGGGGAACGATTATTTCATTTCTAAAATTATTCTCTTTGAGAAGTTCATCCATAATAACTTTGACATAGTGCATTTTTCTATAATCTAAATGCACATAAATTGCTCCATCTTCAGCTAACAGTTCTCTGAGCAAAACAATCCTTTTACGCAGGAATTCGATGAAATTTGCTCCTTCAAGTTTATCCTGATACGCTTTTTCATCGTTAGAACCAGAAAACTCACGTTTTGTAGCAAAAGGTGGGTCGATATATACCAGCTTCACGCCATCGGCCCCATCAGAATTTTTTAGTTTTCCATCATTTTTGAGTTTGAGAAGATGTTTAAGGGCCTGAAGATTGTCCCCGAATATGAGCATATTGGACCATTCACCTTCTTTTGTTTGACCAAAGTGCTTTACGGCTTGAAATGGCACAGCCATCGTGCTATTTAGGATGACTTCTTCGCGTTCCTTTCCCGCATACTTCAGTTCGTATTCTTTTTTTGTGGTTGGAAAAAGTACATCTTGGTATTCTTCAGGTATTGTTTGACCCCTATCAATGAGTTCTATGATTTCTCTTTTGAGCTTTTGATCCATAATTATCACCTATCGCTTAAACTTTCTAAACCTTTGTTTGAATCCGGACCCGATTTCACTTAATTTAACTGTGCCCTCACTAACACAATAGCTTCTTATATCGCACTCAGCACAATATTTTCGTTCAGGTATCTTAATGACATTAAATTCTTGATTTTGTATCTTTTTTACGACTTCGTCAAATTCTTGCACAGCCGATTTGACCATACTTGGATCATACACAAACGACATTCTTGCATTTTCCTTTTTGTCCTCACTAGTCCAGTATATTGTTAATTTATCGGGCTTTTTCTTGTACCTTTTCTCTATTATATGGCCATAAATACAGAGTTGTTTGTGGTAAGTTCGGATTAATTCTTTATTCTCGATAGGTCTTTTCTGAGATTTAAAATCAAGAATTTCTAGTTTTTTGTTATCCCCCATAAGAAGGTCTATTTTACCAGTCAAAATATATCTCCCCTGCTCAACTGATACATCGACCTCTGTTTCAATAACTTTTTTCATTTCAGGTTTATTTTGATTAAAATAATTCATAATCTGCTTAAATGCCAATTCTTTTTGGCTTTGACCCAATGGCCGCATGCCTGAGTTAACAAGTTGCTTGAAGTTAAATTCAAATATATCTCGAATTTTTGTTACAGTTAGAAGATTTAACTTTCCACTAAGTACATTTTTGTGAATTTCTTCAATAGTTTGATGGATAAGGCTCCCGAAGAAGGCTTCAGCAGACCTAGATGGTGTAAACTCTAATTCATTAAAAAACAAATACTGGCGTGGGCATGTTTCATAGATAGATAAATCACTGGTGAAACTATAGCTTTTTTTTGGAGTTAAACGGTTTTTGAGTTTAAACGAAAGTTTTTTGAGTGATTCCTTGTCAACATCTGGCCATTGAGGTAAATCATCATAAATCGGTTTAAAATAATCCATTAATTTTATAGAATTTGTTAAAACCAGCATTTTTTCAGCCCTAGAGAATGCTACGTAGTGCAGTCTCATCCGGTCAAAACCAGTAATTTTATCTTCGGGTTCAAAAACGGGTCGATGATAAAATGGCCCCAATACATTATCAACATTTTTTTGGGTGCGGCTACCTTTATCTAGTGCTCCAACAACTACAATTGGAAATTCCAGTCCCTTTGACTGGTGAATCGTCATTATCTGAACATAGCCTTTCGGAAACGGCATATCCGGGTCTTCATACTCATTTATTCCACCTTCGTAAAGAAGCCTAAGAAAACTGTTGAAAAAATGACGGCGCAACGGTGTCAAATTCTTGGTAGTTATAACTGTATAATGATAATATGTTTGAAACGTAGTTAGTAGTTGAGAAAAGGTAGCAAGATTTCGTGCCTTATTCTCATCTTTCATATAGCTTTTGAATGGTTCGACTGCTAGCAGGCTATATAAATAATCCGCCAGTCGTTTATCAAGTGTTCCGCCTTCCTTTATTGAACGATGTTCATCTACAGCTTTCTTTAATTCTAATAATAGAACTTGATTATGATCGAATTGAATCTTCAGGTCCTCAACCTGTTCATCTAAATATCGTGCTAAATCAACTAAAGAAGGACCATTCATATCCTCTCTGCTCTCACCATAATGACCAAGAATGTATGTAAGACATCCAACAATGTGCTTGATTTCAACATTTTCAAAAAAGGCCCGTTGGCGCGGACAAAACGCTGGGATGTTCTTGCTTTTAAGTGCTTGAATATATGCCCCACTACGCTCTGACCGAACACTGTATAGAAGAAGAGCGATTTGACTATAATCTTCAATTATCTTGTTTTCTTTCAGAAATAAGACATAGTCCGCAAACTTTTCGGCCTCGTCCTCTTTAGTTTCCCCCCCTATTGCAAAGATTGCTGGATACTCTGGAAACTCTGTTTTAGGATTTGGTAAGATAATCTTATCAAAACGGTATTTTTTGGTTTTATCTTCTGATACCCAATCCCAAGCAGCCATAAACTTATTGTAGCCATCGATAATTTTCTTATGTGATCTGTAATTTATTGTAAGTTTTATCTTGCTGCAGTTCTTGAAATGGTTATCAAATTCTAATATGTTTCTGACAGTTGCACCCCTAAAACGATATAAGCTCTGGTCTTCATCTCCAACAACACAGAGATTCATATTTTTCGATGCCAACTTCATGAGTAGTTGTTCTTGAACATAATTCGTATCTTGGTATTCATCCACAAGTATATACTTTATTTTCGAAATCAGCTTATTGCCAATTTCACGATTATCAAGTAGCTCTAAAAACAACTTCTGAATATGGGCAAAATCTACTTTATTATAATCTATAAGACACTTTTCGTATTTAGAAAAAGCTTCGCTAATCTCTTTAATGATAGGGTCGTCCGAGATAATTTTTTCAACATCGAGTAGTTCTTCAGTCATTTTGTTAAAGTAGTTAACTACTCCATCTATAGTTGTCCATTTAGTTGCCCATCTTCTAAGATAAGGTGGTTCTTTTTCCTTAATTATCTGGCCAAAATGGTCAAAAATGAATAGTTTTTGCGTTAAGTCATCCAGAACATCATAGTTATTTCCCAGTTTTGTGAAATGTCTATTCTTTAGAATATAGTCATTACTTATTCCGTGGATAGTGCCAACATGTATTTCATGAATGTCGCCATTGTAATTAAGCTTTTGAGCATAAACAGACAATCTATCTCTCAGTTCAAAAGCTGCCTTTTCAGTGAATGTACAAAGAACGATCTCGTTGGGCTGTGCTAAATTATTCAAAAGCAAGTTTAGAGTCCTCAAAACTAGCACATATGTTTTTCCAGAACCTGGACCGGCGATGATTAGTAATGGCCCAGATGTAATAGAAATCGCTTCTTTCTGCTGATCGTTTAGGTCAGGAAACTCCTTCAATATGGCGGGATGGATCCGTTTACTCACCATAAATTAAGACCTTTATCATCAAGTTTCCACCCAAACATTTATCTGCTACGATGAATTTTTCTGATATGATTGTCTAATTAGAGTAATTAGATACTCTATATCATCCCCTGGTTTAAAGCCAATTTCATAATCGCCATTGCCCCAGTGCCCACGTGAAGAACAGTCTTCTGCGATCTTTTTTGGGTCGTCCAACTCATCTTTCTTTAGATTAAGCCAGAGCCAGAGTTGTTTTTTTGCCAGATTGATATCTACAAAGTTAGTGTTTGCAATAAAACCAACATAACATTTTCTTGGTCGTATCTCGATATTTTCACCAAGATTCAAGATCCGTTCTTTTAATTCTGAATACAGATGTTTGATTTCGTCAGGTTTACCATCTAAATGATGGTCTTCCCCATATAGTTTGACTTCATGGCTAACCTTTCTTATAATTTCGTTTTTTGGACTTACTTCTTCAATTGAAGCATTTGTCTCTGGCGCTTTCAATTGAGTAAGGTGAATTGTACTATTATCGTATTTTGTAATTTCCCAGAGTTCTATTGGAAGGTCTTTGAAATCGATTGCCCTTCTTTGATAAGTAGTAAACTCAGGTGAAATAAATATAACTTTTGATTGCGACCAATCAACATCATCTCGTTTGAGATTTTTCCCCTTAGACTCAGTATATTCGAGTATAAAATCAGATTTATGGTTTAACAACAGAGCGAGATATGCAAAGCCTTGATCTATCACACTGTAGTTCTTATCTTTTTTATATTCTATGATTACGAATGATTTGGCCTCATCATCAAACGCAAGAGTATCTAATCTGAAGTTTCCCAAGGGAAACTCAGACTTCACCAATTCCAATCCAAGAATATCCTTCAAGTTTCGTTCAACAACTTGTTGAATATCCTCCTTTTCTTTCGAAAACGTCACTTCCTTAATTCGTTCAAGTTTGTCTCCCTTCATTGTAAAAATCGTCATATCCTTATATTTTAACCAATATATTTATCAGTGTTGACGTCTTGCCTCCTTTTTTGAACCCCAACCCTTTCTTCCTCACACCCCAAACTGCTCCGTATCAATCCATTCAGCCTTAACTAAGCACCAGAAATCCTCGGCAAGCCCGGCCAGCAAATAATCGTACGGCAACCACCCGTAACCCTTCTCGCCCCAGCCTTCGCCCCAACTGTTGCGGATGAGAAACGCACCGGTCTTTTCGTTATCGCCGGTTCCGTTCTTGATTGTTAACGCGTCGTCGTAACCAACGGCTAGAACAGCATGCCCTCCAAGAAGTTTCTCGCCCCGTTCCGGGTACGGGATTTTGCCGTCGCGCGCGGATTCCCGGATGGACTCGAACACCCGGAAGCCGAACATGGCCGGCAGCCCCTGCGCAAGCGCGCCTCTTGCCCCGGCCAATGCCGCGCCCTTGCCTTCCGACCGGATTCCGGCCGATTTCTCGTCCAGCCGGAAGTATGAGGTTGCCTGGTAGTTTGCCGCATATGAATAGCAGAATGCCGGGGGCGCGGAGTCGAGCAGCGATCCGTCGTAGCCCCAGTACCTTTCCGGAGGGGCGCCGAAAAGCGAAAGCGCGCCCATGGTGGTGCGGATGCACGCGCCCGAGTCGCCTTGCGCCTGCATCAGGTCCCGCGTGCCCTTGTAGATGAACATGCGCGAGAGGGGGGCGGTTTTGCCGAAAGAGCGCCTGTTATGGTAGGAAAGGAGCGCGGCAGCCGCGTTCGCCGTGCAGCTGCCCATCTCCCCCTGGTCAAAAACAGGCGGGCAGAAGGGGCGCAAATCAGCGGAAGATTGCAGGGAGGAGGGCTTTTTGGCAAGCAAAGGAGCCACTTTTGGATGGTCTTTGGTGTAGTCCCTGGTATCGGGCAAATCAGGAATCCAGCCGAACGAATAAGGAAAAGCGTCAGAAACAGGCTGCTTGGGCGGCATTGAGGCACCTCCGCTAGGGATTTGGGGAAAAAGGCGTAAAAGAGTTCTGGAATGGGCTAAATCGCGATATCCAGGCTGATCTTGCTGCCTTTGAAGACCGGGCGGACGCTGGTCCTTTTGCCGACTTTGTGGCTTTCAAGCTTCAGAAGGCCTGCGTTGGAGAGCATGCGCGCGTCGGTGGAGATTGTCTTGAAGTCCTTTTTCAGAAGCTTGGCAAGCGCGTAAAGGGAGTCTGGGCTTTCCTTCTTCACTGTGGAGAGGAACTTTATCCGCTCGGGCGTGAAGAGCTTCCTTGCGTCGTCAAGGCTTTCAATGTAGATTATCTTGTCCTCTTTCTGGGGAATCCGGGCCTCAACATCCCGTATTGTCTCCTTGACTATTTCAGACCAGCTTTTGATCACTATTTTAACCATAGAACCAACTTTTTGTGCTCTTCCAGCATTTCATCGAATTTGGCAAGCGCCATTTTCCAATTTTCAAAATCAACTTCAATTGCCCTTCCTTTTGCATGGATATGCGGCTTCCCATGCGAGTTTTCCACGGCAAAGACTGTTTCCTTGTTTTCATCAATGCAGCGGAATGTGTACATGATGCCATCCCTGTACTTCGCATCGCCGACATTGATTATTTCGACGATTATCCTGTTGCCATTCGGAAGCCACTTTTCATACTTTTTCATTATGACGTGCATCATTCCATCTTCCTGGCACCAGCTCCAGGCAGATTCTCCCTGCCTGTATATGGTATGCCATGCCATATATTTAAAGCTTCCGTTCTTTTCATTAATAATGCTAAAATATGATTTATAAACGTCAGTAGAGTAGGATTCCAGTGGTGCCTACAGTTGTTATTTTCTTTTAGGCATCGCAGCAAAAAGCGCGAAATGCCCGAGGCTTAACTCAGAATTATAAATCCTGCATGAATCTGCAAGTGCGGTTCCAATTTTGGGGTGGTTTTGATGAAGAAGGAAACCGGAAAAGAACAGACATGGGACGAAATCGGGAAAGCCGTCGGGGCAAAAATAGAGAAGGAATGCAAGGACGGCAAGTGCAAGGGCTGGCAGGTCAAGGATGCCGGGTGCGGGGGCGGCGGGGCTTTCTATGGGCTGGGGTTCTTAGGCGCGCTTGCTTATTACCTCACGACCGCAACCAGCCTCTGGGCAGGGGTTATCGGGGTTTTGAAGGCGATATTCTGGCCAGCGTTTTTGGTGTTTGAGCTGATGAAGTACCTTGGGATGTGACGGGAAAAAGTAGGCAAATGGCAGGCGCATTCACGTTTCCTCAAGCGTGAGCCCGGCTATCACGACATTCACAAGCCTATTGGCATTCAAAATCAAAAAGATAAGCCGCAAAACCAGATTATAAGCAGGCTTAGCCCCCCTGCCGGCGGCATCCGCGCCGTTCCGAAAGCCGCTCACAGCCACTTTTTCATAAGGTAAAGCGAGAAGAGCATGAAAATTAGCCCCACAAGGTAGTGCCCGTACTTCCCCATCCAGGCGCCGACTGGCGCGAGAAGCTTTTCGCACTTCTTCGGCGCGGCATAGTAGACCAGGAGAGGCACGAGCGCTGGCGCCACGAAGAAGAAATCGCAAAACGCGAGAAGCGACATCTTGTAGAGTGGCGCTGCTGTCGAGTTGAATATCTGCCTTACTGCGGCAAAATTCAAGAGTACGGCGTCGAAGTTCGTGATGTTCCCGGCGAAGCTTATGGCGAGCCAGCCAAGCGCGCCCCTGTTTTTCCCTGCGCCCGCCTTAAGCCCGCTTCCCGGCTTTTCAAGGAATATCTTGGCGCCGAACGCAAGGAAGATGAGCCCGAAGAAAAGGTCGGCAGCCCCTGGCTTGAAGCCGAGCGCCTCCGCGGCCTTGTCGTCCTCCTCGGCCACCGATGCGCCAGCAACCGCTATGGCAAGCGCGGCAAGAAGCCCTCCTGAGACCAGCGCCGCAGCCGCCTTGGTGTTGCCTTTGGCAAGAAGCGCGATTGAAACCGCCAGTATTATGGGCGAGAGCGCGGATGCGAGCGCGAGGGGAAGTATGCTTGCGAAAAGCTCCATCATCCCGCCCCCGGGGCAAAGCCTTGCCTTTCCATGGCAAATGGAACGGAGCGATGCAATTTAATTGCTTGCCCGGCATCCCTTGGGCATATCTGCAATGCTACCCTCTTAAATACCCTTCCATACATCTCCTAACACATGCTTACATGCGTTAGGAATATCCATGCTGGAAAAAGTTTCGCAGTGCTCGGCTCAGGCCCTTCAGTAAGCCTCTTCCAGCGGAAAGAGGATGTAGTGATAGGCGTGAACGGCGCGGCATCCCTCCTAAAACCAAAGGATTACCTTCTTTCAGGAGATGAGAGGGCGCATTTGCGCGACTGGTTCAAGCGGCTGCCAAAAGGGGTCGTGCCCATACTCAAGCCGCATTCCGCGATGTATTGCGAAACGTTTTATCCGAACCAAGCCTTGCGGGAGCGGCTTATCCGCATTTATGTCGGCTACATGGATAGCCACCCAGAGAGAGTGCATGTGGCTGACGACGGATTCCGCTCGGTTTATGCAGGGGATCCTGTAATGGATGGATTTTTCGCAGGCTTCCCGCTTCCAGCGCCACCGAATGCGATTGTAAGGAAAGTCTCGTTTGATTGCCCGGTTGGGCGGGATTCCGACCGCCTGGTGACAGGCGCGACAAGCGCCGCGATGGCGATGCACCTTGCGGTTGTCATGGGCGCAAGCGAAATCCACCTTTACGGCGTGCAGTTCACCAACGAGGCAAGCGGCAAGCCCACCGCTTTCAACGGCACAAACTACTTTTACGTGCCAAAGCCTGGCGAGGCTGGCAGGACCACCGCAAACCAGATGGAAAGGATGGATGTTGCGGTCATGCAGGCAAGCCAGGCAGGCGTGCCGGTCTATTCCCACGGGTTCACCCGGCTGCAAAACACGATAGAGATAGATGCAAACGAGTTCGCCCCGCTGGCCGAGCCGCCTGCGCCAAGCCAGGTTTAAATCAGTTGGCGCAGGATTCCTGAATGGTGGTTCTTTCATGGCACCTAAAGCAAGCAAGCGGGAGAAAACTTTTGAAGAGAGGATGGAAGCGTGGGGCAAGCGATTCGGCGAGCGGATGGAAAGGCTGGGCAAGCGCTTTGAGAAAAAAGCAGACAAAGGCGAATGGTCCCACCCGTCCTGTGCGCAGGATTGCTGCTTTTCGCCTAATGTATGCCACTTCTCGATTTTCAGCCTCCTTGGCCCTTTGATTGGCAGCATAATCGGGCTTGCCATGCTGGTGCTCTGCCTTTGGCTCCTCAAGTTCGCAAATGTTGTCCTTGCCTCATCCTTCATAATCGCGATGATTGTGGCGGTTGAAGTGAATTTGCAGTGGTTCTTCGCCTTTTCGCTTATCATCGGCTACTCCAAATATTTCATCAAAGCGTATCCTCCTTCGGCATGGGTGCTCTGGCCCTTTTCAAACGGCTTGGGCATGGCGTTTTTTGTATGGATAATCGCATGGGTGTTCAGGCAAATCGGGCAAAGCGCCGGGAACCTTGCGCTTTTTGGCATAGGCGCTTTCATAAGGGGGAATCTTGTTGAAATATTCGCCCTCTTTTTTGTGCTTGGGCTTGTGCTTATGCCATTTCGGGCAGCAGTATGCAAAATGAGGTGGTGTTGATGGCAAAGAATATTGTTGTTATTCTCGCGCACCCGGACGTGGGAAGCTCGAGGCTGAATAAGAGGCTTGTGCAGGCTGCCAAGGAAACGGGTGCAACCGTCCATGAGATTTACTCCGCATATCCTGATGGGAAGATAGATGTGGCACGCGAGCAGGGGCTGCTTGCGAAAGCGGATGCGATTGTCCTTCAATTCCCGTTCTACTGGTATTCCACCCCTTCGCTTCTCAAGCAGTGGGAGGATGATGTGCTTGCCTATGGGTTTGCCTACGGCTCCAAGGGAAAGGCGCTTGTTGGGAAGAAACTGATGGTTGCCACCACGACCGGCGGGGCTGCGGACGCATACCAAGCGGGAGGCAGCAACAAATTCACGATTGCCGAGCTTATCCGCCCTCTTGAAGCAACTTCCAATCTGTGCGGGATGGTTTGGCAGCCGGTTTTCACAATAAACGGCGCGCTTAAGATAAGCGATGAGGAGCTGAAGCGCGGCGCGCAGGAGTACAAGAAGCGGCTGATGGAACTTTAGCGGCGTTTTGCGCGCTTTCCCAATTCGTGCCAATGCCTCTTTTCCAAAATAAACGTGCCATTTTTAACCTTCATGCCGTTCCACATGCATGGAATACGTCGCGCTCCTTCGCGGAATAAACGTCGGCAAGCACAAATGGATAGACATGAAGAGGCTCAAGGCGCTTTTCGAGTCATTGGGATATGAAAAAGTGTCCACCTATATCAATTCTGGGAATGTGCTGTTCCAGTCAAGCGAAAAACAGCGCGGGATAGGCGCAAAAATCGCGTCGAGCCTGAAAAAGGAATTCGGCTTTGAGATAGGCGTGCTTGTCAAAACAAAAAAGCAAATGGAAGACATTGCGGCTGCGATTCCTAAGGGCTGGAAAAACGATGAAGAGCAAAGGACGGATGTTGCCTACTTGTTCGAGGAGATAGACTCGAAAGAAACGCTTGCCAAAATTCCGGTGAAAAGGGAGTATGCGGATATCCGTTACACCAAGGGCGCGATTTACTGGAATTTCGACAGGAAAAATTACAGCAAATGCCAGCTCAACAAGCTCATCAGCCATCCCGCCTACAAGCTGATGACAATAAGGAATGTGAATACCTCGCGCTTCCTGGCTGGGAAGAAGTGACTGTAGGCTCAGGCGCGCTTCATTCCCGTCTTCTTCGGCATCAGGAAAAAGAGCAACGCAGCGAACGCAACGCCCGCCACTCCAAGCGCGGAGAAGGCGGCGGCTGTCCCGAAGCTGTCCGCGATTATTCCGGCTGCTATTGGCCCTAGCACATAGCCGAAATTGCCTGAAAAATCGCTAAGCTCCTGTATCTCCTTCTTGACACGCGGGGTTTCGTGTATGATGCGCGCGTAAATGCCCTGCAGCACCGGCTGCATAAGGCAGGCAAAGCAGGAGGAGAAGAAAACTATTGCGATTGCCGCAATTGGGATTTGGATGAATGCGAGCGTGGAGAGTATGGCGCCGCCAATCAACAAGCCGCCAAGCGCAGCGGTTTTTTCGCCGAATTTCCCAACTATGCCGCCCACCAGCCCCCCGATAAGGAAAGGCGGCAGGAAGTAGGCGACCATGAAGAAGCCGTCGAAAGGCTCAAGGGGCAGCGATTCGGCAAGAAGGGGCCCGAGCGCCACGAAAAACGAGTCGAATATTGTGGAAAAGACTGCTAGGAGGAAAAGAGGGAGGAGCGAAAGCCCCACGCCTCTCCAGCTTGCAATCTCAGCAATCATGCCGCCTTTGCGCGGCTTCTCATGAGGGGGGATGAACTGTTTTTTCCCTTTTGCCTCGCTTAGGAGAAGAAGGAAGAATGCCGCGGAAAGAATGAGGAAGAAAAGCGAGAGCGCGAATGGCTCCCAGTCAACGTAGTCAAGTATCACAAAACCGGCAATCAGGGGGGCAAGAAGCGCGCCTATTGCCTGGAAAGCCTGCACAATGCCGAAGTTGCCCGCAATCTCCTTTTTTGGCGAGTGCCTGCTCACAAAGTCAAGCGTGCCGAAGCTTTTCAAGTCATAGTAAAAGCCCCACACCGCCATTGCAATCAAGTAAAGAATGATGGTCTCGGCAAACCACACGAGGAAAATATAGAGCAGGCCGGTTGCGAACATTGCGAAAAACAGCCGGCGGTAAATCGCCTGCTTGAAGATTTTGTATATTGCGAAGTCGAAAAACGCGCCTGCCACAGCGGCTGACGCTAGTATGAGCCCAAGCTGCGTTTTTGACAATCCGTGCTCAAGCACCACAAGCGGGAGAAGGTAGGTCATGATGCCGTCGAAGAGCACGAAAAAGAGAATCATCGCGCCGAAAACGAAAATAAGCCGGTTCGATGAGGGGTTCCAGGCACGCGGGGAAAGCATGATTGGCTTCATACTTTCCGGAATTTAAGCGTTTGGTTGGGAAGCACCCTCATAAATACACTTTAAATAACCTTCCATCCAGGAAAACGGCATGCAACAAATGAACCAATTCATCAGAGAAAGGGGCGGCAGGGTGCGCTTCGATGTTTTCGCGCGAGAGCACCTGCTGGGCGAGAAGTTCGGGTACTATTCCACCAAAGTCGACATGACAAAACGCGATGGCACATTAGGCAGCATGCTGGACAACGTTTTCACGCCGAGCGTTGAGCCGAAATACGCGCAGGCGGTTTCAGGGCTGGTAGCGGGATGGGTGGCCAAGCGATGCCAGATGACAAATTCCGCAAGCGCAGTGTTTGCAGAAATAGGCGGCGGAGCAGGGAATTTCAAAAAGGCGTTTTTGGAGCAGTGGCCCGCGATTGGCGGAAACAGAATCCGGCTGGAATACATATCTGTCGAACCCAATCCTAACCACCGCGCTGCGCAGTCGCCGGATGGGACGGCAATCAAGGGAACTGCGCAGAAAACCAACCTTCCCGATGCTAGCGTGGATTTCCTTTTTGATGAGGAGGTTTTGGACTGCATGCCTTTCAGGATTATGAAATACGATGGGAAGCAGCTTCAAAGCGAAGCATTTGTGATTGCGAGGGAAGGCGCCATGCTGGAGCTTAAGTATGACAAAGTGGAAAGGGACGAGCTTGCAAGCATATTCGAGATGTATCTCTCGAAGATTGATTCAAAAGCCGGAACTGTTGTCTTCTCAAACGATTACGAGGCTTATTGGAAGGAATCCATGCGCGTCCTCAAGCCAGGCGGAAGCCGCTTCAGCATCGATTATGTGCCGATAGGCAAGCTTAACAACGACAGCATCACTGAAAAGAGGGCGCAGTACATCCTCCGCGTGCCATATCGCGAGGACCTTACCCATTTGATTGACTATCGCCTCCAAAACGCATTCGCATATGCAGCTGGGTTTGGGAAGATTGTTGTTTCAGGGCTCGCCAGCTTGCTTGCGGGCTCGGGGGAGCTATTTGTTTCGTCGATTGGCAGGCAGCTGATGGGCGCGCTCAAGCCTGGCAACCTTGGGGATTAGCGCACAGGCAGCAGATATCGGCTTGGGCTAAGGGCATCAGGCTGTCTCCGCAATGCTTTTTTTCAGTCTCATGCGCAAGCCATAGATAATCGGATGCGCGCACCGCTCAAAGCCCACCGCGTTTTTTCCCCTTGAACAGGAAATAGGCGGCTATGCCAGCCAATGCGGCAAAAGCAAGGAATGCCGCGAAAGCGGCACCGATAAGCCCGAGCATGCCGTCTGCCACGATGACGGTGCGGGAAACCCGGTCCGCCCTGTTTCCTGCGGCATCCGTGACATCATATGTGACGCTGTAGGTCCCCGCGGTTTCAGGGTTGACCGTGCTGTTGGCAACTATCCTATATGTGATGTCGCCGTCGTAGCCGTCAAATGCGGTTGCGCCCGCATCGATGTAATCCGTGCGTATTTCAATCGTTGCAGTCGAGTTCCCAAGAAGGGTTATCACCGGCTTTGCGGAGTCGGCAACCGTCACCGTCCGCACCAGCTGCGCAGCCTTGTTTCCTGCGGCATCCGTGACATCATATGTGAGCGTGTAGGTGCCAACCTTGCCGGTGTTGACCGTGCCGTTCACGGTTATTCTTGATGAGATGTTTCCGTCCAGGCTGTCAGCCGCAGTGGCGCCTGCGTCGGTGTAATTGGAATTCGCCTCAACCGACAATTGGGGGTTGCCATTGAGGCTTATTGCCGGCCTGGTGGTGTCGATTCCGGATATTGCGCCCGATAGCAGGTATGCGGTGTTGCCGGCCGAGTCAGCCACCTTGTAGCAGACCCGCTTGCCGTTGTCCGCTTCCGAACTGAAGACAAGGGTCGAGTATGTGCCGAATGAAAGGGTGGAATCGCATACGGTGCCTGCGGTGACTGCCATCGTAAGGGTACCTGAAGGCACCGAAGCAGATATGATTTTCGATTGCGCAGGGGAGGTGGGCGGGCTTGAGATTGTTATTGCCGGTGCGGAGGTTATCCAGCTGAGCGTGAAGCTGTCCGAGCCCGTGTTGCCTGCGGCATCGGTCGCGGAGAGGGTTATCACGTAGGTGCCGTCCGTATTCGCGCTTAGCGCGGTGCTTTGCGAGCTTTGGCTGCTGAAGGAAACCGAGCCTGGCCCTGACGCGACCGACCAGAAGTGCGAGGACAGCCCGCTTCCCGAATCGGACGCTGCGCCGCTTTGCGTAAAGGGCGAGTTCGCCGCCCTGTCCTCCCCGGAGTTCACGGTCGGCGCGGTGGTGTCAAGGCGCGTGATTTGCGAGGAAACTGCGTAATTCCTGTTGCCCGCGGCATCAATTGCGCGGAAGCAGATGTATTTGCCCTGGTAAAGCGAGTCGCTGTCCGCCTGCATGGACGTGCTGTTTGTGCCGGAATCAAGCTCGCCATCCTGCGATTGGCCGCATGCCGAATCCACCCTTGCAATCCATGTGGTGTTCAGCACACCTGAGCCGCCGTCCGACACGCCCACGGAGATTGTGTCGTTGTTGGTCCAGCTGCCCGATGCGTCGTCGCTTATCGAGATTGCCGGGGCGATTGTGTCCATCCTGATGGTGATCGAGCCAGTGTCGCCCCAGCCTCCGGTGCTGTTGGCGCTTGCGTAGCGCACATATGAAACGCCCTCGGTTGAGATGTTCACAGGGGAATGATATTGAGTTCCGCCGCTTGTGGGGTCGCAGGCGTTTGCCGTGTCCATGCAGTAGGAGGTGTTCGCGCAGTCCGAGCTTCCTGCAACGCATGCCAGTGTCACGGACACCATGGATGGCGACCAGTCGCCGAAGGAATATGCGCTTCCGTTGGCAGCCGCGCCGGACGTGGTCAATGGGTCGGCGGCATATGAAAGCGAAATCAAAAGAAGGATGGAAAGGGCATATTTGAAGAAATCATGGCAAATTGGCTGTTTCTGTTCCACAAGACCACCTTTTTTATGCGATTAGGGTTGTAATGGGCGCATTCGCATGCGGAGTATAAATGCATTTACCCAAATGTTGCCTCAAACGCGCTTCTTTGGGAATATGGCGACCTGGCGCATGGAAGCAAGCTTGCCCAGCCGCCATCTTTATATACTTATATGCGCATAGATGCATATATGGACAAGGAAGCAAGGCTGTTCGCCGTTCTTTCCGACCCGGCAAGGCTGGAGATACTTAACGCGCTTTCCAAAAAGAAAGGCTGCGTTTCCGAGCTTCAGCTAAAAACAGGCCGGAACCAGCCGAACATCAGCCAGCATTTGCGCGTGCTGCGCGATTCCGGGCTGGTGGAGGCGAGGAAGGAGGGGCGGAGGGTCTGCTACTCTGTCTGCAAGCCGGAAGTGAAAGGGCTTCTTGAGCTTGCAAAAAAAATAGATTGAATGGGAGGGGGAACATGGTGGATGCGAATACGATTAATGCTCCGAAAGTGACGGTCTACAGCACGAAAACATGCCCTTATTGCGTCATGGTAAAGCGCTACCTTGGCGAGAAGGGCGTGAAATTCGAGGACTATGATGTCGGGGCGGACAGGAACAAGGCGCTTGAAATGATGACCAAGACTGGGCAGATGGGCGTGCCGGTGCTGGACATAAACGGCTCGGTGATAGTCGGCTTCGACCGCGCGGCAATCGATATGGCGCTTTCGGGCATCCCTAAGAGATAGGGGAGCCAATTAGGCGCCAAAAAACGGGATTGATTGAATGCTTCTTGGCGTGGGAGTTGCGAAAATGCAAGGAATGGTGATGGAATGGTAAAGGTAATTTCTGAAAGGTGCCCCAAGAACCATCCTTGCCCGATGGTCCGAAAATGCCCGAAAGGCGCAATCTCCCAAAAAGGGTTCGATGCGCCCGCTGTTGACCCGTCCAAGTGCGTCCGGTGCGGGCTTTGCATCCGGACATGCCCATATTCGTGCTTCCAGCAGGATTGATGCTGCTCGGCTCCTTATCTATAGGGCGCATTTGCTGGCAACGAGGGCATCCAAAGGGAATGATGTGCAGCGCAGCTTTGAGCCGATGCGCCATACCATTTGGCGCATTGATATCTGGCAGTGGGGCATCATTAGCCTTCCAGCCGCCTTTTTTACCTTTGCGCACGTAGCATCTGCGGAGGTTTTCCATGTCGCGTGTTTTTGCATTGGCAATGCTGAGCTTGGTTTTTGGAATGCTTATTTTTGGCTGTGCGGGGCAAAGGGGCAACGGAAGCTTGCCGCCTATTCCTGTGCCCCCTGCCACTGTTTCTTTGCCTGCAGCACCAGGCGCGCCTGCTGCGGCTTCCGCCGCCAATTGCGCGGGCTATTCCGTTGAAAGCTGCCCTTCCTCCTGCGTGGTTTGCCCGCCGTGCGCGGAATGCTCCTCCATTTCATGCAATAGTACGGAGTTCTGCAGGAGCATCGGCTTTGAGAGTGGATGGTATGAAGGGATAAGGCAGAACCTGGCTGCAAGCACCGGAAGCCTATACGCGCTTCATGCGCCGCAGTATGCAACGCTTGGAGGGAAGCCGACGCTGTTCTATGAGATATACCTTGCAAACAGGAGCATGGACGGGGCAAAAAAGCTCGAAGTGCTCGATGGGGACAGGGTGCTCATGGCATTGGATGAAGCCGGGCTGAACTTATCCGTCCGGGTGCCAAGCGGCGGGATAAACGACTATGCGATTTACATGTGGGTGCCGCTTGCGGAAGGGGAGAAGCCTGCATCGATTTCACACAAGCTCTATTTTGAAGGCGGGAAGGCGCTTGAAGGCGCAAAAATTGGCATAAATTACGCGGCGCCAATCGCCATTTCGCCTCCTGTTTATGGCGACAACTGGCTTGCCGCCGAGGCGCCTGTGAATACCAACCACCACCGCAAGGGGCTCTTCGCGGCAACGGCAATAGCGCCCACTCCGGTTGTCGGGCAAAGGTATGCAATCGACTGGATGCTTTACGGGCAAAATGGCAAGCTTTATCGGACAAACGGCATGACAAACGAGGACTGGTGGAATTACGGCGAGGAAATACACGCGGTTGCAGACGGGACCATCGTGGAGGCGCATGATGGCATACCCTCCAATGAGGTCGGCGTGGAGCCCAAGCCGGTCACGCTCCTATATGTTGCGGGGAACAACGTGGTGCAAAAAATCGGCAACGGAAGCGCCTATGCGCTTTACGCCCACATGATACCTGGAAGCTTGCGGGTAAGGATAGGCGACAAGGTAAAGAGGGGCGATGTTCTTGGGCTTTTGGGGAACACCGGCAACTCTGGCGCGCCTCACCTGCATTTCCACCTCGACACGAGCATGGACGTGCTTTTCGGCGAGGGGGTGCCCTATGTGATGGACTACCAGTATCTGGGCAATACCAACTGGAAAACAGAGATGGAGAATAATGCCGTTTGGAATGCCCCGTCTTCCGCGCCCGTGCCTATGGGCAACGGGATGCCGGTGGATGGAGATATTGTGAGCCTAACAAAGCCTTAGTAGCATTGCCTTCCCGCATTTGCTTATTGCGGCTGCAGCCCGCGCCCATTGGGGCCTGCCGCCATGATAAAAACTTTTCCTGGGAAACGGTTTCATGGTCGGTGAAGAGATTGCGGCATCGATAGGCTCGCTTTTCGCAGGCGGCGAGGCGGTCTTCGGGCGCTTCGGCGCGACGGTGGCGTTCCTTTCGATAGGCATCGCGGTTTACGGGATAGTGGTGGGGACGTTCTATACCCATCTCTCAAAAAGGCTCCTTTACGACATAAAGCCGGATAAGAGGCACATGGACAGTTTCCTCAACCGGCTTGGCAGGATGCTGCTTTTCATATTCAAATACACCCTTCTTTTCCCGTCAATAACGTTCGCATGGTTTGTGTTCCTTGCAGGCTCGATATTCATCCTATCGCGCACCGCCTCGCTTGAAACGGTTTTCGTGCTCTCGATTTCGCTTGTGGCGGCAATCAGGATACTTGCCTATTATGACGAAAAGATAGCCGAGGATTTGGCGAAGCTTCTGCCCGTGTCCCTTCTTACCGTGGTGATAGTCGATTCCACCCTCTTCACACAGGAGCTGGTGCAGACAAGGGCGCTTGCGCTTTCAGGCGCGGTGCCGGAGTTCGCCTCGCTTATCCTGTTTGTCGTCCTTCTTGAGTGGACGCTGAGGATAATCTACGTGATTGTGAAATTCATCCTGCAGAAGATTCACTCGGAAGAGCCGGAATCCATCTGGAAAGACGAAAGATGAGGCTTCGCAGGCAATCTAATCTATGCGCTTTCCCCTAGTTTGCCCTAATGAGGGTATAATTGCCCATAAGCGTGCCGTTCATCGTCCATCTGCCTCGCAGCGTTTTCGAGTCGCTGCTTGCGGCAAATCCCCCGTCCTTCGCGCCAAGAAGCATCGCCTCGTCATACCCCCCTGTCTCGAAATACCCGTTAAGCGAGGTGCATCTTGTGGCCACCAGATGCGCGTAGCCCCCCTTCTTCCCGCCAGTTTTGGCGCCAATATAAGGCACGATTGCCATCTGCCCCCCTGAGCGGACCGCATAAATCGCGCCGTTTGACAGCGTCTGGCGATCGGGGCACCAGAACTCCTCTTTGCTTACGGCTGAAGTTATGTTCCGCTCGCTTCGGAAAATCCCGTCTATGCTGATGTCCGGGATTCCGTCTGCGCTGCGCGGGTAGCAGCGGCCAAAGTCGAAATCTTCACCTGCCAGGTATGCCGCCATGTCAAAAGGCACGGCAAACTGCACGCTTATCTTTACCGCATAATCGTATTCGCCGCAGTAGCCATTCTCGTATTGATTGTGCCCGGCCCCTTCAAGCGCGCCAATCCAGTGGGTCGGGCTGCAATAACCTGAGTATTCCTGCGATGGGGCTGCGAACTCCCCTTCAAACGGGATGAATGGCTCCGGGGCTTGCGGCTTTTCTGGCGGAAGAGGGGGGGAAAACGGCTGCTCGATGCGGATTGCGGGCATCGTGGGCGCATTCGCCCAAGTCGCGCCTGCGTTCTGTTCTGGCGGAAGCGGCACATCCCCCTGGCTGCCTGTGCAGCCTGGGAGCAGGAGCAGGAAAGCAAGCAAGGCAGATACAATGGCAAGTCTCATGGCCACACCTGTTTTTTCATGCACGGAACAATTAAAGAATCCTCCTTTTGGCATGGTTTTGCCGAAGCCGGACGCGGCATTTTAATCCTTGCCTGCGCCCCATATGCAGCGGGAACCTATATTCTTAGCGAGCGTGATTAAGATGGGTGACAAGTCGGGCTGGATGGTTGTTGCTGGCGGCGTCATGGTGACTTTGATGCTGGGCGTAACTTACACCTGGAGCGTTTTTGCAGGCCCGCTTGCCGAGAAATACGGCTGGAGCCAGACTGAAGTGCAGCTTGCCTATTCGATAATGCTTGCCGCATTCTCCCTTTCCATGATTCCTGCAGGCATTCTCCAGGATAAGAGAGGACCGCGGGATGCTGTTCTTTTGGGCGGTTTTCTGCTGGGCGCAGGGTTTGTCGCAACCGCGCTTTTTGCAAATTCCCCTCTTGTCCTGTATGTGACGTATGGGCTTCTTGCAGGCGCGGGAGTCGGCTTTGCTTACGGCGCCCCGCTTTCCGCAGGGGTGAAATGGTTCCCGAAAAACAGGGGGCTGGTAAGCGGAATAATCATGTTCGGCTTCGGATTCAGCTCGCTTCTTCTCGCGCCGGTTGCAAAGGAGATAATCCTTTCGCAGGGAATCGGGCAGGCATTCCTGATTTTGGGAATCGTCATCACAATCGTGGTCGGCATAGGGGCGATGCTGCTTCGGAACCCCCCTGGTTTCAAGCCGGAGGGAACAGCCGCGGACGCGGCGGAAACAGGCCCCACGGAGATGGTCGGGAAGCGCGAATTCTGGCTTTTGTGGGCTATGTTCGCCTTTTCGGCATCGGCGGGGCTTATGGTGATAGGGAACCTTGCCAC
>CAYWFJ010000005.1:0-432 GCA_964458205.1 Microcaldota archaeon | reverse complement strand
GGCGGAGCAGGCGATGCCGGCTGATGCGGCGTTTTCGCTTGCCGCGCTTGCGGTGGGCATATTGGCGGTTTTCAACGGAGGGGGGAGGATATTCGCAGGCTGGGCGTCGGACAAAATCGGAAGGCAGAAGGTGATACTCGCCCTTTTCGGGCTCCAGGCGCTCCTGCTGTCCACCATGCTTTTGGCAAGCGCGGTTTCGCCATATCTCCTATTGGCATGGATGGCGATGATCGGCTTCTGCTTCGGCTCGTGCTTTTCCCTGTTCCCGGCGGCAACTGCGGACTTTTTCGGGACAAGGAACATGGGCGTCAATTACGGCGTGCTTTACACGGCATACGGCTTCGGGGGCATATTCGGGCCGCAGGCAATGGCATTCATGCTTGATTCCGCCAAGGCGTCGAAAGGCGCGCTTGCGGTTTCCGACTACGCGAC
>CAYWFJ010000004.1:833-42129 GCA_964458205.1 Microcaldota archaeon | reverse complement strand
AAAACAAAAAAAGGGAAACCGGTCAACATTCCGGTCCTGTGCAGGTAGGCGCGGCAACGCAAGTTGCATTTCTGACGCTGTGGGGTAAGGCGGGCAAAGGAGACTTTGCTTAAAGCTGACAATACCGTCGAGTCTTTTTATGAGGAGAAGCGGTATAAACGGCCCAATTCCGCCCAATCCCCGGAGCCCATGAAAAGGGAATGCATCCGATCCTGCACACCCGTACCTAGAACTATTACTGGTGCTGCTGGCAGAACAAGCCAAGGCGTGACAGGGAGATTCAGCTAAGGGAACTCGGCAAAATAGTAGCTTAACTTCGGGATAAGCTATGCCTGCCTTTCCGCAAGGATTGGCAGGTCGCAGTGACAAGGGGAGGTCGACTGTTTATCAAAAACACAACTCGCAGCAAATCGGAAACGATTAGTATTGCGGGTGACGCCTGCTCACTACTGGTACGTGAAAGCTCGTTTCAACGGGTCTAAGCGCCAGCAAAGAGCGGGGGTAACTCTGACCCTCTTAAGGTAGCGTAATACCTCGCCGCTTAATTGGTGGCTTGCATGAAGGGCGTAACGAGCCTCCCACTGTCCCTAGCTGGAACCTGGTGAACTTACTACTCTGTGAGTATGCAGAGGACTTCTAGGGGGAAACGAAGACCCCGTGGAGCTTTACTATAGCCTGATCTTGTAATACGAAGATTGCTGCGGAGCGTAAATGGGAGCCGTCATGTTGCGCCTTCTGGGGTGCAAATAGGCGAAATTGTAACACCATTCAGCCGTTTTTGTATTGCTCTACCGAAAGGGACAGGGTCAGGTGGATAGTTTGGCTGGGGCGGTACGCCCTCGATAAGGAAACAAGGGCGCCCAATGTTCAGCTTAGGCGGGTCAGAAATCCGCCGGTAAGGGTTAAAGACAAATGCTGGACTGACTGTATCCTTAAAAGCGTGGGATGCAGAGACGAAAGTCGGGCTTAACGAACCTTGGTACCTTCTTAGTGAGGGTCCAAGCTGTCAGACAAGCTACCCCGGGGGTAACAGGCTCGTCGCGGGCGAGAGATCGGTACAAATCGGTTTTTTGCGTGCGCGAGACTTCCCTACGTATTCAATTCAGGCATGCAAGTTCATGCCTGTTTCCCCAAAGATTTTTCTCTGCCCATTTCGTTGATTCCAAGGCCAGCCCTTAAGCAAGGCGCCTAGGATGAGGTTTGGCAGAAAAATCTCCCCGCCCAATTCGTCGATGTTTTGGGCGGAGGAAGGAATACTATAAAATCAGTCCACAGACTGTTGTGGAAGTTTCGCGCGATATTGTGATTTGTTTCGACTCAAATACACATCGACCCCGCGGTTTGGTACATCGCTGTCGGCTTAGGTCATCCTGGGGGTGCAGGAGCCCCCAAAGGTTGGGTTGTTCATCCATTAAAGACCTACATGAGCTGGGTTCAGAACGTCGCGAGACAGTTCGGTAGTATCTCCTAGGAGTGTTACCACTTGAGAGGAAGAACCCATGAGTACGAGAGGAACTTGGGTCCGGCGCCTCTGGTCTACCGGTTGTGCAAAGCATCGCCGGGCAGCTACGCGCTATTGGATAAGACCTGAAAGCATCTAAGGTCGAAGCCAATCTCAAAACTAGGTGGTGTAGGCGGTCATAGCAGATGACTTTGATAGGGTGGGGGTGTAAGTGCTTAGCTAACGCGAGGCATTCAGCCTGCCACTACTAAAGCCGAAATTGCAATTGTTCGGACACTCTACGGGTATCAGTCGCTCTCTTTTACTTTGAAATTATGGCTCTTAGTGGAAACTTTGTTTCCGCTTCTGGCAAATTTCTCTTGACGTTGTTCGCCTTAGCGGAAGCTCTCGCGCCATTTTTCATCCTGGCGAATCCCTTCCGAAAGCCATTTTTTAGGGGGAGCGCCGCAAGATTGCTATTTCATTGCCGTCTAAAAAGAGGGTCATACTGCCCCATCGTCATCAGTCTCGTCGCTTGCCTTTCTCTTCCTTACGCGCGTTTTCACGCGTTTGACCCCGTCTGAAACGCGTCCCACTGCCTCCCGCGCATTGTCCACCGCAATGTCCCTCAGATTTTCCGCCTGCTCGGCAACGCGATCCCTTGTGTTTCCAATATGCCTCTCGATGTTCTCCTGCAGCCTTGCTGCCGCGCTTGTGCGGGGGGTTTGCGGCTCGCTCTCCTGCCCGGCCGGCGCTCTTGCGGGGCGGTCCCCCTCCTGCTGCGCATTGGGCTGAGCCGCAGGTTGTTCGGGTGCCGGCGAGGAATTTGTTTGCGGTGGCGTATTGGCTTGTGGAATATTGCGTTCCAGGAGGCTGTTTTGAAGATTCACGATATCCGGCGTCCTGTATTCATTGCCAAGCGAATTTATCTGCGCCAGTATGTTGTCTTTATGCGCTTGCCTTGTCACTGGGTCTGTGGCGCTGTTGAAGGTGTCAACCAAGGTGTCGATGCGCCTATAAGTCGTCTGCACTCCAAGCTGGCTTTCTGCGGTATTGATTTCGGTTTCTATTTGGGGATAATTCGTTATTCTTGCACTATTTTCAGGTGCCGAAACCCAGGTCTTTAGCTCAAGAAGTTTGGCTTTTGCAGTTTCCAGGTCAACTGTGCCGTTCTTATAGCCATCAAGCGCAGTGTTTGCTTCATCCATTCTTATGTTGAAATTTTTTGTGTGGTTGAGCTGGCTTTCAACATTTTCAATCGCGCCTAGGACCTCTTGGTAATTCGCCGCAGTATGGTGTTGGGCGACTTCCTGCTTGGCCGCCCCCACCCTGGCAAGTGCGTCGTCCACGCTGATAGTGCCGTTGCTGTATGCATTCAAAGTCGTTGTCAATCCACCAACTAATGCTTGAGATTCAGGAGATGCGCCCGTAGTGGTCAAAGTGGTTGCATTGACGTGCTGGAACAATTTAACCATGTCACGATTAGATGAATTATTCACATGGAGATGGTAGTTTTCATCTGTTCTTTGGAGCACATTGTGCAACACATCATACTGTTCTACTGTTAGGCTAACGTCCCCCCCTCTTCTTCTTGCACTGTTGATCTCAGCCCTTATTTCATCATACACAACTTTTTCTTCAGGGGTCAAGTTTGCAACAACTTCCGCTTGCAATTGATTGACTCTTTGAGCATATCTGTTATTTCGTCCAAGGTCTTCTTGGCCCTTATTTGTCAATATCACGTCAGAATATTCATTTGCCCGCATTCCAGCAATCAAATCCACCAATCTTACTGTTTTGCCATCCATTTCAATGCAGACAGATGCATCTGTGCGCTGAACCTGGTTTCCACCTACAACTAATTGCGTTCCGCGATCAAGGTCATAGTAAACGCTATTAAGATTATTATTGAGCTGATTAATTAGCGATGGATTGTTTGCCAAAGCTGGGCTATTTACTATATGACTAAGCTTAAGCTCGGTTGGCGGTGCGCCAGTCAGAGTGACTTGTTCTGGATTTATGTGCGCGTTTCTCATTGCAGTGTTAATCGCACTCTCCAATGCGGGCGGGAGTACTGTGAGGTTATATGCATTCGCCCAGCGGTTCTCACAGGCATTATGGAACACTATTTCAATATGGGCGTCAGGATTCACCACCATAAGTTCTTGTATATTGCTCACAATTTTATTTCCGACGGCTTCTAACTGCTTCCTGTTTGCGTGTTCCCAAGTATTCATCTGATAAGGCCGGACCACCATCACTGTTTTATCCGCTCTAATTTCAGGTATTATCTCGAAAGTCATTCCAGCACGGGTTACCAATGTGGGAGCGTTTGGCGCAGGCGCGTTCCACTCGATAGGCCTTGCCGGCGCAACCAATGCATCATCCGCGGTAAAGCTAAGCTTGGGGATGGCATACTCGGAAACCGACTGCCATGGCATGCGGGGCAGGAACCTTTGTCCAAAAGGATTGCCCATGCCCGTCCTGCTGTATCCAACTATTCCTTCTATCGTTGACTGTTCCGACTGGTTCAGGTAGTTTGGCGCGAGCGCAGAATCGCTGGCATTCCCAAGTTGCATATTGAGGTATTGGTTTGACGTGGTCCATGCGGTCTGGGCTATGTTTGCGGCCTTCTCAATCATCGAAAGCGCGCTGTCCATCATTCCTCTGTAGCTTGGGTCATTCTCTGAAACGCTCCTGAGCGCTTCGATGCTTTCAAGCGTATTGGCATAGTGCTTTTGGAATTCCGCATTCCATGCATCCGCCCCCATCCCGCGCTCATATGCGTTCCCGGACAAATCGCGGGCGTCCATCCCCGCGAGGGTAAGCGCATGGCATTCTTTCATGAGCCCTATTTCGTCACCCCTAATTCCCGCATCGACGCATCTCCCTACCTGCGCCTTGACATTCGGGTCATGCGCCATCTCTTTTTCCAGCCTTGCCAGCTGTCTGGCAAATCCTTCAAAATTGCGATTCATCAGGCTGATTTCCTCGCGGCAAGCGTTAATAGTATTTTGGTAGCCAATTCTTTCATTTGGCTGGGCAGTTCCAGACATCAATGCCGCATGGGCGGTTTCAATTCGGTTTATTGCTTCTTGGTAATCGCTGAACCTTTTGGCCACAAGCTCATGCCGGCCTTCAATTCCCCTTCCAATGACTTCTGATGCCGTCTGGCTGATTTTTACAGCCTCCTGATAAAAGTTCACAAGGCTGTGCTTTGCAAGCGCGAGGTTTGCAGCTTCATCCGGCGTAAGTATCTTGCAGCTATTGACGATTGCGGTTAGGTCGTTTCCTGCAAGGCAGTAAATGCCCGCAATCGCACTGTCCACTGTCGTAAGGCATTTCATCTGTATTGCGTAATCTGCCATAAACAACGGGTTATTTGTCCTGGCAGCCAGATTGGACGCATCTGCTACTTTTTGGAGTATGTCGATTTTTGAGTATAGGAGGTTGGTTAATGTGTTGTGGTCCATCTTCCGGTTCATGCCAGCATATTCTTTTTTCTGCTTCAGCGCCTCATACGCGGCGGCAATATCTTCCGGGGTTCCCAGTTCCGCCCTTATCCCCAATCTCTCAAGCGCATCTGCTGCATGATCATGGTTTGCCAGCCCAATAATCCTGCCGCTTGCATCGTACAATAAAAGGTCTTCAAACTGCCATGCTGCCATTTCCTTAGCATTCAATCTCCTTATGCCATTATCCTGCGCCGAATACTGGAGGACGGCAATCAGGGCGTCTTTGTACCTGGCTTGCCTTGCAAGCCCGTCCTCGAACTCACTCCTCGTTATAACCCGCCTCTCTTCAGGGCTGGAATTGCCCCTTTCATACTCCGCACGGGTTATTTCCTCTGTTGCGCCTGCATCGTTTTTCCGGTAGTACTTGCCGCTCATTATGTCTTGGACATAGTTGCCGCTGTCCGCGTAGTAAATAGTCCTGTTCCTTTCGTACTCCTCCCTTGTCACTTCTGTTTCAACGCCGCCCTCGCCAATATGGTAGCATTTCCCGTCTCTTTCGGCATAGTCAGGGTTCTGCTCCGAGTGATAAGTCTTCTCACCCTCGTTTACCTCCAAAAGAAGCCCCATTTTTGCTTTTATTTCGCCGCTTGCCCCAGCCAAGAATTCGCCTATTACTGGGGCAACTGAGCCCCCAGCATAGCCGCTTGAGAAATAACTTACCATGCTCCCCAGGCTTATAGCGCTGCCCCCACTTACATTGATTCCGAACCTGCCAAAAACCTTCGACCAGTCTGACATTTTTGCATTATTAATGCTATCGATGATTCCTATCCCCCTGCTCCCCCCTGACAGGCCCCTCACGTAATTTGACAGCTCGCTCATAACAGCAAGCCACCTGATAACGGTATCCAGCGCCGCCCCTGGCGTTGAGAAATCGACCTTCAACCTGCTCAAAATGGCTGCAAGGGCGTTCTTGTAAATTTGGTTTGCGCCGGCAAACTTCTCTTTGCCGCCAGTCAAGTTTGCAAATTCACCATGCCTTTCCGCTTTCCAGATGGAGGACAGCCTGAAAATGTTCAAAAGGTCCTTGCTTGCCACTGAAACGTTTGCAGGGTTGTTGGCAAGCTGTTTTTCTGACCCGCCGCTGTTCTTGCTTGCGGCATTGAAGGTCGCCACCGGGTCAAATCCTTCGGGGTTGCCTTTTGTCAAGGCTTGAACAGCTGCAACTCTTTGGGCTTCAACCAACTCTCCTGCCTTTTTGACTGCCTTTGCTCCAGTACTTATTGCCATTCCAACAAAGCCTATGCCTTGCCCCACCCAGGTCCGGTCGCCTTTTTTTCCAATGACAAAATCCCCTATTCCGCGTCCAACACTCCCGATTCCCCTTCCGACACTTGCAACCCCCCTCCCAAAAAGATTCCTTTCTCCGTCTTTCCTGTGCGTTGCCTTCTTACCAGTCCATTTTGCTCCCGTCCCAATGCCCTTGCCTACCCATTTTGTGCCTTTCCAAACGCCTTTTGTGCCTTTCCAAGCAAGCCTTCCAAGGTTTCCAAAAGACACATTCCTGTCGCCCCATCCTGAAATGCCCATGAATGCGTACCCTCCCGCTTTCCCTTTTCCGGCTTTCAAGTCCTTCATTGTAATTCCCAGTTCTATCCTTTTGCCGTCCGACCCCATTGTAAAAAGTTTCCCGTTTTCCCCTACACGCGCCACCACGTCTTTCCCATCCCCGTCCTTCAGGTGTATCTCCCTTTTCCCAAGCGCATTTCCAACAGTTTTCGCCGCGCTTACGGCACCCATCGCATAGGTCAGGAGATCGAAGTTTTTCTGCTGCGCCCTTAGGCTGTATTGCTTGCCACGGCTCATCCTGGGGGACGAGATGTCCAGCGCATTGAAAGGGTTCTTGCCAAGGGCAAAGCTGGCACCCACCAATATTCCGAAAATCAGCATCAGCGGCCAGCAGAGGGGGGCAAAATTCTTGGGCGTCTGGTTGCACAGGTAAAGCTCATTATGGGTCAAAAGGTAGTCCGATCGGTATTCAAGCAAGTCTGTTCCTATCTGGGGGGGGCTCGAGCCCGAGTATTCCGGGCAAGCCGCTATGTCCCCATCTATTATTGCCTGCGGCAAAACGGTGTCGTTGAGGCACATTTGCCTTGCCAGCCTGGCAGTAATGGGGTTGCTTAGGTTCATTGCAGATGCCTGCGGGCAGAAAATATACTGGTAATCAAGGCAGCCCTCGTAGTTAGGGTCATATGGGAAGGTTGCAAATCCGCCTCCATCTGTTATGTGGTAACAATGCCTGTCTGGGGGCGCATTCGGATCGTTTAGATTCGTCAGATTGACCCTTATGACAAGCGCTTTTGGTATGCCTACCTTTGTATAGTTTCCCCCAAGCGAGTAGACAAAGGTCTGTGCGGTATGGGCTGCAGGGCTAAGCAGTATGTCCATGTAAGCTGATTCGGCATCAGGGGGGCAAAGCTCGTTTTCCGCGCTTGCCGTGCAGGCAAGCAAAATCACCGCGAATGCGGCCACAAATACCGTCATTGGGCGGACAGCCATATTTTCACTCGTTATCCATTTTGCAGCAGCACCATTCATGCATCCAACAGCCCATTTAAACTACCCGCCTTCAGCAACAACCATGTTGCAGGTTATCTCTTTTTGGCTTATGGGTATAACCACGTCGCAGTATGAAAGCTGGGACGTGTCGGGGTTCCTGCCGCAATCCAGCCCGATTTCCCCTCTTCCTGGGAACTGGAGGAATTCAGACCTTTGCTTTCCACCAGTCCTTTTCACATAGCTGTAGGTTTGGCGTTCACCTTCTTCATCGATTTCTTCCAGGCAGCACTTATCCTTTGCCGGGAGGCCTGCAAGGAATTCCCAATAGGTGTCGTTTATCTCATTGTAGCTTTTGCTGTAAACAGCAGGCGGCACACCTGGCATTTCTATCCTGCAAATCGAATAATGGCTTGCCAGCCCGGAATTGCCGCAATTCCAGCACATGTTTTTGTCTAAGCACGTTTCCGGGCAGCGGTAATGGTTGTATTGCCCGTCCCAATCGCCAGGCATCTGGCATGCGTTTCCATCGTTGCAGTAAAGCTGGGGGATATCGTCGCTGTTTTGGGCGAACCGGCTGCACCCTCCGTTTGAATAGTCAAGTGCGGTGCATTCTGCGCACGCGCATTCACCCTCTCCCGCATATATCTTCTGGCCGTATGTAAGTTTCATCAGCCCAAGGATTTCACGCGATTCCCTTTGGACGTCGCAGAATATCTGCTCTTTCGTATGCGAGGAGTCGGTCTTGACAAGCGCCCCTTGGGCATTCGCACTGTCATATTCCGAAGGCCTGGGCGCAAAGATGTTCGTGCTGTTCCCGGTGTTAGCGTTGAAACTTTTAAAATAGCCCCTTCCGGTTTCAGTCATCCAGCTGTCGTAAACAATCCCAAGCATCCCGGAATCAACCATATCTCCTGTCCTGTCAAATAGCTTGGAAAGGAAAAGGCTGTAGTTCTTGTTTGCCCCAGACCCAGTATAGCAGGCATCGCCCGCTGCCCCTCCCATGAAGTGGAATCTCCAGACAATGGACGGCTTTGAGAAATTCGACAGGAGTGCGCGGCTGAAATTCATCCTCGCTTCGATTTCCCTGTCCGCCCTCTCGTCCAACGTCCCGGTTCCTGAGCAACTTGGCACCCATTCCTGCAAGAACAGGTCTATTCTGCCTGCATGCTTGTCCGGCACTGCGTTATGCACCCTCCACTCGTAGTTGTCTTCCTTGTCGCTGTAGAAGAACTGGTGCAAAACCCCTCTTGCAGGGGAAGACGGGTCCATTGGCGAGGTGCCCACCAGGGCATCCGCGGTCGCGCTGCCGTTTATCGCGATTCCGACAAGCGGCGGCACATCCCCCCCTGCCTTTTTCATCATATATGCGCGGTAAACAGCCGCCCCGGCCCCGTTGAGCCGGGCAATCTCATTGCCTACGCCTATCGCGTAATTCCTCCTGTGGACATAGTCTTCGATGCTCGAATCGGCGGTTTGGTTTGGCATGTCCATTGTCCCATGGTCGTATGAGGCATTCCCAATGCCGCTTGCATCCTCCACTACAAATATCGCCGCTCCCTTTCCAAGATAGTCGGTGATTATCATCGTCGGAGGATAAACGCCCTTACGATTCAACTCGACAGTCTGTATCATTGGGGGATAAACTGTATAGTTTACAAACGTCCTGTTTTTGATTTCGACTCGGCTTTTTGCGCCCCTCACGTCCAGTATCGGCATCACATTGGACTGGAGGAACGAGGTCAGCTTCTCCCTAAGATAACGGGGAGAGGGGGAAGGCACATCCTCCGCGTTCCACCATCCTCCCGGGTTTTGGGCCATCCATTCATCAACGCATACGTAGTTTTCGCTCGATTCCCCTGTTTGGATGCCGATGATGGACGAAGTCGAAGTCCTATAATCAATGTTCCCGTTGAATCGCAAATTATCCTCGTAAAGATGGCTGGGGGTGGCAAGATCCACCATCTGCGCGATTTGCCCTGTCATGGTGCCAATGTTTTTTGTCACCGCGTCCGCAGATAGACTTGTATATGGCCCTGCATAAGGCCTATTAGGCATATTTCCAAAATCCCGGTTGAACTCATAGCATGATTTGCTCAAAAGGGGCGCACCTACGAGCGAGGAGCCTTTCATACCCCCGGCAGTGCCTGAGAAGTCCACCTTTTGAACAGCAAGCGTGGCATATGTGCAAGGGAGGCAGACGCCATAGGTCATGCCCTCGCCATCCGCATTCACGGCATTGCGGCTGTAAATCTCCTTGTCGCAGGCGCCTGAATAGCAATCCCTGCTGTCAGCGCACTCATGCACCCTTTTTCCGCTGCTGTCCTCCAAGGCGAAGATGTTCCCTCCATGCTCCTCATCTTGGAGAATTATTCCATTCTGCCAATCTATGGTCTTCAAATAATAATTCTCATCGAATTCAGGGGCAACAAACCGCCTGTCCCTGAAATATTGCCCAAGATATGGGTCCGGGTTAAGAGGCGGATTAAGCAGGCAGTTTTCATCAAGGTCGGTGTACCGTCCGGGCTCCGCATAATGCCAGGGGCCGTCATTAGCATAATATATCCCATAACAATAGGCATAGTCCCCATCATTACCTTGCATGGTGAAGTGGTCCCCATCGTCATCTATGTTTGCGTCGGTAGTGTAGTAATCAAAACACTTATCTCCGCTTAGCGGATCTTTCCATCCGGTGAAGCCGATATTAAGCCGGCAAGTGCTCCCGTAATCCCGGGCGTCATCGGTATCAACCATATAATCCGAGACATCCTTCATCGCATATGTCCCTATAACGAAGGGGGTCGCGCCTGGCCCCGCTTCCGGGGCATTAAGCGTTGGTATTTGCAGGAACGGGTAGTTGCTCGCATTATTGCCACATATGCTCGTATCAGCTATTGGCAGGCACTCGCCACGGCAATCCGCCTGGGTCGTGTAAAGCTTCCTGTTTTCCTGGCAGGCAAATCTCATTCCGCTCATGAGCTGGCATTGGCTCGGCTGGTCGTTGCAATACGCAAGGCATAGCTGGTTGTCCGGGAACTCAAGCCCGTTTTCCATGCATTGATAGTATTCATTCCTGGCAGAGCACCAGCCAGTGCTTGCAGAGCGCACATTGAGGTAGTTCATATACCTATCCACGGTGCCGCTTGGGTTTGCGCTGCAAAGCTTGTCCGATATCGGGAAAAAGTTTTTCGCAGCCTCATAATCCGAAAAGCTCCTTCCTACCCCGAACCGAAAGGAGTTCACCCACATTCCGCCTTTTGATGCCTTGACCTCATTGTAAAGCTTCCGGTCCATTTTTTTGAATGTGCAAACAGTGTTCTGAAGCTGGGTTGTTGGCGTGGCTGCAAAGTCCGATGTCGGCATGACCTTGCTGGAAAACCCTTCTGGGTCATCCATTGCGGATTCAGGATCCCAATCCTGAGAAGCTATGGCGGGCGTTGGCTTGAAGGAGGTTATTCCGCACATCATCGCCTTGCACTTTTCGTTTATGCATGCGCTTGGCACCTCATCCACGCATATCGCCATGGGCATCGCAGCCGCTCCGCCCGAGCATGCAGTTCCGGTCCAGGTGCACATCGCATCCTCGCATTCTTCCTGGTTGCCCATGCCTGCGCACAAGGGCATCGTGCAGGCGCCGTCTCTCCAAGCGCAGCCGGCTTTGGTTGCACACGCCTGTGCGTCCAATCCGCCGCAATATCCAGGCACGCAATTTGCGGTTCCGTTTTCAGGCTCGACCCTTCCGCAATTTCCGAAAAGCGTCCCGTCCTGGAGCCGGCAGACCGGATTTGATGCGGGTAGCCCGGTGGTCGCATTGATTAGCCCGCTCTTGTAGCAGCATGGAAGGTACTCCGTCTTTCCGCAGCCGGAAAGGCAGATAAAAAGCGCCATAATGGCAGCAGCCAAAAATTTCTTGCCCACGTTTCCCATCTCAACCAAGCCTCGCAACCATTTTCATCAGCTCGCCCATGTCTCCCCCTAATAGTGGGGTCATCGCCCTTATGAATATGAGCGCAAGCACAAGAGCTACGAAAGGATAAAACATGGTGGCAACAGTTATCTGGTAAATCAGCGCCTTCCCGTTGAGCAAAGACAGGTCGCTTGGCCCGCCTCCAAACACCCCGGCACGCACGACTGCCGTTCCCTTGAACCCGTTCAGGCACATCCCTTCCAAAGTATCTACTCCCGGAGCATCCTTTTTCACAAACGTTGGGTCGGTCAGAAGGAAGAACGTAGGCCAGATGAAAAACATCCCTATTGAAATCGCAATAAGAAGCCCTCCTACCCCCCTGCTAAACGGGAATATCCTGAGAAGGAGCCCGAGCGGCAGGAAGACGGCAAGCATATTCTGTTCGATGTACTCGGCAAGGGCGTATTGGGCATGTAGCGGAACAAGAAGGCCCACTATTTTTGTCGCTATCAAATGGGCTTCCTCGACTCCCTGGTGGAGCGCCAAGTCCCAGGAATAGCAGTAGACCGGCGCACCGAAAATGGAATAGCACACCGAGAGCAGCGCTTCCTGCTTTTTGTTGCTTTTCGCAATATTGTCATATGCCACTTCCAGGGCGTCTATTTTTTCCTGCACCTTGCATTTGAAAGCCCCCATCGGGCCAGACTCCCATATGAACAGCTTGCCGGCAGGGGCGGCTGCGCAGTCGATGTAGCTGCCGGTCCCAAGAACATGGCCCATCAAATCGAACGCGGAAAGCCTGCTCCCTCCCCCCGCAGTCAGGGAATACAGGAGTGTTACTGCGAACAGTATCATAAACGAGCTCGCAGTGGTCTGCAGGAGTTCTGCGCGGGCGCTCCGTTTAATTTCCTCGGATTGCAAGGCAAAGCCAAGCATCATCTCGGCTGCGTTGAAAAGGAAGCCTATGATTATCGCTGCAAGGGCAATGGGCATCCATGATTCAAACCTTGCCTCAAATCCGCCGCCGAACCTATCCCTTGTTTCCGCAAAGCTGGAATAGCAGGCGGCAAAAAGCGCCAGGAGGAACACCAATAAGGTTGCGAATCGAGCCATTCAAATCATCTGCCCCAGCCGGGCAATGTCAACTTCTGAGCCCAGCACCCTTGAAATATCGAGCGCGAAAGCGGCAATCACCATGAAGTTCAGCGCGGGGAAGAACATGGCGGTGATAAAAACCAGCGCGTTGAGCCTTATGGAATCTTCGAGCTGGGTGGGGTTAAGGTCGCTCATCGAATTCCGGCTTATCCCGGTTTCCTTTATGTCATATTCTGTCTTTTCCACCTCAACACATCCGACATAGTAGTTGCTTTGGCCCCCGAACTCCTCACCATAGGTGGCCCATCCGGTTTGGGCACAATCCATCCCTTCCGTTCTTTGTGCGAGGTATGGCTGCATCGCGTATGCGAGTGAAGGGGCAAGATAGGCATCCACGCATATCATCAGCGGATAGAGGAGGTACAAAGCGACAAATACTGCAACAAGCGCCCCTCCGAACTGCCGCATGAATGGAACCGAGCGAACCACCATTGCAATTGGGAGGAACACCAGGAAAAGCCCGTTTTCAATGTAAAGCAGCGTGAAATACTGGAATATGGTAGTCAGATATGAAACCGTTGCTATGTTCAGCAGGTTATTCGAAACGGCGAGCTTGGCAGTTTCTCCCCCATATAGCGCCAGATTGATGCTTGCGAATGATATCAGGCAAGTCGGGTCGCATTCGAATTCAGTGTAGGTTGTCCTGATTTCATACGCGCCCATGTCATACCGTATGGATGCGATATTGGCAAGGCAAAAGGCGGCAAGATTTTCAAGATACAGTTTTGCAGCCGAATATATTGTCGGGCTTCCATTCTGGTCGTATATGGAAAGCGGGGTCGGTATCCTGAAGAAATTGGAGATTTCAGCTATTTGGACAGTGTCCAGCAAGAAAAGGGCGAATATTATCAGGGATGCGACTGCGACTGACAATGCCGCCTGGAGCACTTCCGATTTCGCCCAGAGCGTGAACCTGTCATTTTGCGTCATTATCCCCACCATGTATGCGAATGCCACCAGGCAAAGCGTTGAAAGGGAGGCTATTCCGCAAAGCACCATGACTTCGGAATATTGCGCTTCGCCAGCCGCTGCGTTCGGCAATCCGCAGAGAAGAACGAGTGAAAGCAGCCCAGCTGCCGAAAGCCGCAGCGCCTTTCCCATGCAATCGCCTGGTTTTTCCATCAATACCACTAGGAAATCCTTGCGAGGCTTGAAACGTCAATATCGCTCCCTAAAATTTGGGCGAACTGCTTGACGAATACCAAGGTTATCATTAGGCTGAGGATAGAGCTGAACATCACCCTGATTAGGACAAAATAGGTGGCATTGCCGATTCTCTGGAACGAAGTTATGTTCTCGGCATAATCCGCGAATTCGCCTCTTGCCAATGACATATAATACATGTCCAGCGGCGCGTTCATTTTTATTGTCCAGCTAGTCGAATCGCACGGTTGGGGATACGGCAGGAAATTCCCCCCTGGCGGAGAAGGCGGCGGCTGTCCGTGCAGCACGCTGTCTATTGCGACAATCATTGTCGGGTAGACAGCATAAAATCCGAAGCCGAATGCAATAAGCGCCCCTCCTGCGCCCCTGCTTGCCTTGAAGCACCTTAAGAACAGGCCAAGCGGAACAAGAAGGGTCATCGCATATCTTGTTGCAAGCGAGAGCAAGAAATACTGTGCTGACACGTCCGACATCGCGATGACAACTGCCATTGCGGAGGTGGTGAGTTCATTCCGGAAAAGGTTGTATTGGCTGCAATTGCTAAGCGAAAATCCAACCCCCATAAAGCTGCAATACCTGTTCCTTGACGCCTCCTGCCCAAGCCTTATGCTAACCTCCATGAGCCTGTTCATAATAGCAGCCGATTCCGAAGACAGCCCCTCCACCTTCAACTGGGCAGCTTGCATCATGCCCATCGTTCCTCCGTTTGTAAGCGCAGCCGCAAGATAGTTGTCCAGCCCAAGCTGTATGCCCAATAGCATGAATGCGACGATTCCTGTTGCCACCACTTGCAGCAATTCATCATTTATTACTGGGCGTATATGCGCAAGGCCGAATAAGTAGGTGGCCATGTATGCAGCGGCCATAATCGCGACCGCGCACAGGAGAGCAAGGAGGATATAGGTCATGTCGAAATTAGCAAGATGCGGCATCAGTATGCTTGAAACCGTTGCAGGGTCGGAGGGTTCAGACTCGGGCGTGCAGGAACCGTGTTCGTCGCACGCCTTTGAGCTTAGCACAAGCTGCGTGCCCACCGGGCAGCCGAGCTGCAAGCACGAAGCCGATGTCGAGCTGCCCCAATTGCTGGCAGGCTCGAAGCTTTCGCTTCCAGGGATTTTTTTTCTCCAAAGATAAGACACGCTAACGGCATCTCCGTCTTCATCCTGCGGGAGGGGGTCGGGGGGGCAGTTCTCAACACACTCGGTTTCATTCGTGAGAGAAACCGTTAGCGGTTCAATTATTGGTTTTGGCGGGGCTGGGCTTGGCGCGTGGTTTTCAGGGGGGGTTGCCGGAATCTGAAGCCAGCTTGAGACCTTTGTCGGGGTGGAATAGGTGCACGCAGGGGTAGTGGAGTGGTCAGTCCAATATAATCTCGCTTCCAGCTTGATGCTGCTGTTTGGCAGGCAGGTGTTGCCGCCAATATTGTTGAGGATGTCCGAGCAGCTTACCATCACACTGTTTTCAGTCTGGCTGTAGGGCACAACGCTTGCGTAAAGATCGGTGGTGGAGCCCGAGCTTCTTTTTATGTACCATCGGTAATAGGCCGTATATTGCGCATTGGCAGGCGTGGCTGGGCGGGGCAGGAGGCAATTCGTACAGACCAATATGCTGTTTGGGGCAGGTGTGCCTCCCCCCAAGACGCCTATTTCCGGGGCATAGTCATATGGCACATTATAATGGCAACTTTGGCCGCTATGCCCGCCTCCTTCGCCATCATCCATGTAATCATCATTATTCTCCTCCTCAGAATCGGAGCACCATGCACAATCAACTGCATGGCATGCTGCTGCGAGAATACATAGCAATAAGAGCATGGCGAGCAAGCCCTTTACAGCCTTGTCTTTTTTCATCATATTATCCTTCCGATTCCGGGTATCTCTATGTCCCCCCCAAGCATTTGGGAGAATATCCTGATGAATGAGATGGTCATCACAATGCAGAAAAGCGGCATGATTAATGCCGGAACAAGCAGGATGCCTGCCCCTTTGACATCCGGCTTGCCTTCGGCACCAGGCAGTTTCTTGATGAAATCGCTTGGCGCTATGCTGACCGGCCCTTGGAGGGTCTCGTCCGAGCAGACCTCTGCGCAGTCAGTTCTGATTGCAGGATAATATAGGCAGTCCGCCGGGCAGTCCATGCAGCCGGAGCACATCCTCTCAGGGCTGTCGGGCAGCCTGCATTCGACCGGGCACATGGAAGCTTGCCCGTAATACGCGCAGCTGTCCGCAGGGCATGGGCCGTTCGGGTCCAAGCCTGGCGAGTCCGCGCTGTCGATGCGCCTGCAGAACGCCGGGCAGCCGGTGCATAGCTCATTCGCATCATAATCCTGGCACAAGCCAGGCGGGGAATCAAGCCTTATCGGAAGCCTGCAAGCGCTAGGGCAGCTATTTTGGCTGCAGTCAACCCTTTCACCCTGGTTACCGCCTGCACCGCAGTCCCCCTCGTATTCATCTATCCTGCAGTATTCCGGGCATTGGGCGCAGCCGTTCCGCTGGTTGTAGGGCGCATTGCGGTAATCTATCGGGACTTCAATGCTCCCTTCATTTGTCCATGTGCAAGCGCTGTCCATTTCGCATTCGCCAATCGTCTCTTTCGTGTTGCAGGCGCCTGGCCCGAAGCACTGCCGCGGATTCCACTCGCAATCGTATGTGCTGTCCACGCATGCCGATTGGTTGGTATAAGTATGGCAATGATTTGATGCACCGACGCATCTTGGGGGCATATTTCCAATATATTCGGAGCAAACCGTCCCTTGGACGCCATCCAGTTCCGCTTTGCATTCCAACGGGCAGTTTTCCTCTCCGCACATCGCGCATTCGGATGAGGACAGGTAAGCGGAAACCGCTCCGTTGACCCTGCAACTTTCCGGGCAAAGCTCGCATTTGTGGGGGGTTCCGGAAAACGCAGGGTCGTAGTCCTTGCAATACGGGAAACAGCGCCCGTTTATGCACTCTCCGCCAAGCGGGCAGCATCCTGCGTTTGCGGGTGTGCAGGCGTCTCCAAATCCAAGCGTTGTGCCGCAGGCTTTGCAGCTGATGATGGTGGTAACCACTTCCGAATCGATGTCTGTTCTGAAAAGCACGCGCGGCTCGGAAGCTTCTTTCCTGTAGCCGTCCAGTTGACGCGATACGATGTCGGTTATTCCGGTATTGGTCCTTGCGCATTCAAGCCCAGGGGTGCAGCAGTTTTCAGACTCAGCATTCATGTCACACCGTTCGTTTTCGCTCTTTGTGCAGCTTCTTTCGGTTTCGTGCGGCTGTGCCGGAATCGGGAAAGCCGCAGCCTGGTCATAAAAGCAGCTTTCATGCGGGCACTTCTCGTTTCCGCATTTGTATTGGGTTGGAAGCGAAGGGAGGAATTGCGTTGTCGCGCCCGAAGCATCAGTATGTTCCAGCATTATCCTTGCGTTTTCCGGGCATTTCCTGCACATGGTGTCATCGCTCCCAGTATCGCTGAAAACCCTGCAGAATGGCAATTCCCCGGTTTCTTGCACATTGCATGCGCTTCCGCAAGCGCTTCCTCCGCATACCGGCCTTCCGCTGTCATCCGTCTGGCAGTTGATCGGTATGCTGAAGCTTGAATTGTTGATTGCCGCCGCGCTGTAATTCCCAAACCTGCCCGTGCCTGCGAACATGAAGTCAAAGTCCTGCCACCTGCAGAATACCGGGCAATCCACGCAATTGGCGCTCACATAGTTTGTAACCGGGTAGTCTGCGCATCCTGTCCCTTCTGGCGGGTCTGCGAGCGCTATCTTGCATGAGCTTGGGCAGTTGCCGCAGGCTTCGGAATAGCTGCTGCAATTGGCAATGATTGATGGGTCGGTGGTGTCGTATTCGGAATACGAGCCTAGCCCGTCTATTCGGCAATACCGCGGGCATCCATCGCAAGCCGTGTCGCATTCCGTGTTTTCCATAACCGGGGTATCATAAAGGCACGCCAGCGGGCAGGTTCCGGCCATTCCCGTCCCAGGAACCGTCATGAATGGAGGATAGCATGCTGCCTGTGCGCAGCCGGGTTCGCCGGAATATGCGTGTTCAACCGTTCCGTTCGGCTTGGTGCGCACCATCTTGCACCAATGGGGGCACCCCTCGCAGCCGGAGCAGCTCACAGAAAGGTTTGCGGGCGAAACATCCAGGCTTCCGAGATGCTCGTCTTTGAAATAGCACTTGTTCTCAACCGGGAGGCGCGTCCTGCATTCCGCTATCGAGCAGGAAACCGGGTCGCAGACAGACGGGTCCGAACAGTCGCTTCTCTGCCGCATTATCTTGCATCCCGGGTTGCAGGTTGCGCAATCCGAGATGTCGCATCCAGGCATGCTGGACGGGAAAGGAACA
Organism: Microcaldota archaeon; assembly: GCA_964458205.1. Taxonomy (GTDB): domain Archaea; phylum Micrarchaeota; class Micrarchaeia; order Anstonellales; family Anstonellaceae; genus UBA10161. Next base: position 24,117 of record CAYWFJ010000004.1, on the reverse strand, counting down.
TCACGGCAATAGTCCGGGCAATTTCCGCATTGGTTTATTGCAACCGATTCGCTAAGATTGGCGTTTGAAAGGTTCCGGCAAGCCACAAGCCCAGGGTATTCCGGCTCTCCGTCGCCATCAACATCCCCGCTTTCCCAATTTTCATTGCGTATGCCTGCAGTCATCAGGTCCTGCGTAGTCTCGAAAGACCTTATCGCCCCATCGTTCTTGTCTATGAAAAATGCCACGGGATAGGTGGATTTGCATTCTGCCGGGCAGGAAGGGTCGGATGGCTGCACGAGACGATCCCCATAAACTGCGACATTGAGCGTGTACCATGCAAAAGCATATGTCAAGGGATATACTATGAACAGGGCAAGTGCGATAGAAAGCAGAAGCCCGCCAAGCTTGCGGGTGAAGAAAAAGGTCCTAAGAAGGATTCCCAAGAATAGGAAAACCGGGGCTATGCCGTATGCTATGACATCCATGAAATAATGCTGCGCCTCAAGGCTCCCCATTATCCTGCCGCCGGTGTCAAACAGGCTTCCAGCCCTTTCAGCGCCCAAGGTGAAGCCAGCATTGGGCCTCATGCTTACTCCTGCGAATGCAAGCCACCAAACATGGGCGTTGAGGGAGCCCCCATAGCTGCTTCTGCGCTGCAAGTCTATGGCTTCTTCGAGTTGGCCCTTGGAATAGTCGCTTGAAACACCCATCAGCAGCTTGAGATAACTTTTCGCGGCTGTAAGGTAGCACGGTTCAGCAGTGCCGCATTGGACGGGAAGATCTGATGCGGCAACCAGCGAATGCGAGAAGACATCCAGGAACCCTATGAACGCAACCGCCCCGATTATTATGAGCGCGGAAACAAAGGTCTGCGCAAGTTCGGTATCTACAAACGCCTTTGCTGCAGGCAGATTGAATCCATGCCCCGCCATTGCCACCAGGGAGATTATGGATATGGCTATCACTATGCCTATGAAGCCAGAAGTCTGCCAGTTGTTGAACCATCCTGCCCGGTAAAGCCCGCTTCCAGAATCCAGCCCGCCGTTTCCGATGCCGCTCCCATTCTGCAGGCTTTCTATCGAAGCCATGGGGCCAATCTGAGAACCGTTTGCAGGCATCTGAGGGGGGGAAGGCTCAATCGCTTCCGGCATTATGGTGCATTTGCCAGCCTGGTTGCATTTTCCGCCGATGCAACTTAGCCCTTCGCAGCAGTCATCTTGGGCGGAGCAAGGCTGAGCATACGATACGCAGCTCCCGTTCAATGCTCCCCCGAGAACCAAAAGGCACAGTAGCGCGCAAAGAAGAATGCGCGTTGAACCAGCAGAGGATTTTTTTCCAGCCATATTATCACAAGCGTCATGGTCTTTTTATGCAGCAACCGCCTTGAGCGCCTTGGAAAGCGCCATTATGCAGCTTATGGCAATCACCATCACGAGGTTCGGTATGAAAACCGCCTGGGGTATTGTGGAGCCGACCTTGTATAATACTGATTTTGTCGGGTCTGTCCAATCCCCTCTTCCGTCCAACCCGTAGGAATAGAATACATTCAATCCGCTGGATAGCGTTGGAGTTTCGACTATTCCGTTGTAAACCGCTCCGCTCATCGCGTAAGTTGTCGGGACCAGTATGTAAAGGGCAAAAAACACGGCTATCATGCTGTTTCCAAAATCCCGTGTCAAGGGGATTATCCTGAGCACGAACGCGAATGGCAGTAGCACCGAGACAGAGACCCATTCTATAGCCTGCAATGCGTATTTTTGGGCGGTGAGGCTTGCGATTATCGGCAGGTAGATGTCTATCAGGAGTTCCTTGTGGGACGAGAGGGACTTGTAGGCGGATTTTGTCGCAGCGCCGCTTCCGAAAAAGGGGGTCATGCCTATGTATCTATAGTAGGTGGCTTTCATCTGGTCGTCAATGCTCCGGTATGTCAGGGCGCGGATGACTTCGTTGCCGTTCGATTTGAGAAGGGCATCCAGGTATTCATTCGATGCCTTGAAGGGATTCTTCCCGACATATCCTTCGGCAAGCGCGCACGATGCATTGAAAAAAGCCGCCAGGCCCACAAACAGGAAAACGGTTATGAGCAGGTTCTGGGCCTCGTTTTTTGCCCAGGCCTCGGCTCCGGCATCTTCCTTTATTTTTGCGTACATGTACGCAAGGGCAATGACTGCGGAAACAAATGCGAACGCAATGGCTATGAACTCCGTCGCGTCAGCATCCGGCTGGCTAAATCCCATTATCATCTGGTTCTGCTGCGCGGCGCTGCCCATATGCAGCATAAGCAAAGCCATCAATGCCATTTTTGCCATTCCCATATCAGATCAACTTCGACATCCCATATAGCTGCGGGTCCCCCCCAAAGGTTATTGTCAGGTTGCGCAGGAGAGTGATGGTGATTATCAGCGGGATTAGGAAAACAACAAGGGAAAGTATGGAATATTGGGCCACCGCGGGCAAAGCATGCTCCCTGAGCGGCTCGTAGAAATTGGAGATAAGGCTTTCCGAGGTGCCTATCTTGTTCACGAATGTCGCATGCATGTACCCCCCCATGACTATTGGAAACAGGGTGGTTACCAGCTCATAGGTGGTTTCGACTACCTTCGAGCATGTTTTTATGCATGCGGCATAGGCTCCTGGGCCGCCGGCGGCGGTTGCTGCGCAAGTGTATGGGCAAATGGTAAGCTTCCAGCCCAAATCACCAGTGAGGGGTATCGGGCTTGAGGCGATCGCAGCTACGAACGGATTGCAGATGAGCATCGCCGCGGGCGGGTCTCCCAGCTGCTCTTTCACACGTATGTTTTGGGCATGGCCCATCATGCTTCCTGAATACGCGCCATATATTTCCTGGGACACCATGTAGCTCGCAGGATATATCACTGCGGTCGCAATTCCGGCCCCAAGGATAAGCCCGCCGGTTTTCCTGGTGAAGGAAAACGCCCGAAGGAAAATCCCCAATGGGAGCATCACAACCGACGCGGTCTTGAAAAACTGCAGGAACGAGTGCTGTGCGGATGCAAGGATCATAAAATTGGCAACTGAGCTTATTCCCTGGTTTATTTGGGATACCAATGAAGATAGCCCTCCCGCGGGAGCTTCGCTCACACTTGCGCTAATCCATCCGATGCTTGTTCCATATGTGAATGAGAAGCCCGCAGCTTTGCTGGCGTCAAAATAGAACATGGCAAGATGGAGATAGACGCTTCTTCCGTCTTGATACACCTTAACAAGAAAATCCTGGGCAGTTTGGGTAACGTCCGAACTGCCGCTTTCCCCGCTTAAAAACTGGCTGGCTATGTTGGCGGACGTGATAAGCGCGATGCAGAAGACGGCTATGACTGTTGCGTTCACCAGCTCCCCCAGCTCGATTTTTACCCACGCGTCAAGCACCGCTATCTGGAAAAGCTTCCCTGCCATGTACGCGAGCGCAAGGATGACTACTGAGATTGCAAGGGCGAAAGCAATCGCAGTCTGGATGGTCCATGGCAAGGCCGGGGGCGGGGAAGCCACAATCTGCACGCTGTTTGAAAGCAGAGAGTCGCTGCATGCGTTGCTGTTGTCGCATGCCCTTATCCTGAGGCGCACCCGGGTTCCAACCTCGCATGGGGAATAAGCGCAATCATACTGGTAGTTTCCATTTTCTGGTGTTGCATAAGTCTCTACTCCGTTGGCATACCATTTATACTGCAGGCTGACCGTGTCTCCGGCGTCTGGGTCAGCCGGAGCCGGGGAGGGCGGGCAGTTGTCGCAGCTAATTGGCGTTCCAATCACCGCTCGAGTTACTGGCGAAAGATGCGGTGCGATGGGGGCCGATGGCGGGTGGTTGACGGGTATCGCGAGGCTATTCGAGTATATTGTGCCAACAACCTGCCCATTCACCATGGGGCGGAGCGCCATCTTGACCTCGGTGCCTGGCGCGCAGCCGCTGCAATCATAGGGGGAGGCGGCAGCACCGGCCGTAGAGCTTCCAGGAACTCCGCCGATTACCCATTGGTACCCATATGTTCCCCCCACGCTGCAGTTTGCTATGCAGTCAAAAAGAGTCCCGGCCGGATTAGCATATGCTATCCTCGGGATTGGGAGCGGAACAATGCCTGTGGGAGCCGAATAATTCGATTCGTTGCATGCGCCAAACTGGTCGCATGCCCTGCTCTGAAGATACATCAGGTCGCCAGGTTGGCAATTATTTGAACAGGTGAAAGGTGGCACGTCGACTGTCCACCCTCCGATATCCGTGGCGCCGGAAGCGTTTTCTCTTTTCCAGCGGTATTCCATATGGACGATATTTTGTATGAACGGGCACATCGGCAAGGGCGAATTGTCTGGGTCTGAAGGAAGCGGGTCAGGAGGGCAGTTGGCGCCGCCCACCACGATAGCGCCGTATCCTGGAAGTGCCAAGGCCGTCGGTGTCGGCGGCTGTCCCGGAGCCTGGTTTGAGCATTGCCCAATGGTTACGTTATTGGACAGGTTGCCCTCCAGGCTGCACATCCTTTCGTTTTCGCTCCTATTGTCGCATGCGCGTGTCCCCAACTGCAGCCAGTCCCCGTATGTTATCGGCGAAGAGGCGTTGAATGTCGAATTGTTTGTCCAGTCATCTGTCGGGTAAGCCGTTCCATTCCGGAACCACTTATATTCTATCGACACCGCATCCCCATCCGGATCGAAAGGAGGGTCAGGCGTGCAGTTCTGGTCGCATGCCAGCACTGTTCCAGGCATTGCCATTGGCGATGGAGAAATGTGCGGGGTGCCAGGCACGCCGGGAGGGCTACTCGCGGTTGCTATAAGCGGCGCATAATCCGCGCACCCTGCCGCGGAGCATACGAATTTGCCCTGCGAATTGGTTGCATTGTACGGGTATCCCGCTCCACCTGAGCCGGAATACCAGCCTGCCCCATAAGACGAAGGTGCCGAGCCGGTGATTGCCACGCTGCCGTTTATCACATTGCCCCAAATGTTGCCTTCAGGGTTTCCATCAATGGTAGTGTTGTATTTGTTCCCGATTCCACTGTCTGTAACATACGTTCCGCTCGTGGCAGTGAAGTTATTCCAATAGAATAGGTTGTCGCTAGACTGAGCGTTTATAGCAAGGAGAGTGGTGGTGGAGCGAAGCGTGTTATTGACGAACAAGTTGTCATGGTTAGCGCCATCGCCTATCGATATCGCGCGGGTATTAGTTCCATTTATTCTATTATTTTCAATTGCATTGTCATAGGCGTAGTTGTCAATCCAGAGCGCCCCCCCGAGCGCCGTGTTCTTGCCGCTGATTTGGGAATTGGAGACTGTGTTGTTGTAGCCGCCAAGAAGCCGGACGCCAGCCCCGCTGTTGGAGGCTCCATTCGTGTCTGATATCTGGTTGTGATAGCTTGATGAGATGATGATGCCATCTCCGAAGTTGGACGCGCCGGTCGAGTCGGTGATCTTGTTTCGCATACCATTGCTAATGATAACGATGCCGCTGCCTTGGTTGGATGTGCCTGTTGAATTCGAAATCCAGTTATCCGAGACGCCCCCAAGGTATATACCCGTGCCGTTGCTGATTGCCGTGCCTGTTGAATTGGAGATGTTGTTGTAGCTGCCATATCCAATAGAGATTCCCCTACCGCTGTTGGACGTGCCTGTTGAATTGGTAATGGTGCTGTAGTGGGCGTTCAGGGCAATTCCGTTGCCTCCGTTGGATGTGGCGCTTGTATTAGAAATCGTAACGCGCTGGCTGCTGCCATGAATTCGAATTCCGTCATTGTTCTGGAGCGTAGTGAATATGGATTTTGAGATTACAAAATCCATGCCGTTTTGGAGATTGAGTCCATCTCCCCAATTCGCAGCGCCTTTTGATTCATTCATCGTGGTTCTATATACGCTAGTAATGAACCACCCATTTCCTGTTTCTTCAGATATGCCAGTTGTATTCAAGATGGTATAGTAATCCGCCGAGTGCAGTTCAATTCCGCTGCCTCCTTTAGATATGCCTGTCGAGTTATTGATTATATTACGAGACCCACCATCAAGATTGATGCCAAAGCCATTTGTTTCAGACTTACCTGTAGAGTTGACTAATGCATTTCTGGTGCCTTCATATATGTGTATGCCGCCGTGGTGTTCTGAAATGCCGACTGAATTTCTGATTGTGTTATTGTCCGAATAATATGCTCTGATAGCGTATCCAATATTGGACCTGGCGGCATAATTTTCGATTGCATTATTGTCGCTTAGGTACAAGCCAATTCCCGCTCCGTGCGTCGGAACAGTTCCTGTTGAATTGGCAATCACATTGTTAGAACTCAAATTCAGCCAAATTGCGTCATATCCATATTCACTATTCATTTCTCCAGCATACGAATGAACGCCATTTATATTTCCATACTCATTTTCACTCAGAACCACTCCATAATTTTTGGTGACGTTAAAATTGCAGTTTCTGATCGCGGTATAATCTTGGTTTGAATACAACCCGCTTCCAGATATGGCGGTCAAGGAGGTTATATTGACCCAGTTCCCTTGGCAGTCAAGTGTCACGCGCGGCGCGGTGACGACGAAGCAGTCTGTTTCCTGGGAGGTTGTGAAGCTGTTTGTAAGCAGATAAACAGTATCTGGCTGAGAAAGCGCTTGGCATCCCGTTATTTGTATTTCGGCAAAAGCCGGCTCTGCAAGCGCGGCAAGAAGCATTAGCAAGAGCAATAGGCACTGTCGTTTCCCACACCACAGCATGCCTTCCATTCTCTAACGAGATTTATAATGCTTTTGAGGTCGCTACGGCGGAAGTTTTCCGCTCACTTTCCAAACGACGGGAAATAGCTTGCGTAGGGCAGAAGCGCTATTATCGCGGCGCCAAGCGCCCCAGGCAGGATTAGCCAAGGGGTAAAGCCCCCCATCCCTGCGCTTCCGAAAATAAGAAGCAGGAAGAACAGGATGGCATAAGTAAGGTAGCTTTTGCGCTTTTTGCCAAACGCCTCCCCTCTTCTTGCGCATTCCTGGAAGCACCCTTTGCACGAGATAGTGTGCTTTTCCGGCAGTTTCATGGCCCGCCGCAGCCTTCTTGCCATGCGGATTGCAAGGTCCTGTTTTGCGGGCACGCCGGAAGTTTCCATGCCGCACAGTATGCAAACTCCCCGCTCCCCTTCGGCTTTCCGCCTGTTTTTCGCCTTTTGCATGGGAGTGTTTTCCCATCTCGGCTTTTAAACCTGCGGATTCCTAAAACACCCGTGATTTTCATGGCAGATGACGAAGAAACGGACATCCATATGCACGAGCATTACCACGGCGAGGACGAGCCTACCCCGGAGGAAATAGCCAAGATGCGCGAGAACTTCGAGAAGGCGGGAAAAATGACCGCATCGGTAATAAAGGAGGTGCCCAAGCTGGTGCTTCCCGGCGAGTCGCTTTACGACATAGTGGAATCATTGGAGAAGATGATTCTGGACACTGGCGGAAAGCCCGCGTTCCCTGCGAACATATCGATAAACGACATTGCCGCGCACTACACCCCTGAAAAGGACAACCAGGTGCTCATAGGCGAAACCGACGTGGTGAAGATTGACCTCGGAGTCCATGTGGACGGCTGCATAGGCGACTCGGCGGTGACTATCGACCTTTCAAACGAGCAGGGAAAGCTCCTTGAGGCATCGCAGTCTGCGCTTTCCGCGGCAATCGCTTCCATCCGGCCCGGGATGAAGACAGGCGAACTCGGCGCGATAATCGAGAAGGAGATAACCTCCCGCGGCTTTAGGCCGATTGAGAATCTCACCGGGCACCAGATAGCCCCCTATCAGCTCCATGCAGGCGAGGAAATACCGAATATTGCATCCTCAGCTTCTTATGAATTGCAGGAAGGCGACTATTTCGCAATCGAGCCTTTCGCATCCACGGGCTCAGGCAGGGTGTCCGACACCTCTCAGGTGGAGATATTCTCGCTTCAGGCAGCGCCGAAGCTCCGCATGAAGTACTCGCGCGAGCTTTTGGCGCACATAATACGGAACTACTTCTCGCTTCCGTTCGCCGAGCGCTGGCTTTCGGGGGTTTTCAACTCGCGCCTCACGCTCAACAGCTCGCTTCGGGAGCTTCTGAACTCCGGCGCGCTCCACCCGTATCCTGTGCTTCGCGACACCGGGCGGGGGGCCGTCTCGCAGTTCGAGCACACGGTTTTAATCGAGCACGACTCGGCAAAAGTCCTGACTTCGGTCTAGTGGTAGCCATGCGCGCAAAACTCGGGCAGAATTTCCTGACCGACGAGTCCGTCCTTGATTTCGAAGCGGAATCCGCGGACGTTTCAGGAAAGTCCGTCCTTGAGATAGGCGCGGGCGACGGCAGGCTGACGCGGAGGCTTTTGCGCCACAAGGCCGGGCACATAACCGCGGTCGAGGTTGACCCAAAGCTTGCGAAGCTCCTCCGCATGGCTTTCCATTACCGCGTTTCCGTCCTGGAGGCGGACATACTCTCATTCGACGAGTCGCGCCGCTTCAATTGCATAGTGGGCAACATCCCCTATTACATCACCTCGCCCATCCTCCTCAAGCTTTCGCGCATGGATTTCGGGAAGGCGGTGCTTTGCATCCAAAAGGAGGTCGCCGAGCGCATGGTCGCGCCTGCGGGCTCAAGGAACTACGGGCGGCTTTCGGTGTTCTGCCAGCTCGCCTTTGCAATCGAGCCCCTTGCGATAGTTCCCCGCGAGGCATTCACCCCGAAGCCAAAGGTGGACTCCGCAGTGATTTCAATCTCCAAGACCGGGCTTTCCCTGTCTTCTGGGGAAGATTCCGCGATAGGCGCAATCTTTTCCCACAAGAAAAAATCTTTGAGGAACGCGGCGGTGGATTCCCGCAAGGCCCTTTTCGGGGGCTTGGACAAGCAAGCCGCGCTCTCAATCGCGCAAAGCCTTAAATACAGCGAAAGGAAGGTATTCACGCTCACGCCCGCCGAGGCACTCGAGGCGGCGCGGGAATTGCTTTCGAAAAAGTGATGGTTTGGCAGGCATATTCTTCGGTTTCAAGCGGAAATACACCAATTCCGACGATGCGGTCATCAACCGCATGGTCCTGACTGCTGTGGCGGTGGTCATGCTCATGTGCGCCTCCGTGCTCCTCTTTTTCGTCTATCTCAGGCTTCCGGTTTCAATGTCGACCGCAGGCGCGCTCCTCTCGTTTTTCATAGGCTCGCTTCTTGCCTGGAAAAGCGGCGCAATCGCCCAGCTTATCATGCTCCTTTCCCTAATAGTCGGGCAGTTCGTGATACTCGGCTACAACATGGACCTTCTTGTGCCATTTGTCATCTTCGACCTGTTCGCGATAATCTTCCTTCCAAGAAGCGTTTCCGATTAGCCCTCCGCCCTCTCAAGCTTCCGCCTGAGGGGCGCCCCTCCGGCTTTTTCCCCATTTCCAGCTTCTTTTCGGGAAACTGGCGCAGCGCACCTGCCCCTCTCTTTCCCGTCCACCATCAGCCGCGCATCCATCACAATCCTTTTTCCCCTCTCATTTGCGCTCATTTTCGCACCGGTTATTGCCCCTTCCGATTCATAGCTGAAGCTCCACTCCTTTCCTGCCGCTATTTTCGGAACCTCCAGCTTTCCCCCTTCCAATTGCGCATCCTCTATCTCCACAAACAAAAGCTCATTGTCCGATTCTATGGCCAAAGTCACCTCTCCCCCCAGCACTGTTTTGGTAAATGCGGTTTTTCCAAGCAGCCTGCCCAAAAAGGCGCCTTTGCCGTAGAACCTGAAATGCGCAACGACCAGCGCAAGGGCGATGGCAAAGATGAAAAAAGACACGCCGACCGCAAGTTTCCTTCCCGCCCAGCCTTCCTTTTCGGCAAGAAGCCAATCTTCCCTGCCAGCAGCCTTTGCCCGCACGGCTATGGTTTCAACCTCGCTTCCGCACTGCACAGAGTATGGCCCCTCTGAGGCTGGCACAAAATACGCCTGTCCCCCGTCGTCCAGCGCAAGGCTTTCCATCTTTCCGCCAGGATGCGAAACAAACGCGCGCGTTTCCCCTTCGCAAAGGACATATATCCTGTCCCCGGCCGCGCCATTCCCGACCAGGAATTCCGCGCTTGCAACATGGGGCAGGAGAAGAAGGATTGCGAAAACGGGCGCGAGATGCAGGCGCATGGCTCATTCTAGGGCGGAATGGAAATTAAAACCGTTCGGAATCAGGCGGCTTTCCAAAAGGCGTTGCCTTTCCTGCTGTTTTCCCTGTCCCTTTCTTTCACGTCATCCTGCGCGCCAAGGATAGTCGCAAGCTGCTCGCGCTGCTGCCGGGCAAGCTCCATTGTTTCGGCAGGCGAGAGCGTTCTCCCCCCTGCCTGCGCCTTCCCGAGCCCCATCAGTCCGTTTAGCACCTTAAGCTCGCGCTGCCATTCGTCTACGAGGGTTTGGCCGCCGAGTCTGCGTATATATCTTTCCACTTCTTTATTGAAATCCGCTGCGCTTGCATTCCAATTGAAGTTTTCTTGGGGTATTGAGGAGTAACCATTATTTGTCATGATATAATTTAGAGCAATGTAAGCGTTTTCTTTAGATATTTCATCATTTATCTTGCCACGGTTTCTTCTTGCTGTTGCTTCCGGATCTGCGACAGACTCATATCTCAAACGGACTGTGACATACTTGCGCGAAAAGTCTGCCTGCTCCATGGTCATCGCTTCACTGTTGGAGATCAGGCTTAATCCTTGGGCTTGGAGTGCAACCAGGAGGGCATGTGGTTCCCGCCCATTTTCAGGGACACTGTGAGTATTAAGGTTCATCTGGTCGTTTCTAATAAGTGTCTGTAAATCTGAGATTGAGACGGGGATACTGATGCGGGGCACCGTATCTTGTTTTCGAGGTATCAGTAACGAGTCACCCATAACTCTGCCTCTAACGTGATGCTAGTTGGGCTTGACCAGCATTGTCGATATGTAATTCTCTATCTTGTGTTGGGATAACCACTCTGACAAAAACTCCGCGTTCGGATTCTTCTAAAGTTATGGTGGCATGGTTCATGGGCGTGTTCAATATCTGTGAAAGTGGAACATACCCACCAATTCCGCATGTAACGCCATTAAACAGTACGCCGCCTGTAGTTAGTATTGCAAAAATATCACTATTTGATACGTATTTGAAAGGAACTTGCAGATACGAATCATCATTTACTGAAATCACAGATATACAGAAGTTATCCGTTTTATTTATGGGTTGTTTTATGGCAAGTATCCCTTTCCACCTCTCATTCACCACATAGTGCATCCACCCGACAGGGCTTCTGGCGCTGACTATCTTTTCGTCCCCTGAAAAGGCGGCGATGCCAAGCTGGGCGAGGGTTTCGTCTGAAACGGCAACCGGGGCGCCTTGTATTCCGAAAGCACCTACATTTGGCACGAAATTGATTATCATCTTATAGTCGTAAGCCGGGTCAATCCCAACATTCCGCTCCTGCCTATTTGTATTCGGCTGCGCATTAACGCTTTCAGCATTAAGCTTGCCGCTCAGCATGGTTATCGCCACAAGCATTCCGAAGAAAACAAGCACGTGTCTTGAGGAAACTTTATCTACAAGCCCCCTGCTCCTATGAAAAGTCGGTTTTTGCGCGGATATTGTCTTGCCTAAGCCTTTGGTCGCATCTTTGCCAAATTTCATTCCGCCATTGCGCATAAACGCCATCTCAGTCGCCTCTGACTGGCTAATTTTATACACAAATACCCTTTATAATACCACTAGCTATCCGAAAAGCAGGCTTTTTTTAAACCGGACAGACCAAATTGGTGAACTGGAATTAGCCCAAAGAAAACGGGCCCGTGTGGTAACCTGGATAGCCGACGAGGCTTCGAACCTCGGGGTAAGGGTTCAAATCCCTTCGGGCCCGAATTTCTTTTTCTTTCTTGGCAGCTAGTAGTGCCTGTCGAATTCGTGCTTCGCGGGCGGCCTTACGAAAAGGTAGTACTTGGAGTCGCCGTGCAGCTCCTCCTCAACGCGGGTGAATATGAGGTTCGCAGGGTCGGGGAGAAGGGGGACGCGCGACTGCATCTCCTTGAAGCTCTCAAACGGCTTGGTTTCCCTCGCGTCGAGGATTTCCTTGAGGTGCTTCTTGCCTATCCCAGGCAGAAGCTCAAGCTGGTGCAGCCTGATTGAAATCGGCCCTGCCTTATTGAACATCGAGACGAATTCCGCCTCCCTGTCCTGTATGATGTTTTTTGAGACAAGCGGAAGTTCGCTTCTCGCGGTGGCGGTGAGGTCGTTGAAGTCTATCCTTTTCTTTATCTTCTCGACTTCGTTCCTGTTTTCCTTCCCTATCGCAAGCCTCTGCCCGAGCGTGCACGGCATGCCCCTTTTTATCGAAACTTCCAGGAGCGTGAAGTATTTCTCGCCCACAAGCTGCGCGGTTGGCTCGCGCTCGCGGTCAATCGCCCGCCCGTCCGGCAAAAAATCAATAACCCTGGCGTATTCTTCCATTTCCATGTTCGCTCCCTCTAGCCCTATTGATATTCTGAATTATATAATGCTATGGGTAAGGAGATTCAATGCTCCTTTTTCGTCTTGCCGCCAACCCCTGCTGGCGTGTCTTGGCCCATGCTGCAGCCGATGTTCCCAAGCATCCCCTGCCTTCCGCAAAACTTGCCGTTAATCATCCCTTTCTGGTTGCCGCATTTGCCCGGATTGGTGCAGATGAAATTGCTGCCGCCAGGCACCCCGAAGCCGCAATCCCTCGGGTCGTTTTTCTGGGCCTGTTTTCTTCTTCCGCTGGCCATGATCTCAGTCTTTTTTCTCCTCTTTTTTGGCATCCTCTTCCTTGGCAGGCGCAGCAGCCTCGGCGGGAGCCGCCTCGGCAACCACCTCGACCTTCGGCTCTATTTTCTTCGCCTTCTTTGAGAATTTCGCGACAAGCTCCTCTATCTTAGAAACAGTCTTATCCGGCACGTCGCTCCTGTCCTTTGCTATGACAAGCGAGAGCATCCCCTTGTTTGGGGGCAGAAGGTCAACCACTTTGACGGCAGTTTCGGCCTTAAGGCCAAGCTCCTCAAGCTCATGTTGCATCTCGGCTGCATCGGAGGGCTTGAGGCGCGCGAAGCGCTTTGCGTATTCAAGCGCGTTTTGCTGCTCGAACCCGAATTCGCCTGCGGTGCCCTGCCTTTTTTCAAGTATCTTCTCCACTTCGGAAAGCGTCACCGCACGGATTTCGTTTGCGCCCTTGCCTATCATGAGAACCACCTAAGCCTTGCCGACCAGCCTCAAATGCACCGGAGGTATGATGAGCTCTTTTTTCGCCCTGCCGTCTTTCACCAGGACGACATACGCCTTGCCCCTCTTCTCTATTATCGGGCCCGTCTTTCCGCGGTATCTTGGGTGCGGCATGCCGCTGTACTTTGACTGGGTGTCGATTGACACCACATCCCCCACCTTGTATCCGCTGATAAGCCCCGGGACCGTGAGCTTCCGCTTTGCCGCCCCAAGCGACCTGCTTCTTTTTGACATTTTCCCTAACGAGCGTCTCATCCGTATCACCACTGCTTTTATCCGTTGTCTCTCAATAAGCAAGAGAAGGATTATTTCTGCATCCCTTTTAAATACCTTCCCTTTTTAAATAGCTTTGTTCATTTAAAAGTCTTGCGGTAAGCGAGGGGATACCAATGAAGAAAAAAAGCACGCCGAAGATTGTCATAAAGCCCACTTTCAAGATTGAGAACATTGTGGCATCCGCGTCCTTGGGGCTCGAGCTTGACCTATATACTATCGCGTCCAAGGTTGACGACGTGGAATACGAGCCCGAGCAGTTCCCGGGCGCAATCCTCAAGCTCAAGAACCCGAAAACCTCGCTTCTCCTCTTCAAGAACGGCAAGATAATCTGCACGGGCGGCAAGAACGAGGCGGACGTGGGCGGCGCAATCGAGCGCACGCTGAAGCTCCTCATAGGCTATTCCAAGGTGAAGCCCGCAAAGAGCTTCAAGCCGACCTTCACGGTGCAGAACATCGTCGCATCAGCCGAGTTCGGCGTGGAGCTCGACCTTTACGCAATCGCATCGAAAGTCGAGGATGTGGAATACGAGCCCGAGCAGTTCCCGGGCGCAATCCTCAAGTTCAAGTCCCCGAAAACCTCGCTTCTCCTCTTCAAGAACGGCAAGATAATCTGCACGGGCGGCCGCTCGGAAGCCGAGGTCAACACCGCGCTCAACATGGCTGCGAAGCTCCTTACGCCCTATGCGTCCGAGCTGCCGCACAAGGCGGTTTGAGCCCTGCCGCCGTAACAAAACAATGGAATTTGGGGGTTTGGTGCCGCCATGCTTTTCTCACGGAAGATGCTTGCAACAGGCTGCGTGCAGGGCGTGGGCTTCCGCGCGTTTGCCTGCAAGGTGGGCGCTTCCCTGAAGCTGGTCGGCTACTCGAAAAACCTCCACAACGGCTCGGTTGAGATAGTCGCCGAAGGCGAAAAGGAGGCGCTTGACTCGTTCGCAAAAAGAATCTCGGTAAAGCAGCCCTTCGGCATGAACATTGAGAAGCTGGAAATACTGGAAGAAAAGGAAATCGGCGCGCGCAGTTACGCCTCTTTTTCTGTCGCCCATTAGCCAGCAGGGCAAATCAAAGGAACGCCATCCCAGCAACCGCTCCGAAAAGCGCGCAGGCGGCGTTCGTTGAGGCCTTGTTGCCAATCCCGCGGTCCTCCAGGACGCCGACCACGCTGTCAAACAGGCTCCCTGAAAGCCCGACAAGCCCTATCGCCACCACGCTCCAAAGGTCAAGCCCGGGAAGCAGAAGCATCGCCCCAAATCCGACAAGCAGCCCGGCGTCAAGCGACATGAGCGTGCCAAAAAAAGTTATCGCGCCGTTCCTGCCCGCCTTTGTTTTTTTCATGTTCAAGAGAAAAATCGGCTCGCCGCCAAGAACGCCAAGCTCGGATGCGAACTTGTCCGCGGTTATGGCAGCAAGCGCGCCGACGTAAGGCCCCCAGCCGACAACCGGGTGGGCGACCGCACAGGCCATCGGGATGAACCCGTTGGCAAGCACGTTCTCCCAGGACCGCTCATGCTCGTAAAGCCCCATCGCGCGCTTTTTCTCGTAGCCGTATTTCGTGACCGCTACCGAGAGCACCAGGAAGAGCAGAATGAGGACAAGGTATGCGGGCGGGGCAAAAACCGCGACCACCAGCCCCATCGCAACCGCGAGCGCAATGCCTGCAAAATCAAGGAGAGCGACATTGGCTTTTTCCGCCATCAGATTACCCCGACTGAACCATCGCTGCCAAGTATAATATTCCTTCCTGTCATGCTGCAAAGGACTTTTGCATTCGTTTTCAAATGCCCGGTCATTTCCGGCGTTCTGTACCGGCTCTCACCCCTCGCAAGCGCGGCGTAGATGAGAAGCTGGTCGGCAAGGTGCGAGTCCACGTAAGTTGCATGTGTGCCTGTGCCGCATTCCGAATTGTGCAAGCCGGCCTCAGCCTTGCGGTCGCCTGTGCCGCATTCCTTAAGGAACAAATCGCAGGCTTCGGCTGCAACGTCCTCCGCTTTCTTTCCCCTCTCGCCAAGCGAGGATGCTCCGATTGCGCCTTTCCAAACCGTAATCGCATTTCCTGCGCACGAGGCAGGGGCGTCAATGGCTTCGCCGGATATTTCGAAGCCCGCAAGCTTCTCCCGCAGCGTTTTTTCCTCCCTTTCAGCGACATGCGGCGGAAGCGCGGATGAGACTATCCTGTAGCTTGCCTTATTGCCAGGCTCTGCGGAAAACGCCGCTCCGGAAAGCGATGAAGGCGCAGCCTCAAGCAAAACCTCCCCGCCCCCTTTCGGGTAAAAGCCCGCCCGGGGCATTTTCGCTTTTGCATCCACTCCGAATCTTCTTGCGGCGGGCAGGAACACTTCTGAAAAATACTCGAAGGTGGGCGCGCCTCGCACATGCGTCCCGCCCTTTACCAGAAGGCTGCATTTCTCGCCTGAACAAAGGAGAACGGGCAGCGCAGCCTGCAAAAAGAGCGTGCACGAGCCTGCCGTGCCGATGTCGAATTCGTGCCTTCCGCCGCTTATTTCCCCCGGCTCAAAAACAACTTCGGAAGAGCCGAGCGCAGCGCCTTCCATCCTCGCGCCGCAAAGCTTCGCAAGCATATTGCAGACGGCAAGATGCTGCGGCTTAAGGCCAGGCTGCCCCCTCCCTGCGCGTATGTTCCTTATCCTGACCGGCTTGCGAAGCACGCACGAGACAGAGAGCGCGGTGCGCAGCACCTGCCCGCCACCCTCTCCGATTGAGCCGTCAATTTCAAGCATGGGTGGAGTTTGGCTAGGCTCCTTTTATTTTGAGCGGATGGGCGGGCTTATGCAGGTGCGAACAGTCAGCTTTCTGCAGCTTTTCTTAGCAAAATTGCCGCGCCAAGCGCAAGGGGGATGCCGATTGACAGGGCGAGAGCGCCGGTTTTCAAAAAATCGGCTTTGCCCTCCTGCGCAGGGTAGGCGGAAGGGGGCGCATGGTCGCCTCCGCGCTCAACAAGCATCGCGGCATCGCCATTTTCGCTTGCGCCCGCATTCCCCATGTCCCACTCCTGCGGCTCGCGGACGGAAAACTCGCGCGTGAAATTCATCCTGTGCGAAAACATGTCCTCGATTTCAATCGTAACATTCTTCCTGCCAGGGGTTGCATCCCATGGGAATCCAAGATAGAACGGCAGGTAGGCGGCATCCATCCCTGCAAGCTGCTTCGGGAACTCAGGAGCGCTGCCTGCGCCCATTTCCATCCCGTTCCTGCCGGCAGGCTCGAATGCGCCCTCCACGACCATCTCGCCGCACTCGCCCTGCGAGACCAAGTATGAATATGGCGAAATGGATGCGATATCTTTCCCATCTTCAAACGCGGACACCTTTGCTGGAATGCGCCGCATAAGGAGCAGCGCCTTCGCATCCTGCTTTCCTGCAAGCCTCTTTCCAAGCGGGGGGTTGAGCCAAAAATCGTATGAATCGCCCGCCTCGACAAAAAAAGTTCTCCCGTGCCGCACCTCCTTCGAATACGTTTTCCTGCCGGAATCAAGAACAAGCTCGCATCCGCATCCCACCATCCCGCCAACCACGCTGCAATATTCCCGGTACTCCTCCTTCCGGTATCCGTATTCAACCGATATTTTCCCAAAAAGCGTGATGTTAAGCGGGATGAAAAGCGCTGCATAGTCCCCTTCAAAAAGCGCTTCCTGGCCAAGGTAAATCGGGGCAGGGTTCGGCCCGTTTCCATCCAATCCCAACAGGCTTTTCCTGCTGCCATAGGTATATTCAAGCCCGCCATCGAGGAAACGCGCCCGTCCGGGGGCATTCAACGTGATTTTCCCAGGGGGGCAGCCTCCGCCTGATGGCAGCCCAAAGCTTGCGATTTGCGGAAAATCAGCCGCCCACCCCCAAATCAGCGAGATGTTCGACAAATCCGATGAAACATTGCCTGCCTGGGGGGCGAGAGCCACCGCACGGACATATGCGGCTTCAAAAGGGTCGTCCGCGCTTGGCGCCCTTTCCTGGGCTCCGCACGGGTTCTTTGCCCCAAGAAGCGTTTGCGCAAGGGCGAGGTTGAAGCCTGCCGCGGTTTCCACCTCAGAGACTGCGGATGCCCTTGCCATAAGGAGCATCAGCAGCACGACCGCCCAACCTTTCATCCCATCATCCGCCAAGCCTTACAGAAGATGCCGCCCAAGCCCGTTCTTCGACGCGACAGCAAAGGCAAGCTTTCCAAGGCTCTTTGCAAGCTTTATCCGGGTGTTTTCGGCGCCATCTGAACCAAGCGACTTTTCAAACTCCCGCATTTCCGCTTCATTGCCGAAAACGACCAGCCTGCGCCTCTTCCCGATTTTTGAGAGCACGCTTCCTTTCCCTGAAAAGAGCAGCACCTCCAGCCCTTCTCCTGCCCGAAGCAGGCGTTTCCTCTCAAAACGCACCCCTTTCTCAAGGAGCGCATCATGGAGCACCCTTAGGGCGCGAAGGTCCTGCGCTGAAAAACCCCGCATCTTGCATGCAGGGGCAAACGCGCCCTCGGATTCGCAAAACACCCCCCGTTCCGAAAGCCCGAAAAGCGCGCAGCGCACGCTTTGCGCATCCGCTCTCCCCTTCTCTCCCAAAAGCCCGGGAATCTCGCGGGCGATTTCCTCAGGGTAATGCGCAAGGCAGAAGCCGCCCATTTTCCCATCAGCCCTCTCCCAGGCCTGCTGCAGTGTTCTTTCCGAAACAGGGACCGCCCTTTGGGGCCCAATGGCGGCTTGGGGGAAGGTTATCCTGTATTTCGCCTTCCTTCCTGCGCGAAGGAGGAAATAAGCCGAGGCCAGGAGCAGTGCCGCAGGGATTCCGAGCCGGGCGTAATCATGCGCCAGCCCGCCCCCTTCATACGTGAACGGATACGCGCCTGCAAACCCCCCCTTTGCAAAATGCATTTCATGCGCCCCTGCCGTTGGCGCCGCCCAAACAACCAGCGTGCCGTTGTTCGCGTAATAAACCTTCCTCTCACCCCCATCAATCCACGCTTCCACCGCGCCATTCAGAGGCTCATCCCCAAGCTCCGCCCTGAACTGATGGCGGCTGCCCTCCTGCAGAACTAAAACCGCACTGATTTCCAGCGCCTCCACAAACGCGCTTGCATGCACCCTTCCGAACTGGT
Source organism: Microcaldota archaeon (assembly GCA_964458205.1). Taxonomy (GTDB): domain Archaea; phylum Micrarchaeota; class Micrarchaeia; order Anstonellales; family Anstonellaceae; genus UBA10161. The sequence continues at coordinate 5,573 of CAYWFJ010000004.1, read as the reverse complement.
CCACAACATCCACGACGTGTGCTCCTCCTCTCGGAAAGGAGAACGCAAAACTGCCCCCTATTTCGCCGCTCACCTTTCCTTCGGCTATTTTCTGCCTTGCAACCTCCCCTGAATCGTTTTTCAATAAGGCATGGAATGTAAGGTTCCTTCCGCTTTCTTCAGGCGCTGAGAGCAGGAACTCAAAAGAGGCCCTCTTGCCGGCAGGGACCCTCCCTTCCCCGCGAAGCCGCCCTCCCGGCGCGGCAATTTCCGCTGTATCCGCGAATCTCCAAGAAGTGTTTCCGCTATAAAGCGCCCTGCAATGCGCCACGCTCCCATTCATCGGCACAACCGCTGTGAAATTCCCCCCATTTGCCCGCACGCCAACCACGTTTGCGCCTTTCGGCAGGAGCGCAAGCTTTGCCGCATCCGCCGCCGCCTCCTTTCCGCCACCGGGCTCCAGCCTCACCTTTTCAAAATCCGCTGCCAAGCCTTCCGGCAATGGGGACAGGCTCCCATTTTCGCCAATCATCTTTCCAGCCAAAGACTCAAACAGTACAATCCTGCTGTTTTTGCCGGATGTCCCATTCAGGCTTGCCGCAATCCCTTCGGGCAGTGCGCCTGTGGGCAGGAAAATAAGGGCATCTTTTGCCTCAAGCGCACTTTCCAGCGAAACTTCCCTGGAGGAGAGGCCTGATCTTGAGAGGGCGGACGCGAGCTCATCGGAAAGCGACGGGTCGACCCCTGCGACTGTTGGATGCCTCACTATGAGCGCGTTTTTCTGGATTGGCGCCTCCTGGCAGAATACTGAAACGCGCGCATCCTCCTGCGGGAGCACAAAGCCGCGGATGACCGCAACCGTGCCGCCCTCGAAATCTGCGGCTTGGGAAGAATATACCCCAATATGGAAATCCCCGCTTTCATATTCGGAGTCCGCCTTTGCGCCGCCCTCCATTTTCCCTTTCTCGAAATCAAGGATAAGCAAAAGGGAGAAGAAGCAAAGCAAGGCTGCCAGCGCAACCCACACCAGCTTGCGCATAGCTGCCATTTTGAATGTCAGGCTTATAGCGCTTGTGTTTTTTCAAAAGGCGCGGGCTTCAAAACAGCGGCTACTTCCTTCTCCACCCGGTCGTCCCATCCTTCCTGTCCTCAAGCACGATTCCTGCGGAGCCTAGCGCGTTTCGTATCCGGTCCGAGAGCGCAAAGTCCCTCTTCCCGCGCGCATCGTCGCGAAGCTCGATGAGGTTTTCCATGCTCTCCTTTTCCGATTCGCCCGCAAGCACGCCGAATTCCCCGCAAAGCGCGGCTATTGCAGCCGCACCATCGTTCTTCTTTTCCTGCGGCGCAAGATTGAGCACGGACAAAAGCGATGAAAGCGTTTCGCCCGCCTCTTTCACTTCAGCTGCGCCTGCGCCCCCTTCCGAGCACGCGCCGGACAGCCTTTTCGCAAGCGTGAAGAGCGCGGAGAGCGCATTTGGCGTGTCAAAGTCGTCGTCCATGCACGCCTCGAATTTCCTTTTGGCTTCCGCAGCCTCTTTCGCAAGCCCGCCGTCCCCTGTTGCGATTGAAGAGTAGCTTCTGGAAGCTGAAATGGCGGAGTGGAGGGTGCGAAGCGAATTGCCTGCCGCCACAGCCGCCTCTTCCGTGAAGTCCATCGGGCTCCGATAGTGCGCAAGCGCGAAGAGCATCCGGATGTCCTGCGCGGGGAATTCCGAAAGCCCTTTTTCAATCGTGATGAAATTGCCAAGCGACTTTGACATTTTTTCGCCATTCACCGTCAAAAAGCCGGTGTGGATGAAATGGCGCACGAACGGCTTTCCGGTCGCTGCCTCCGACTGCGCGATTTCGTTCTCATGGTGGGGGAAGACAAGGTCGCGCGCGCCGCCGTGTATGTCTATCGTGTCGCCCAAAAGCGAGGTTGCCATCGCGGAGCACTCGATGTGCCAGCCTGGCCGCCCTTCGCCCCAGGGCGACTCGAAAGTGGCGCCTGCCTCCTTCCCGAATTTCCAAAGCGCGAAGTCCTGCGGGTTCTTCTTTTTCTCATCCACCTCGACCCTTGCGCCAGCCAGCATGGCTTTTGGCGCCTGGCCGGAAAGCTTCCCATACCCCTTGAATTTCATCACGTCGAAATAAACCCCGGACTCCGTCCGGTATGCATAGCCGTTTTTCTCGATTTTCCCGATTAGCGCGATTATCTGCGGAATGTACTCGCTCACCTTTGGCGAAAAGTCAGGCTTCATTATGCCAAGCGCGGAAAACTCCTCTTCCGCCTCAGCGCCGTATTTGCCGGCAAGCTCAAGGGGCAGCATCCCTTTCTCCTTTGCCCGCCTTATTATCTTGTCGTCTATGTCCGTGATGTTCTGGGCATAGGACACCTGGTAGCCCCTGTGCATCAGCCACCGCCTTATGATGTCAAACGAGACGAGCGTCCGTGCGTGCCCGAGGTGGCTCTTGTCGTAAGGTGTTATGCCGCAGACATACATCTTCACCTTTTTCCCGTCAAGCGGAAAGAACTCCTCCGCTTTGCCGGACAGCGTGTTTTGTATCCTCACCAAAAGCACCGTTTTGCAAGGCCGGAATCCGGCCCCTAAACTACCCGTATCTCGACGTTCTTTTTCGCGTAGTTGAGTATGTGGGCGTAGTCCCGGTAGTGGTGGTTCACGGTCACCACCGCGGAGTAAGTGCCAGCGGGGGTCTGCGAGCTTGCGCATATCGAGAAGCTGACGGTCTTTTCTGCCTGCCCGGCAAGCTCGCCCATGCGTATTTCCTTTATCTTCGTGATGCCCAGCCCGTCAAAGCCGAGCGCGCGCGGTATCTCCACGCACACGGACGCCATCACCGGCTGCTCTGTGGCGTTTTTCACGCTCACCAGAAGCTCAAGTGAATTGTCCTTCCTCGCATTCAGCCTCACCGGGCGAAGCGCGGTTGAAACATTGAAGGGGAGCCCCGCCCTAACAGGCGCTTCCTTGCCCTTCCCGAAAATCCCGTCCAAAAATCCCATTTTCCCACCCTTTCTCTCTTTCATTGGTTCAAACAGCCGCTTTGCAATAAGTGCCGATTGTTTTATCTTGCTTTCCTGCCCCTGCGCTTCGTTTTCCTCTTCGGGGGCCTTGCGGCTGCCAAAAGCGCGCCCTTTGGCTGCGCGGGCGAAGCAGGCTTCCTATGGTGGCGCGCAGCCTCCTCGATATGCTTAAGCTGCGGCACATCCTCAAGCACCAGGTTGAAGAACACCCAGAGCATGGAGAAAAGCGAGCCCACTTCGAAAATGCTTGAGAAGAAGCGGGCGCTTCCAGCGGAAAAGCCCATCTGCTCGCCGAAAAGCTCAATCGAGAAGCCGATTGCGTATCCGAACGAGGCAAGCCCGAGCGCGGTTGCAAGCCTGACCGTCCTCCACTTCGCGTAGAAGAAATTGATTTGGAGGTGCCTTTTTGCCTTCTCCCAGTGGTACTTGTAATAAACGAACAGCATCACCGCAAGGATTGCGAGGACCGCTTTCACAAGCAGAAGCGGGGGGATGAGCTCGGATGAGCCTATCGGGGCTGCCATATGCGGTATTCGGAGGCAAGTAATTAATCGGTTTCCCCATTTCTCAAAGCTTTATGCAGGAATCGGCAATCAGGTGCGAGGAGTAGCCAGCCGCGAAAGCGAGGGCGGAAAACCACCCGAACATGGTAAAGCAGGCAATCGAAGCCGCGCACATGAACAGCACCCCATGCATCACTCCCCTGTGGCGCGGGCGGAAAAGCAGGTCCATTGCAAGAAGCGCGGCAGATATGAGAATGGCGTAAAGCGCAAACTCCTCCAGCTTCCCGCTTCCTCCCCTTGCAAGGAATGCGGCAATGCAAAGCGCAAGCGCGAACGAAATGGCATAAACCGCTTTTGACGCCTTGCTCTTCCTCAGGTCAAGGTCAGGGAGGAGCGCTGAGGCGCCTGAAAGCGCGGAAAACAGGATAACATCGGTAACGCCCATGCCAAGAAAATAGCCGATTGCCGCGCCTGCGGCAATTCCCAAAAGAAGGTGCATCTTCCAGTCCAAGGTCCCGCCTTTCAATCGCTTGCCCGAATAAGGCTCGCCATGTGCCGCTCGTAGCGCTTCACATGGTGGTCCTCCTCCTGCTTGCTCATCCGTTCCAGCTCCTCGGACAGTTTCTTTATTTCAAAATACGCCTCGCCGAATGCGGACTCGGCTGAAAGGTATTCCTCATGGCTTCTGCATTCGGTCGCATCGCACAAAAGAGAGAGATAGCGGAGCTGCTCAAGGGTGCGCTCGCCCTGCTTCGTCATCCGCGCCCTAACGCGTGCGTTTTTCGAGAATTTCCTCTTCACCTGCGACAGCCAGGAGAGGACGTATTCGTAAAGCGAGGAGAAGTACTGCCTTGCGCCGCTCCGTTCCTGCGCGCGCCTGCTCTCCATGGCCAGGAAAGCGGCCTGCGCCTCAAGCACAATCTGCGCTGACGCCACGCTTGCCTGCGGGAGTATTATCGCGGCTTCTGCCGCAGGGTCGATGAAAACCCCGTCCTCCTTCCTTCCCTGCCCGTGAAGAAGCTCCTTTGGGAAGGATGGCTTGCGCTCAAGTTTCGGCTTTGCATCTAGCCCATGCTGCCTTTGGAACATTTCCATGCTGGTCGCATGTTGTAATTCGGGGGCAAAGCTTATAAATGGGGTTTATTCCCCCGTGCGAACACTTGCGGCAACCTGCTTCATTCTGAAAAAGCGTGCAGGGGGCGTGCAAGGGTTTAAATAAAGGATTAAGCAAAGGAA
>CAYWFJ010000004.1:0-823 GCA_964458205.1 Microcaldota archaeon | reverse complement strand
TCATCTTTGCAACAAAGGAGGCGGTTTTGATGGCGGAAGTTACAACGAGTTCAACAAATTACTCGGTTAACACCAATTCGCAAGTGTATCGAAATTGCCTAGCCGAAATTGAAACCATTAACAGAAATTTATCTAGCTTTAAGATCTATTCTAATACAGGTGGATTAACTAGTGCAGTCAATTCCCTCCATAGTAGCCTCAATACGCTTGGGGGGAAGTCTTTTTTTAACTCCAATTTGAACGTCAACATGTTTAATGCAAAAATGAGTGCCATTTATAATGATTTGACCATGTTGGATTTAGCCTCAACAGACAAGTATATAACAGCGGCTAATTCGAATGCTATGATCGGCATGATAAACAACATAAGAACAAACATAGCCAGTCGAATTTCTCAAATAGACCAGGTAAGCAATCCTAGGTTTGAAAATGCGGATGAAGTTCGTGCTAGAAACACGACTGTCGCAAGCGGATACATGCTGCCATGCAATCATGCTCCATATTGGACAGCCATCATTACATTAGAAAAGATAAGTTCCAGTCTAAACTTAATAAAGAACAATCCCGCGTTGTTTCCAACAGCTCTCCGGAATAAAGCGCTCGAAAACACAAACTCTCTGCTCACGTTGGCGAATTCCCTTAAGACAAAGCTGGAGGGTATCCGCACCGTACCAATTAGAGTAGCTGATATGAACACGCTTACCTCCAAGTTGATACAATTAAATCAGCTGGTTGAGTTCTTGTCGGCGCCCGTAGGTCTAAGTAATGATGCTCGTTTACGGGCGCTAAGTACAGGTATAAACGATATTACTGGATTTATTGA
>CAYWFJ010000003.1:0-42175 GCA_964458205.1 Microcaldota archaeon | reverse complement strand
CGGGTCGTTATTTCTGTTCATGCCCTTGAAGAGGAAAAATTCAAGCTCAGGCCCTACCTTGTATTCAAAGCCCATGCCCCGGGCGCGCTCAAGCTGCCTTTTGAGTATGGAGCGCGGGTCGCCTGCGAAAGGCGTTTTCTCGTCGACATAAACGTCGCATATCATCCTCGCGGTCCTGTTCTTCGCCCACGGGAGCGGCGCCCAGGTGGAGGTGTCCGGCACCAGGAACATGTCCGACTCGGCAATCCTTGCAAACCCCTCTATGGACGAGCCGTCGAACCATGTCCCGTCCGTAAGGACGTCCTCCAGCCTTTTGGCGGTTATCTCGCACATTTTCGGCGAGCCTTGTATATCCACGAACTCAAGGTCGACGAACTGCACGCCTTTCTCCTTTGCGTCGTTGAGTATGCGGCCTATCTCCTCCCCTGTCGCGTCCCCAAGCATATCCCCACCCCCTATCGATGTGGGTGATGCGCATTAGGTTGTATATATAATTCTTGCAGGAATTGATGCACATTCAAGCTGTTTTTTTAAATTATTTGCCCAAATGTACATTATTCATCTGGAAAGGCACTAAAAAGGTGGGCAAATGTTGGACAAGACCGACGCAGAGATACTCTCCTCCCTTCGCGGGAACTGCCGCGGCTCGTACCGCGAGATAGCAAAGCGCCTGAAGCTCCACCCGACCACGCTCATTTCGCGCATGCAGAAGCTTGAGAAATCAGGCGTGATTTTGGGGTACGGCGCGAATATCGACCTTTCCAAGCTCGGCTACGAATTCTTGGGCGTGGTGCAGATAAAGATAGAGAAAGGCAGGCTCCTTGAAACGCAAGGCAGGATAAGCCGCCTGCCAGGCGTGATGGCGGTCTATGACGTGACAGGCGAGTACGACAGCGTGGCAATCATCGCGGCAAAGAGCCGCGATTCGTTCTCCGGGCTGATAAAAAAGCTCCTCAACCTGCCCCACATCGAGCACACCAACACGCAGGTGATACTCAACGTGGTGAAGGAAAGCTGGCAGTTCGAGGGCGTCTGAGGGCTACCTCATCTTCGCCCTGACAAGCTCCGATCTTGCCTGCTCGACCTGCATCCTTGCGACATCCTGCTTCTTGCGGAAGTTCGGCAGGAGCGAATTCGAGAACCGTATGGGCAAAAGCTCGTCGTATATCCCGCTCATCAATTCAAAATGGCGCTCGGCATCCTTCATCCTCCCCTTTTTCAGCATCTCAAGCATCTCGCGGCGAAGCTCGCCAACAAGGTCGCAAAGCCCGAGAAGGTAAGGCTCAAAGGGCATCCCAAGCCCCTTCCAAGTCGGAAGGCTTTTCCCCTCCGCTGCTGCAAGGAACAGCCTCGCCTCCGCGATTTCCTGATAGGTCTGCTCAAGGAGGTACCCGAACTGCTCGGTTTTCGAAAATGGCGCGGCTTTCCTCTCGGCAGCCGCTATTTCCGCCTTCGCCTTCTTCAATTCGCCCGCATGCGCAAGCTTTATCCCGTTTGAGCAGTGGCGGATTATCTCCCGCGTCCCCGAAAGTATCCTGTCCTGCTCCCGCTCGCGCCTTTCAAGCTCCTTCACAATCGCGGCTATCTCCGAGCCGAATTTTCCCTTTCCCATGTGCAATCCTTGCGAAACAGCATTTAAAAACATGCCAGCAGTATTCCCCCCATGCAAACGGTCGTAATCTCATTGGGCGGCTCGCTTGTGAACCCTGGCGAGCCCGACGGGCAGTATGTCGCCTCGCTTGCAAGGGTGCTCCGCTCAACGAAATTCAGGTTCGGCATAGTCGTAGGCGGGGGCAGGCTTGCGAGGAAATGGGCGGAAGCCGCGCGCAAAAAAGGCGCAAGCGAATTCGAGGCTGACGAGGCTGCGATAGAGGCGACGAAAAAAAATTCCCAGTTCGTGATAGACATTATAAAAAGCGACGTCAACCGCACGGTCTGCCACACGTTCGAGTCGGCGCGCGCATCCGCGAAAAAGCACCGCTTCACGGTGATGGGCGGCACCATACCGGGCATCACGACCGACAGCGATGCGGTTCTACTGGCGGAATGCCTTGGCGCAAAGCGCGTGCTCAACCTTTCCAATATCGATGGCATATATTCCGACAATCCGGTCCGCAACCACGACGCGAAGAAATTCCGCAAGATGGGCTATGCGCAGCTAATCGACCTTGCAGGGAAAAACGACATGCGCAAGGCGGGCACGCACTTCGTATTCGACTTCCTTGCCTGCAAGCTCATTGCCCGCTCGAAGATTGAGGCGCATTTCGTGCACGGCAAGAACATGCTCGATGTGAGAAAAGCGATAGAGGGCAGGCCGCACGGCGGCACGGTTGTGAAGTAAGCGGGGTTTTGCATGCTGGAATTCCAAGAGCGGACCGATTCCTGGAACCAGATGATGCTCTCGCCCAAAAAAACCGCAGCCATCCATGCCAAGCGGAAGGAGCTTTCCTTCCGCGACGGGCTTGAGAATTTCGGCACGCCCATCCTGATGACATACCTTCCGCTTCTTCTCCTTGCGCTTCTCCTCTCTGGCAATTTCGAGGCGATATACCTTGCCGCCCTGCTTTTCAGCATTGCTGCAACTGCGCTTGCCATCATCGCAGTTTCCGGGCTCTTCACGCTGATGCTGTCAGCCACCACGTCATTCTTTGGGGGCAAGGCCGAGATTGGCAGGCTTTACTACATGGTGAGCCTTGCCGCAGCCCCGACATTCGTTTTCACCATAGTCATAAACATCGCAGTCCTCCTCCTAAAGTCAATTATGCAGAATCTTTCCTTTCCGCTCGGCGCGGGGATTTTCCAGCTTGCAGGCGACCTTGTCGCCTTCTCGATGCTCATCTATGGATTTTATCTCCTCACAGTCTCAATCGGCGCGCTTTTCAAGTTCGGCTGGAAAAAGGCGCTTGTTTCCTGGCTGGTGCCGGGAATCGTCCTTCTTGCCGCAGGCGCCTTCCTTTCCCTTACTGTCCTTCTTGGCGTCCTAAGATTCCTTTTCAAGACCCTTTAGGGGGGCGCTTCAAAATGCCTTTTAAACACTCCGCATGAGAAAAGCACGGGATTAACCATGGGCGCGTACAATTCCGCATTTTCCAAGAACGGCTCAGGCACCGGGGCAAAGCAAGGCAGCCCCTTGCCGCGGCCAGTGTTCACTGGCAGGCCCCCTCTTTCCAATGCTTTGGAAAGGAAGGGCAAGGAATCCCGCGTGCTCGTGGTCGATGATGACGCGCCGATGTGCGGCCTGATGCGCGAGATAATCTCGGATGCCGGCTTCAAATCGGTTACGTCATTCACTTCGCCTTTGGATGCCCTGGAGGCATTCAAAAAGGAGCCTTTTGACATACTGATAACAGATTTTAGCATGCCGCTGATGAACGGGGACGAGCTTATCCGGCGGATTAGAAGCTGCGAAGGGGGGGCTGAAGTCCGTGTCATGGTTGCATCCGGAACCCCTGGCCTGTCCGTCCCGTCTGCCGATGCGCTTTTGAAGAAGCCATTCATGCTTGATGCATTTCTCGATGCGGTTGAGCGGCTTTCCCATGGAAAGGATTTCAAAAAGGCAAGCATACTGCTGGTGGATGACGATGAAACCACCTGCCGCCTGATACGGGACAACCTGAATAGGGCAGGCTATCAAAACGTATCGTATTTCACCAATCCGCATCTTGCGCTCGATTCGTTCAAAAAAATCCCTGCTGATGTTGTGGTAACGGACTACGACATGCGCCAGCCGATGGATGGAATCGGGCTTATCGAAGGGATAAGGGGTGCAAGGCCGGGCATCCCCTTTAAGGCGATATTGCACAGCGGCGAGGAACTGGACGCGGGCAAGCTCAGCGAATCCGGCATCGTTTTCGTGCGCAAAGGCGAAGGGCACTCATCGCTTAAGGATGCGATAGAGGGGGCTCTCAGGGCCCATTTCAAGGAGTAGTCGCCCCTCATTTTTCCTCTTCGAGCTTTACGGGCCTTACTGCAATCCCCGCCTCCTTAAGAAGCTTCATCGGCAGCTCGCACACAGGGTACTTGCTGTTGTAGACCACTTCAACCATGCCCGAATTGATTATCATCTTGGTGCAGTTGAGGCAGGGCGAGAAGGTCGTGTAGATTGTCGCGCCCTTTATGCTTATCCCGTGGTACGAAGCCTGCACAATGGCGTTCTCCTCCCCATGCGAGCACACGCACTCGTCAAGCTTGGTGCCGGAATCCGCAAAGCTTGCGCACCTTGCGCAGCCGCCCTCGTCGCAGTTTTTTATCCCTCGCGGGGTGCCGTTGTAGCCGGTGGAGATTATCCGCTTGTCCTTAACGATGACCGCCGCGACGTGCCTCTTGAGGCAGTTGCTCCTGCTTGCAACCACCAGCGCGATATTCATGAAATACTCGTCCCAGCTGGGCCTTTTCGACTTGAAGTCGGCAGACATCTGGGAAAGGATGGAATCCACGCTCGCATAAAGCGACTTGAAATCCGCCTCGTTCACCACTCTTTTTGTGGCAAGCGCGAACACCTCGCCCAGCTTCTGCCCGAATTCATCCTTGCTTTCCATCTCTGCGCGGTCAATTATCTTGAAAGCCTCGAAGCTTCTCGGGTCGCCCTCCCGTTTCCTTGATTTCATCCTCTCGAACCTGTCTTCAGGCGATGCGGTCACATAAGCAAGAGTCATCTTCCCGGTGGCAAGAAGCGCTTTTGCTTCGGCAGGGTTCCTTATGGAATCTATGACATAATTCCTGTCAGGCAAAAGCTTCCCAATCGTCCTTTTGGCAAGTATGTCCGCCCCGAAATTGCGCCTCAAGTCGTTGCCTTTCGCGATAAGGGCGTCCCTGGTTATCTCCTTCCCTTCGTTCGCAAGCTCTTCACGTATGATATCTGAGAGCGAATAGTAATAGAACCCTTTTTTCACAAGATAGTCTGCGACCGTCCCCTTGCCCGCGCAGTTTTCGCCAGTAAGCCCGATGAGTATCGACATAGCTTCACCATCCCGCGTGAAAAGGGCAAATAAGGAATATATGCCTATGCACGGGCGGTTCCTTTCCAAACAAGCCTGCCAGCCAGGTAGAACATGGCAGCTCCAGCATAGCTTAGCGCGAGTGCGGCAAGCGAATAGGCAAGATATCCCGCCCAGCCTGCCGGCTCAAATGGCAGCCTCGCAAGCACGCCATAAATCGCAATCGGGTGCAGGATATAGACCATAAGCGACATCCTGCCAGTGCTTTCAACCGCGGAAAGGATGCTGGCTGCAGGCTTCGCCTTTTCCAAGGCAAGGTATGCCGCACGGATTGCGAAAAACATTGCCGCCGGATACAGGAAAACCTGCCTGAAGGGCAAGCTTATCGCAAATGAGAGCAGGACAAGCGCAAGCAGGCAGACTAGGATTGCGGCGCTTTTCTTTGCCCCCACATCCTCGATTTTCCTTTCCGACATCCACATTCCAAGCACAAAAAGGAAGAAATACCTCCCGCAAAACGCGAGTGCGAACGGGTCGGCGTTCCACGGCACGCGCACCATCGAGTCCCATTGGCTTATCAGAAGCGAAAGGGCAAGCGCGAGCGCAAGGAAGGGGGGCGAGAGCGCCTCGCGCCTGTATCTGTTCAATATGGGGAATACCAGGTAAAGCTGCAATATCACCGGTATGAAATACAGGCTCCCGCCGTTCTGCCTCCCAAGAAGGACGTCCAGCAGCAGCTCATGCGGGGAAATCAAAAAACCGAAGGCAAACAAGTGGAGCGCGAGCGTGAAAAAAACATATGCCGGCACGAGCCGGATGAATATCCCTTTCCAATAGCCAAGAACCGCAACGCCATTCTCATACCTTTTCGCGAGAAGGAACCCGGAGGCGATTACGAACAGCTCCACCCCGAAGCTCAGGGGCTCCTTTACCCATGCTCCTTCCTGCGTGAAATCCGCGCAGTGGAGGAAAATCACCGAAATAATCGCAATCCCTTTCAGGAAGTCGAAAAACGCGATTCTCCCGTTTGCGCCCGCCATGGCTAAACCATCAGCTCAAGGAGCCTCTTGATGTCCTTTGCATCCACAATCGGCTTCCCATATGCCTCGCCGTCATCGGAAATCCTGGGGCAGGCCGTATTCACATACGCATCAAACGCTGAAAAGTTCGCGCACGCAATAGGGGAAAGCTCGTTTGCAACCAATATCGCGGCACGCCTCCCTTTCCCTTCAATCATCCTTTTTGCGGCTTTCGCGGCCGCCATGTTCATCTGCCCGCATTTCGTGCTCAGCAGTATGCCGAACGTTTTCGCTTCCGATGCAGACAGAAGCGCGCCCTTCCGCCTTTTTTCCCGCCTTGTTATCTCATCTGTAATCCAGTAGGCATCCATAAGGTGCGGGTCTGCGCACAGCACGGGCTTTCCAGGGGCAATCCCTGTCGGGTGGAATTTCCCCCCTCCGAAATAAACGGCGGCATCAATCCCCTTCACGCCAGCCGCGCTTCCGTCGCAGCCCAGCACCTGCCCCAAATAGCGCGTGTTTTTCCCGCCCTTGCCAACCAGCACTTCCAAGCCTTCCTTTTGCAATAGCCCCTTCACCATCACAGAATTCTTCGCATGCTGCACAGGGTAAACAAGCGAAACTTTCCTTGCGCCCTTCCCCTTCAGCATGCCTGCCGCTTTCGCAAGCATCCTCCCCGCGGCTTCCCACTCCACTTCCAAAAAGTAAGGCATATACTCCACTTTCGGCATCCCCTTGCCAGCCACCTTGCAGAATTCAGCATGCCCGAAGTGGATTATCTTCCCGGCGCCGACAAGCCGCGCCTCATCCAGGCACAAGTCGCACCCGCCAAAGCATGCGGAAGCCGAAAGGAACACCTCGTGCCCCTGCTTCTCAAGCTTCCCTGCTTCCTCTAGCGCTATTCGCTTGAGGCCCTCCGGGAATTGCAGCATGATTTTCACAAAACCATCCTTTTGGCGAAAGATAGGGGCAACGCATTTTTCTTCTTATCGCGCCGCCCTCATGCATTGCCCTGGCGTTTCCCCGCCAGCTACTTCTTCTGTATTTTCACCATCTTTATGGTGAAAACCAGCGTCTTTCCTGCAAGCTCGTGGTTGAAATCCACTTTCGCAGTGCCGTTCTCAATCGCAGCCACCGTGCCGCTTGCGCCGTTTTGCGCATAAAGCATGCTCCCGACCTTTATCGATTCCGAGTTGCCTATGTTCGCGACAGGTATGGAGATGACCGCATCCTCTCTTCTGTTCCCGTATGCCTGCTCAGGGGGCAGCCTCACCGTCTTCTCCTCGCCCTCCTTCATGCCCAAAACGCCCGCGTCAAAGCCCGCAATCATCTGCCCTGCGCCAACCGTGAATTCCAATGGGGAATAGCTTCCGCGCAGCGGCAGCCCTCCCTTTTTCGCCTCGGCTTCGATGCTTGTGTCAAACACCGTCCCATTCTCCAGCTTCCCGACATAATTCACCGAAACGGTATCCCCCTTCCCTGCAATTCTGACCTCGCTTGTGTTTGTTTTTGACATTCCAATTACCTCGTTTGTTGCGTTTCCGCCCTGTTTTTCAGCCTGCTGGCCGCATCCGGAAAGAAAAATCAAAAGGAGAATGGAAAGCGCTGCCGCAAGAAAGCTTTTCAGGACAGGCGCAGCCATTTTCACACCTAATCCTCGTATTCCCCCTGCTTTTCGGCGTCCTCCTCTGCGGTCAATTTTGCAAGCCTCTTGAGCAGCACCTTTGTCTCCGCGCTTGCAACCACGCGCCTGGTCCTCTCAACCGCGTCCGGGTTCACCGACATGCTGGTTATGCCGAAATCAACAAGCTTTTCCGCAAAGTCGGGGTAAACCGAAGGCGCCTGCCCGCAGATGGAGCAGGTGACCCCCTTCTTCGCGCACACCCTCACCACCCTTTCAATTGCGCGAAGCACGGCGTAGTTCCGCTCGTCGAACCCTTCAGCAAGCGTTGCGTTGTCGCGGTCTATCCCGAGTATGAGCTGCGTGAGGTCGTTGCTCCCGATGCTCACCCCGTCTATCCCCTCATCGCAGAACTGGTCAATCAGGAAGACGGTCGATGGCACCTCCACCATTATCCACAGCTTGAAGTCGCGCGTGTGGTGCATGCCCCTGCTCTTGAGAAGCTCCTTTATCGCGCGAAGCTCGCCAATCCTCCGGACGAACGGAAGCATGAGCCAGAGGTTTTTCATCCCGAATTCCTCGCGAACCTTCTTTATCGCGTCAAGCTCGAGCGAGAACACTTCGGGCTCGGTGATGTACCTTCCGCAGCCGCGGTAGCCCATCATGGGGTTTGCCTCAGCTGGCTCGTACTCCTCGCCGCCCTTCAGGTTCCTATATTCATTCGTCTTGAAGTCAGTGGCGCGGTAGACGACCGGCCTTGGGTAGAATGCGGTCGTAAAGACGCGGAGCTTCTCAGCAAGCCTGTCCGTGAATTCCTTGCCCCTGCCCTCCTTTATCATCTTCTTCGGGTGCTCGCCGATGTCGCCAATCATGAACTCCGCGCGAAGGAGCCCCACTCCGTCGCATGGGAGCTTGGCCGTCTTTTCCGCCAAGTCCACTTCAGCAAGGTTGACGTATATCTTTGTCCCTGTGACCGGCACCGAGATGGATGTCGGCGAAACGGACGGCCCCTGCGCGTCGGCGGTGTTCCTCCTGTCCTGCACCGCGCCATAGTCCCCGTCGTAAACCACGCCCCTGCTCGCATCGACCGTTATGAACTGCCCGTCACGAAGCACGCTGGTGCAGTTCTTTGTCCCGACAACGCAAGGTATCCCCATCTCCCTGCTTACGATTGCCGCATGGCAGGTCATGCCGCCCGAATTTGTGACTATCGCGCACGCCTTCTTCATGGCAGGCACGAAGTCCGGCGTGGTCATGTCTGTGACCAGCACATCCCCTTTTTCCACCTTGCCTATCTCCTTCGGGCCTGCGAGTATCTTCACCTTGCCCTTGCCAACTCCTGGCGCCGCGCCAAGCCCTTTGAGTATTATCTTCCCTTCAGCTTCGCTTGATGCCATGTTTCCACCCCGTTGCTCCTGTTTTTGCGCAGGCATTGCGATTGGCGCCTGCGCAGTCTGCTGTGCTGGCCTTGCCGCCTGCGGCTGAATCACGGGCTGCGCAGGCTTTGCAATCACGGGCGCAACCGCCTGCTGAGCCGGCTTTTGCTGAACCACTGCCTGCTGTGCCGCAGGCTTTTGCTGCACAGGCTCCGAAATGGAAGGCACGCCATCTAGGACAGCTGCCGCGCCCTTCAGGGTGGTTATGGGCCTTGACTGCACAATGTAAAGCTTCCCTTCGGTGACCGCCCATTCGATGTCCTGCGGCTTGCCATAGTGCTGTTCAATCCTCTTTCCGATTTTTGCAAGCTCCACCACCTGCGCGTCGGTGAGCTTCTGCCTTGCCTGCATTTCCTCCTTTATGTTGATTTTCTCGTTCTTGTCGTTCATTTTCGCAAGCATCCACTCCTGCTTTGCCACATCCTTGATGTCGATGGCAAGGGAAGTCTTGTCCACAATATACCTGTCCGGCGTCACCGAGCCTGAGACCACGACTTCTCCAAGCCCGTACGCGCCCTCAATCGCGATTTTCCCCCTGTTCTGCGTCATCGGGTCCACAGTGAACATCACGCCCGCCTTCTCGGACTGCACCATCTCCTGCACAACCGCCGCCAGGCCCACTTTCATGTGGTCGAATTTGTTTTCAGTCCTGTAGTATATGGAGCGCGGCTCGAAAAGCGAAGCCCAGCACTCCTTCACATTCTGGACGCACTCCTCCGCGCCGCGCACATTGAGGAAGGTGGACTGCTGCCCTGCAAACGAGGCTTCCGGCAAATCCTCTGCGGTGGCCGAGCTTCGGACAGCCACATATGGCTCCCGCCCCTGCCTTATCATGCTCCTATAAGCGCCCATTATTTCGTTTCGAAGCTGGGGCGGTATCTCGCCGCAAAGTATCTTGTTCTTTATCGCTTCCGAGGCAATGTTGAGCTTGTCGCTGTTCTCGGTGTCAAGGTCAGAAGTCATCTCCTTTATGGTCGCCTCTATCTTGTTGTGCCTGATGAACCAGAAATACGCGCCCGAAGTCACCACGAAGCCGTTAGGGACGGGAAAGCCGACCGATGTCATCTCGCCAAGGTTCGCGCCCTTCCCGCCAACTTCCGCAAGGTTGGTTTTTCTTATCTCGGAGAACCACATGATATTTTTCATAAGGACGCACCCCCGTTTGGCTCTTCCCCCTACTCCGGGTAAGTATTAAAAGGTTATGACGGCTGAAAAAAACCCACGCGGGCTCGTAACTCAGCTTGGCCTAGAGTGTCTGGCTTTTATGGCTCTTATCCGATTGCGGATAATTGGCAACTGAGGTAACCAGAAAGCCGTGGGTTCAAACCCTAGGGGGCAGATGCACTGCAGACGATCCCCCTGATGGTTCACCCCCAATCGGGTGCGCCTTGTGAAAATCCCACCGAGCCCGCTTTCATAATCACAAATATTTCGTGGGGTGGGTCCGGAGGAACCCTTGAACCAGGGAGGGGCTTGCCCCTCCGGGGTTTAGGGACCGAGCCCGCTTTCAATTTCTTAAGTTGATTTTCATGGACGAAAAATTCCCCGGCGTATACCTGGTGACCAACCGCCTTGCGACAAAATCGCTAGCCCCGGGCAGGCGCGTTTACGGCGAGAAGCTCGTTGCCGACGGCAAGGACGAATACCGCATGTGGGACATTTACAGGAGCAAGCTCGCCGCTGCAATACACAAAGGGCTGAAGGAAATGCCCATCAAGCCAGGCTCATCTGTTCTTTACTTAGGCGCAAGCACGGGCACCACTCCTTCGCACGTTTCCGACATCGTTGGCGAGGAAGGCATAGTGTATTGCGTTGAATTCGCGCAGCGCTCCATGCGCGACCTCCTCTCGGTCTGCGAGTCGCGTCCCAACATGCTCCCCATAATGGGCGACGCGCGCGCCCCGCAGGATTACGCGGAGGGCATCGGGAAAGTTGACGTGATTTACCAGGACGTCGCGCAGCCCGACCAGGATGACATATTCCTCAAAAACAGCCTGCTTTTCCTGAAGAAAGGCGGCTGGGGCATGATTGCCATAAAATCGCAAAGCATAGATGTCACGCGCCAGCCGAAAAAGATATTCGAGGAGTTCGTTAACAAGGTCGGCTCGGATATCGATGTCTCCCAGCAGATAGAGCTTTCCCCGTTCGACCTTGAGCACCTGTTCATCGCGGGGAAAAAAAAGTAGCTTTTTAACCTCATTTAAGCATATGTTCCCTCAATGAAGCCCACGCCTCCAAAGACCCCTGCCGTTTCCTTTCCTCAAGGCAAGCCAGACCTCTCCATGGAGCACTTAAGCGACATAGCCGAGCTTTCCAAGGAATACCTAAAGCCAGAGGCAGCCGAATTCTCGGAAGAGGAGCTCTCGGCCAACCTCCGCTCGCTTTGGCACCTCTCCAAACAGGAGAACACGAAAATCTCAAGGAAGCACGCAAAAAAGATAGAAAAAATCATCATTTCCGCATTCGGAAGGTTCGGCCCGGCAATCCACCGCTCGCAGCACAGCGAAGGCGGCGGAGGGGCGGCAAGGCAGGAGAATACGAAGTTCTCCGCAGCGCACAGCAGCAGCCACCAGGGAAGCGAGGGCATCATAGTTTCGCAGCAATCAAACGAAATCACGCGCGAGAAGGCAAAGGAGGAGGAAAGGAAGGGGAAAGAGCACGTTGCGAAAAGGGCAGGCGACTACCTAAAGAAGCGGCTGGAGCTTGCCATGGAGAGGCGCCTTAAGAATAAGGCAATACGGCACCAAAGCGATGCATGCTACGCCTCCAATCCGGATAAAGCGCTTAAGCTCATTTCCAAAGCGGAGCGTGAGTTTGAAGCGCTTGGCATGGCTTATAGCGCAGGGCTATGCAAGGCAATCGGGCAGCATTTCAACGACTGCATAAATGCTGGCGAAAAGAACAAAGACGGCGGGCCAATACCCTACTGGATCTGGCGGAATATCCGTAATTACGAGGTTTCAATGAAAGAAGCATCCCGTCTGGAACATGAAAAAAAACACAACGAAGCCGAGCTTTTTTGGGAGCTTAAAGCTGCTTATGGGAAGTTGGACGAAGCAGCCATCAATCCCTCTTCCAAGATAGCCTGGGCTGCAAAGGAGGCGGATTGCCGCTCAAGAAGCCTGGATGCTTATCTTTACGAAGCCAAAATCCTGGTGGGGGAAGGCAGGTTTTTGGAGGCAGCGGATGCCTATAAGAAAAATCTTGCCGAAAAAGTACGCGAAAGGGGAATCCAGGATGATTATTATCGGACTGCGGCATACCTGTTTGCAAAAGGAGGAGTCAAATTTATCGAGGAAGGCAAACTTGCCGAGGCTGGCAACGCTTACATGAAGGCATCATCCACAGCGCGGGAAGACGGAGAGATAACCAAATATGCCGCAATTGCGGGGGAGATTTTTTTAAGGGCGGGCGGGAGCGAATCCATGCCGCATTATGGATTGATGGACGCAATCACCGCCTATGGCAGGGCGGTTAGGCATGCACCAAGCCAGGAATTGCGGGATGCCTATCTTGAAAAGCTTGACGGGGGGTTTCTCAATTTGCGGAATCATCTTCCTATTTATCCCCCTGATACGGTTATTGAAGCCTACAATAGCGCAATCTCAAGGCTTGACCCAGGTTCGGACGAGCTTAAGGCAAAATATGGGGGAAAGCTATCCCAATACGAGGCTTTTGCAATCGAGCGCTATTCCATAGATGAATCGCGCCTTGTCTCTGAAAAAAAGATTGACGAAGCAATCAAGATGTGGCGCGATAAGGCAAACATCTTTTCATCCGTGGGCAGCAGGCTTGCATGCTATGAAAGGATTGAGCGCCTTCTTTCGCTCAAAAACGATGAGTTCGGTGCCCGCCTTGCCAAGGAAAAGGGCATAAAGAGCGTTTTCAATAGGAAAAAATACCTCAAGGAAGCCAGGAAAGAATATATGGATCGCGACTTGGGCGGCTATGAGGAACAAGCGGAGCGCCATGTCCGCATAGGCGAGCTTTACGAGCTTGCCGGGGACAAGCATAACGCATTTTCAAGTTATAGCTCCGCCATTCATGAATATTGGAATGAGCGGCAGAGGCAATCCAGTTATTCTCCGGGCGTTCATGCTGCGGCATATTCATTTGCCAAGGTAGAATCGATTGCCAGTCGGCTTGAGCGGCTTGCCGACCCTGCCAATAAAGACACAGGCTATGCGCGGGTTGCCTCGGCCTATATGTTCTCCACCAACATCGGTTCAGATGAACGGCAACATGTCTCAAAAGCAGCCTGCCGCCTTTTCGAGAAAGCCGGCGATTATTACGGGCTTGCAGGGCAGCACAAAGAAGCCAGCAATTCTTACCAATATGCTGTTTCATATGCGGATGTAACTGAAAAGGAGGGGCTTCTTGAAAAGCGGCGGAACTCTCTTCTTAGTGCGGCCAGAAGCTATGAAGAGAAAGCAGATTCCCTTCTTGCCGAGCAGAAGCCAAAGGAGGCGGGCGAAAGCCTGCGCGATGCGATGAATTGCTATTTCCGGCTTTTCATCGAAGAGCCCGATAAAAGCATAGCAGCAGCTTACTATGGCAAGGCAGAGTCGCTTTGCCTTCAATCAGGCTCTTTCTATGATCTTTTCAAGAATCTCCTTGATGAATCTACCCGCGAATTCATCGGTCCGAAAACAAAAGAGAACATGCTGCTGAGAGGAATGGCAGTGCTTTCCAAATCCAGCAAGCTCTTCGTTTCGCCAGAGGGGCACGCGATAATGGCAGAAGCATATAAGTCTGCCGCCTTAAGCTTGCATGAAAAAGGCGAGGCTGATCTTGCGGAAAAATGCGGGCTTGAGTCAATCAGGCTCTTTGAACTTGCAGGCGAGTTTGGCAAGGCGGCAGAGATTCTGAATTATGCAAATGGTTACGGGCTGTCGGAATACGTCAAGATGGACGACCAATCCTCCAAGCGCAAAATCTTCAGCTTCTACATTCAAGAAGCCGAAAAAAGGTTTGGCAATGGCGAATTCAAGGAAGCAGCCACTGCCTATTTGAAAGCAAGAAGCATTGCTATCGTGCCATCGGTTCGGGCAAGGCAGGAGGAGCTCGCATTCGACTGCCTTGTAAAAGCGGCGGATTCCCTATCAGAACAGGGCAAGTTCGTTGAGGCTGGCGACATACTGTCTGAAAAAGGATACGAATTCAATTCCACTTCCATTAACAACCAGCGGGTTGGCCTTGCAGCCGGGCTTTACGAGAAAGGCGATGCCTATGGGCAGGCGCTCTTCTCATACGTCCAAGCGTCAAGTGCCTACGATGCCGAGGTTGTTTCAAAATGTTCCGATCTATTTTGGAAATTCGCCGAAGGGTACCGTGGCGGAAAAGTGAAAGGATGGGGCAATGTCGAGATGAGCGGGAAGGACGCCTTTCGTCGGATTGCGGAAAAATCAGCTTTGCCATCGGAGATAAGGTCAAAATCCTATGGCTTGGCAAGCGCAGAGGCGGAAAAGGAAGCGCGTCTCACTGACCCGTCAGGTTCGGCAGGGAATTATGCCGATGCTGCGATGTACAAGGCACTTGCAATAGAAACATTGCCTCAGGCAAAAAGCCTCGCCGAGCTTTTGATTGAAGAGCAGGCGCCAATTGCATTGCGCGAAAAGTCGCTTGATTGCGCATCAGCGACAGGGAACCGCGAGTCTTTCATCTATCAGTATGACCATTCCGCTTCTGCAAGAAATTTCAGCATTGGGGTGCTTTTCAGGGCTTACCAGAACATGGAGCTAAAGGAAGGGGCAAAAGCAGGCTCGCCGGATGAAATTTCGGGGATGGTCGGAAAGCTGGCATCTGAGGCGTCTTTATCAGGCAACAGCCGGCTTCTGATAGCCGCCCATGCCTTCCTCCCTCTTGAAGAAGCGCTCAAGCTGCCTGCGGAAGAGCGGGATGCCGTGATGAAACAGAAGATTGCCATCAGCCAATTGGGGGAAAAGGAGATTGACCTTATTTTTGACACTTATTCCGAGGAAATCGAGAATTCGAAAAAGCTTGGCCGCGCAAGCAGGTCCGCGTGTGACATCTTAGGCGCAATCGGCCTAATCGAAGGGAATCGCCGCGTGCTTGACCTCTTCATACGCGAAGCAGGCAGGAAGGATGCAGCGCTTGCCGCAAGGATGGCGATTGCAGCCTCGAGAATCGACAGGGCAAACGGCAGCCACATGGCAACCAAGCTCATTTCAAGGAAAGGCGCAGGCGAGCGGCGCTTCGATTTTTTGGCAAAAAAGCTTGTGGAAAGCGGCTATCTTGCAAAAGGCACCGTAAATTTCCTCAAGACCGACCGCGAGTTCCTGCGCCAGCTTCTCGCGCAATACCCGAACGAGTTCAATACAACGGTGGATACGCTTGCGGGAATGGATGGCTTCTCCCCGGCAAAGAACCAGGAGAAGATTTTCAGCGCAATCCGCGAAATCGGGGCTCCCACCCCCAAGCTTTTCGCAAGCTATGTTAAGCTTGACCCTGCGGGCAGGGCCGAGCTTGTCAAGAAGGTGGAAACCATCAAATCAAAATTCTTCAAAAACGAGCCTATCGGCAGCCTCCTGCCGGAAGAGGACAAGGGAATCCTTGCCGAGATGGTCTACATAGCCTATAAGCCGGTCGGCATGAGCTTCGAGAACGTGGAATCGCTCCTTCTTCAGGTTTCTGACAGGACAAATGACCTTTCAGGCTACGTTTTCCCCCAGGGCGGCTATTCGCTTTCCGCAAGCCAGAAAAGCTACGTTCTTAGGGAAGGCGCCAATCTTGATTTCGCATCATTTGCAAAATACGTTTCAGCTCTTACTCCGGAGCTTCCCAAGGGCGAGGACAGGGCAAAGGCGCTTCGGCAGGCATTCGTGAAGGTCGCCCGCGCAGGGACGAACTATTCACCGGAAGAGGTAAGCACGCTCATGTACCCGATGGCAAGGGACGAGTTTGTGGCAAATTTCACCACGCAGGAGCGGGAGATGGACAGCAGTTCGGCATATGCGCTTCTCACAGAATTCAGGGAGGTAATGGGGATATACTTCAAGGACAATTATTCGCACAGGCTTGCAAGCCTCCTTGATAAAAAGCCCGAAATCTCGGAAGCCGTGAAAAAAAACCTCTCAGACCCAAGCCGCCAGGTCACAATCGAAAAGCAGCTGTCCCTTCCCGAAAAGCCGGATTGGGGGGCGATTCTTGAAAGCAATGAAAAGACGGCAGATGTCCTCTCAAAAATAATATTCAGCAAGGCAATCTCGCCTATCCTTGCGCAGGCAAAATCCGACATGAAGAAATTCGAGGAAAGCAAGGAAACCAAAGGCGAGCTTGGCGCAAACATAAGGGCATACCTTTCAAAGAACCAGGCGTCCTTCTTCGCCAAAGCCTCCGCAGGGGTCTGCACTGCGCAGGATATCGGGCTTTTCAACCGCCAGGAGCACTTCCACATGAACATAATCGAGAACGAGTCTGTCGCCAGGGGCAACATAATGGCGTACGTTGTCGAGGTAAACGGCGAAAAGTCGCTTCTCTTGCGTGGCTTCAACCCGAATACCGATTTCGTTTCGCAAATCGATGTGGGCAAGTTCTGCGAAGCCGTGCTTGATGTCGCAAGGCAGTTTGCAAAAGACAACAATCTTGCGCACGTCTATATAACCGAACAGACGGGCTGGCATCCGCTTTCAAACAGGACCGAGGTTGCAAGCTATCTTACTGGCAGGTATGCGAAGGAAGCCCGGAGGCTTGATTTCGCCTATTCCGTAGCCTCAAGCAGCAGCGTAAATTCCATCTATCTTATCGACTAGCCGCCCGCGTTTCCGTTACAAGCCTATTTAAACCGTTCCCCCCACATCCATTATCGGTGCTAGCAATGCCAGCAAGCGCAAACACACTATGCGTTTCATCTGCCTCTAGCCTGCACCTTATCTATTTCTGGGACTAGTTTCCGCGCTTGGGTGGCTTGGCAAGTGCCCGAACGTCTCGAAAAAAATTCGATAGCTTTGGCTTTTCCCGCGCGCTTGCGGGCTGAAAAAAAATCAATCGAGGTGTTCATATGCTGGCTGGAAATCACAGGTGCGGCGCACTATGCTTGGCAAACCCCAAGACGCACAGGAAGCGGACGGACACGCATCCAAACGCGGTAGCCGCGCTTGAGGCGCGTTATCTCCGCAAAAGAGAAGCGCATGCCCAAGTCTTAGCTGAGCTTGAGGCGCATCCTGCTCTTCGCGAGTTTGGAAGGGCTGAGCGTGGGAAGAAAAGGGCGGAAAAAGGGATGCGGGCTGGCGCCCCCTTGGACGAGGGAATAGTGAAAACCGCGGCTCTCAACCAGGCAAAGGGCAATTTTGAGCAGGGGAATGCGAGTTTCCTTGCAGGCAGGATGTGCTGTTAGGTGATTTTATGAAAGGAAGGCACAAATCCCTCTCGCAGGAAAAGCTCGAAGCCGCGCGCTTCCTCTATTTCGAGGAACGGCTGCCGCTTCGCAAGGTGGCAGATGCCCTGGGCGTGTCGCATATGGCGGTCTGGCGCTCGGTCTATTCCACCAGCTGAAGGCAGGTAGCGCGGTATCCTAAGCGCGCGGCCTGTAACCTGACGGGCCATAGCGGGCTTCCCGCACCTGCGCCATCTGGTCGCGCTTCCTCTGCTTTAGCTCCTCCTTTATCTGGAGCTCCTCCTCTACTTCCTTTATTCTTGAAAGAAGTATCTTGTGCACGCCGCTCCCGTACTGCATCGCCTTTTTCTTCCGGTCAATCGCATCCTGCGGGACGCCAAGCTCCGCGCAGATTTTGCGCAGGAGGGGCTTCTTGCTCTCGCGCGTGCCCAGCCGTTCTGAAAGAGGCGTGGAGAGGACAGAATTCACGAACGGGGGGTAAAGGAACGGGAATGCCGCGCGCATGCCGAAATTCTTAGCCACCAGCTCCTGCGCCTCGCAGTCCCCTGACGGAAGCTCGACTATTTCCCTCTCAAGGAGCCTTTGCAGCTTCGCGCCCTTGTGCCGAAAATACCTGTCATAGCCGATGAAAAGCTCCTCCGCGCCAGAGCCAGAGAGTATCCTCCACTTGCCAGAGCGCGCAGCCTCCCGGCAGCAGGAGAAGACCGGCACCATGAGCTCGACTTTGAGGAGATCCCCTTTCCGTATCTTGTAGCATTTCTTGTAAATCTTTACGATTTCCTCTTCCGAGAAAACGACTTCCTTGTGCGGGAGGCCAAGCTCTGCCGCAATCTTCTTTGCAGCCTCCAAATCCTGGCTGCCCGCCACTCCTGCGGTAATGAGAAGCGGCGTGGTGTATTTCTTCGCTATGGTCGCAATCGCCGTGCTGTCTATGCCGCCTGAAAAGAGTATGGCTATCTCGCCCTGGCAGTTGTTCCTTACGGCTTCCTCGAACAACGCGGCTAATTTCGAAACCATGGCACTCATTCTCACTGTTATATAAAAAACCATCCGCTTCAGCGCGGATGAAAAAATGATACGGGCCCGGTGAGATTGTCAGCCAAGGGCTGGCAACACGTTGCCAGACAACGGCGTTTGAACTCACGACCTTCACCTTTCTCCGCACATTCGCGGAAAAAGCGCAATGCTCTTCCAGGTTCATCCCCCAACAATGTTGCCGATTGGGGGTGAACCCTTAGGGGGATCGACGGATGACCATCTGCCCCCTAGGGTAGGAGAGTGTCGCTCTATCCAAGCTGAGCTTCCCGGGAAAACAAACAATCTGTTTTCGCTTACGGGCCCATGTATTTGCTCTTCCAGAGGTTCCACTTATTTACGTGGACTTTATTCGATGGCTTAACTTCGTTAAACCAGCGCTCCACCTGACTAATGGTCTTGAGGCGGATGCTATACTTAAGGCTAATCACCTTAAAACCCTTTTTAGTCAGGGTTTTAGATATCCATCCGAGTAATTCTGGGTTGTGCGAAGTTATGTCCACTACCGGGTACGGACGAGCATAACCTGGCGCATTGTCCATATATATTCCGCCGTCCGTATCAAAAATTCCACGTATAACTGTTAGCCCTTCTTCAGTTTCGGATGGCAACAGAAGCGTATTGAATTTCTTCTTGGCGCCTACTGGAAAATCGAATTCATTCTTAAAAAAATCAAAAATAGGGCCAGAGTTCACGATAATATAGAATACAGTATTTTTTTCTCGTAACTTGAAATAACCGCGGACACCGAAAGCCCGACACAGGAGTTTTCGCAAATGTTTTGCATACGCTTGCTGGCGCAGATTCCCGCAGAAGCATACCTGTTTTCTTCCGCCGCTAATCCCTATCCATCCGTCTCCGATTAGTGCGCCAAGCAGTTCTAGGACGCGAGCGTCATCAGGTGGGGGCAGTTTGCGCGTTATTTTCTCCAGCCTCAGTTTTATCGAAGCCGCGCCACCCGACCGTTTTCTTCGCATAAGCTCGTCTTCACCATATTTTTTTCGAAGGACAGCATAACAGTTCTTTCCGCCTTTCGTTCTGCCCCAATTGGCATCAAGAACCTTGCGAATGCTGCTTGAAAAAATCTTCAACTCAGGGCATGCGTGAATCATTTTTCCAAAAATACCGGCGGGAATAGTTCGCGTTTCGTTTATCCAATTTCTTAGTGTTCGCCTCGGAACACCAAGTAATTTCGCTGCCTTTACTTGGCTTTTGCCCGTATGCGATATGAAACCAAGTACCATCTCCCGCTGTTTTCCAGGGATGAAAACGATTCTTTCCATAAAATCGCTCTATCCAAGCTGAGCTACGAGCCCGCGTGGGTTCCTTGGAGCGCTTCCCCTTTAAAAATATAGGCACAAAAAGCGAAAGCCATGGCGGCAGGAAAGCTCCCCTTCATCCTTTTCCTCTCGGCGCTCTTCCTCTTCAACCTCGCAATCTTTTCGGTTCCTTATCTCGCCTCGCAAGGCGACCCTGTGTCAGGCACGCTCTATCTGGCATTCGCGCCCACCTGCCACCAGCTCACTTCCCGCTCGCTATGCCTTTTCCAGTCTGCATCAGGCGGGCATTCAATCGGCGACTGCCGCCCGCAAGGCGAAGAGATCAGCCACTCAAGGGCAAATTACGTTGTGAAGGATGGCAAGGCAGGCTACAAATTCCCTGTCTGCTCCCGGGACGTCGCAATCTACCTTGCAATGCTTTTCGGGCTCATCATTCTCCCATTCATCCGCAAAATCGACTCGGAAGACTGGCCGCCCGCATGGCTGCTCATCGCAGCTGCGGTTCCGGTCGCAATCGACGGCGGCACGCAGCTTTTGGGCTTCCGCGAAAGCACCAATTCTATCCGCATGATGACTGGGGCGATAATAGGAATAGTGCTTCCTTTCTATATCCTGCCCATGCTCAACTCAATGGCTTCTTTCCTGGAAGAAAAGCTAGCAGAGTGAAAAAAAGGCAAGCTGATGCGAAAAAAGAAAAGCAAGGATTAAGCGGGCAAATCAAGGATAAGCCGGAAGGGATGCGAATCCCCTTTTCCATTTCCATCTACTCGAACAGGTGCTCCACAATCGCGCCGTATGCAGGGCGGGAGATGAACAGGCCCAATAGGGAGCCCAATATGGTGGAGGTTGCAAAGCCGATTATCTCAACCAGGCCCGACATGAGAAGAAGGGGCAGCATGGCGACCACCGCGACCATCACCGAGGTGGTGATGATGGTGAATGCCTTTTCCATCCTCTTCCTTGGCTCCTCCTCCTTTTTCAAAAGCTCGTCGGTCACGACAATCTGCGCGTCAATCCCGACCCCTATTGCCGCAAGTATTCCCGCCATTGCGGAAAGGTCAATGGTGAACGAGCCCAATATAGCTACCAATATGATTAGTTCCGCGATGCTTATGCATATCATGGGCAGCACTATCTGCGGATGCATGTAGCGGAGCGCGACCATCAGCGAGATTGCGATAAGCGAGAAAACAATACCAATCAGGCTCAGCCGCAAAAACTCGGCGCCAAGCGGCGCGGGCACGAGCGTTTTCGAGCCCAAGGTGATGTGCACCGGAAGCGCACCGCCCTTGAGTATGGATTCAAGCTCCCTTTCCTTTTTGAGCGCATCGGCAGCCCTTGCGGTCGCAGTGTCGCCCTGCGCAGCCCCGTTTATCAGATAGGAAAAGCTCGGCACCCCTTCTGTGACAGATTTGGCAAGGCGGGGGGACGAGAGGAGCCCGACCGCTTTCCAGACGCTCACCGCATCGGAGGCGGGCGAGCTTTGGGAAACCTGGTATTCAGGGGACATTTCCTCATCGCTTTTTTCCACCACCACGAAGCCAGCTTCCCTAAGCTTCGGCATAAGCGTGCTGTTGGCGGACACAATCGCCTTTGTCCTGTTGTTTGCTGGCGCAATGGAAAAGTCCCCTGCAATGTCCTCTTCAATATAAACCGGTATGTCCGCCCCCTCAAGCTTCAGGGAATTCACGGCAAGCTCAAGCGCCCTGCTTTTTGAGACCTGCCCTCCGGCGCTTTTCGAGTGGTTCATCAGGCTTTTTTCGCCCACCACCACTATGGCGTTGTCCGGCCTGTCCAGGAACATGTAAAGGGGATAATCTGCCTTGCCGAGAACGGTCTGCGAAAACCTCTTGGCCCCCCCTTGCGTGACCGTGAAACTCACAGCCCAATCCGCGCCCTGGAGATATTGTGACGGCACCCTTCCGATGGTTCCGGTATAAATGTCATCTCCCCTTATCGCAATTTTCCCGTCGACCACGCCCTGGTACACGCCCTGCTGCGAGAGCACGGTTTCCACGTCCCGGACAAGCTGCGGGGAGCTTTGAGGAAGCTCGACGTATATTTCCGAGTCGCCTATGGGGCGCACCTTCACCTCGGTAAGCCCGAACGCCGCAGCCCGCGTCTTTATCGTGCTCACCATGTCCTCCATCACATCTGCGCTCACCGAGGTCTCAAGAAGCACAGGTATCCGGACGCCTCCAGAGAAGTCTATCCCGAATTTCACCCCGTTGAAGCCAATCGAGAAAAGCGAAAGGATGACTATCGCCAAAAGGCCCGCAATCCTCACGCGGTCGCGCTTGAGGAAAGAGACCGCTATCGCTATCATGAGGATGGACGCTATGAAAATCGGGACGCCGTGCCGGTGGTCAAGCGCGATTGCAAGGCACGCAAGAAGCATGAATGTGAACATGACTAAAACGTCGCGCTCCTTTGCGCCCTTCACTATCTCTTCCTTTGTAATCATAAGAACACTATCCCGAAAATATCGACGAGAGGAACGGCTTCTCTTCCTTGCCGGCATCCCCTCTTTTCTCCATGTATGAAAGCACTATGGGCGCATTGAGCATCCAGGTGGCTATCAGGTCGCCCACCAGCCCCACGAGCGCAACTGCCGAAATCTCGAAGTAAGTATTGATGTGGGTCACCATCGCCAGTATGAACAGGCAGGCAAATGAGAGTATCAGCGACAAACTCATCATTGTCCCTGTTTTCATTGCCTCATATGCCCTTTCCCGCGGGGTCCCTTCCCTTCTTTTTACCAGCCTCATGGTGAGGAGCACGTCTGTGTCAAGGGAGAAGCCGACCAGCATGAGGAGGGCGGCAAACGAAGCAAGCGTGAGGGGGATTCCGAAAAGGCCCATCGCGCCAAGCGCCATTACAAGGTCGCAGGCTGCGCCTATGAGCACCGCAAGGCTGGGCACCAGCGTCCGGAATATCAGGAACACCACTATGCTCACGATTATGATTGAATATATGACGACCGCCACGACCCGTTCCACGAACTTGTCCGAAAGCGATGCCGACACCTGGTTGAAACTTGCGCTTTCATACTGCACGTTCCGGGAGAGCGTTTCAGTCAGCCTTTCCGAGTTCTCATCAAGGATTTTCCGGTAGACGACTCCGGCGGTTGCCTTCAGCTCATTGGTGCCCGGATAGCCGCTTGCGTTCCTGGGCATCCCGGCTATCTCGAAAAGCCCGTCCGCCATCCCGTCAACCGATTTGCGCGCCTCCACGTATTTCGACACGGCGTCCGGGCTTGAGTTCGTCGCCATGACATCGGACTCCAGGCGGGACACTTCGTCTATTTTCGAGAAGAAATCGGTCTTGAGCTGCTCCGCGCGGGTAAGGTTGCCGTCCCGCTCTATCTCCACCTCTATTTCATACCCTGCCGGATTCGCAAGCGACTTTACGGATGATACCTCAAACCCTGCGTCTGTGAGGGCTGCGCGAAGCGCCCCCTCGTCCACGCTCTGGTTTGCCTGCATGGTCACCATGGTGCCCCCCTTGAAGTCCACGCCAAGCTCCACACTAGGTATGAACATCAGGGAAAGGAGCACAAGGGCTATCGGGACCGCCATGAGCAGGCGGTAATCCCCTTTGTATATGTTCGGAAGGTCTATTGCCATGAAAAACCCAGGGCTTCAGTTCAGTCTCCCCACACAGGAGCCGCTAAACATTTGAATGATAGTTTTTAAAGCGGATGGGACTTGCCTGGGCGCATTTTTTATAAATGCGAGCCATGCATATCCAAAAGCATGGATCCCTATTCCATCGGCGCATCCATAATCGTCGGGGCAGCTGCGGTCAGCGCAGCGCTTGCCATCGGGGTTCCGGCATTAATCACGCTTTCAAACATCACAGTATCCCTTGCCACTGCCATCTTCAAAATCGCCGCCGGGCTTTTCACAGTCCCTTACGCAATAGGCAAGGCCGCGAGAAACGCGGTCAAGGAGAAAAAGGCCCAGGCGCCGCATGCGAGGGAAGCAGCGGCCCAAGATAAAAATCCTCTTGAGGCAAAAAACCCTCCAAGCGCAAGGGACATGCCGTATCCTTGCAGGAAAGCCCTGGCGCAAAATGGCGGGGCGGCGCCAAAAAAGGCCAACCTGCACTAGCAGCGTCCAAGTTTTCGGCTATATTATCTTGATGAGCCCGCGCCCTATCTCTGCAAGGTCGGCTCCGAACAGCGAGCTGGTCTGCCTGATGAACGTGAAAGTCATAATCAACGAGACCAATGGGTAGATTACCGCCTGCAGAAAGATTATCCCTATCGCATTCTGCATGAATCCGACTATCCCGGATATTTTCTGCATGTTGCTTTTTAGCCTGAAAGACTGTTCCCTTGTTCCCGCCTTGCTGTTGTAGCAAGGCTGCTCGTCTTTTTGTGGCAAATCGCCAGCGGTTAGGGTTATCTCATTGCACATGGTGTATGTGGTGTTCGGGGTTATTGCAACCACCAGCACGTACGTGAATGGGAACACGAATGCGAAGCCAAGCGCGAACGCAACCATCAGCCCTCCAACCCCCCTGGTCGGCGCGAACGCGCGAAGAACAAGACCGATTGGGAGTACCGGGTAAAGCATGGAGTATTTAGAGAGCAGAAGCACGCTGTATTGGACATAGTTGAAGAGGATCACATATGTAAGGTTATTCATTACGTAGTGGAAAAAAGAGACATATCCTGAGAGGGCGCCCCCAGTAATCCCTTCAAAACCCATGGCCTCCAGGCTGATTTTGCTCAGCGGCTCCATGATGAAGTTGAGCCAGTATGCTATTTTGTAAAGCGTTATTTGGCAACCGGTGATTTTGTTTATGTACGCCTTGGCTATTTCCACCGGGTCCATATTCGCCGACATGCTGGAGGTGAGCATCATGTTCCCCGATGCCGCCGCAACTTCGGCTGTGACCTGGCTGACCACTTCCGCACCTGCGCTTTGCATCACTGCCGCGAAGAAGATTATCAGGAAGCTGACCGCCACCTGTGCATATTCGGATTTTGCCCACATGCCAAGGCTCTGGAGGCTGAACGCCTGGGCGAGCATATGCAAAAGCACGGTGATGAAGAGGGAAACCAGGGCCACGAGCACCGAAATGCCTATCCATCCGGACGAAGTCAAATCAAATGCCATCATATCAGCCTCGTGAGGTTGGTTATGTCCACCTCTTCTCCCAGGAGGCGCGTGAGCCCCCTTGCAACTTCCACCAGTATTATGAAATTGATTATGGGCAGGACGACCGCTGCCACGAAATACAGCATGAGCGGCTTGAAAACCACAAGGACGGAACCGCCTATCCCGGATGCCAGGTCGCCGCTTTCTATTCCATTCACTATTACCTGGCTGTCGGGCATCCCGCCTTGCTGCCCAGAAACCTGCGTGTCGCCCCTATCTATGCTATCTTCCAGCTCCTGGTTGATTTCGGAAACCGGCCCGTAAACAACATAGTCGTTGAAAACCAGGAGGGCGGGGTAGAACAGGAAAAGGGAGATTGAGAGGCCTATCAGGGTTCCGCCAAAAGCGCGGGTCGGCTCAAACGCCCTGAAAAAAACCCCGAAGGGAAACAGGTAATAGAGCGCAGCTATGCTGATGTACTCCACCATCCTGGTCTGCACGCCAAGCATGAGGAACGAGATGACGAATCCGCTTATCAGGATGAAGAACATGTTGTTGAGCTGCATAAGCGATTCAAGAGGGCTTTCATTGCCCCCCACTCCCAGTGGCGAGCTTAGGAACATCGCCTTGAATAGGTTGGTCAGGATATTGATGATGAACAGGAAGGCGGCAAAAAGCATCCCGCCCGCCTTCTCAAGCTCGCCAAAATACCTGTCCACAATATCCAGCATGTTCATGGGCCGATTCGGGTTTTGCGGATCCGCATATCTGTCCGGGTCAAGAATGCGCATGTCAAACGAGCACATCCCGACTATCAGCACGGAAGAGGTCATGACCACCAGCATGGCTGTTGCAAAAAGCTGGAAGAGCTCGAATTTCGCCCACGCTGCTGCTGCGTTCTGCTTAAGGAAGAATGAAAGCATGTATATTATAGAAAGAGCTAGGAGCGATGCAAGGAGGGCAAGGAAAGTCAGCTGCAGCCAGTCAGCGCCAAGAATCCCGAAACTTCCAGGAAAATCCGACGGGGCCCCGGACAGGATGGGGGCGCAGATGTTTTCGGCAATGTTCAATCCCATTATGGCACCCTGTCCTCATATCAGCTTTTCAAGCGCTGAAAGGTCTATTTCCGTCCCAAGCGCCTTGGTAATCTCCTTTGCGAGCGTGAGAGTTATGAATATGGCGAATATCGGCAGCACCATGCTTACGATGAAGAAGAAATAAGCAAGCCCGTATATGAAGCTAAGCACCAGCATCACCATGGGCGGGAAAAGGGCCAGCAGCATCAGGATATTCATGAACCCTGAAGCGGTGCTCAAGCCCGTGCTGCTCGATGACGTGCCCGAGCCGGACATCATGGCTTTCATCAGCATGAAGGCTGCGCTGCTTGCCACCACCCCTCCCGCGCTTTCCCATATCCTTACATTGGTTGTCGAGTAGCTGCAACCAAGGAGGGGGTTGGTAAGGACTTTTTTGACGCTTATGAACCCATTCCCGTTCGGTATGACCAGGGTATCGTTGACCGGGTCAGGGGTCCCGCCCATGCAGCATATGGGCTTGCTGCTGAAGCAAAGGCTCAGGTGTATGTTGCCCTCTGCAATGGTGAGCGCCGAAATCTCATTCTCATAGTGTTTTGTGACCATCTCCCCTATTTGGACAATCATGAACGGATAGACAAAATAAAGGGCAATCGCAACCCCCATCATGGCGTTGCCTGCGGTTTTGATGCCCATCCCGCGAAGGAAAAGCCCGACTGGCAAAAGGAGGGTCAGCAGGTAGTTTTTTGCAAAACAGAGCAGGTAGTCATGGGCAAACCACTGAAGCACAACCGTGGTCTGGAGCTGTATTATCAGCCCCATCATGTCGAATATCGGCTTGAACATGGGTGCCAGCTGGAAATCGATATAGGACCCGAAATGGCCCTTGAAAAGGTGTATTTTCGGGTTGGCATTCGATACGAATGAAAACAGGGCAGTTCCCGCTATCGTTTTCCCAAAATCCTCCACCGCGCTATTCCGTATTATTTTTGTGTATGCCCTCGCCGTGTCGAGATTGTCGTTCCCATATTGCTGGAGCGAAACCAGCATGGCTATGAAAATGCCCATTATCACCGCGGTCTCAAGCATGCTCCATAGGCGCTCTTTCAGGAATTCGTTGTATTTCGGGCCGCCAAAAACGCCGTTGAGTATCCAGGCTGCAGAGACGAGCGCCACCGAGAGCGCAAGCGCGATTATGGTGAGCTCAAGCCAGAAAAGTCCGTTTGCCGGCTGGTCGCAGGTGACCACGTTAGGCGGGTTGGTGCCGAAAACGTCAAACCCGAAATAATTTCCGCAAGGCATGCTTGCGAACATCGCCAGCGCGATGGCGACCAGCGCAATTGCGAAAGCAGCCTGCCTTGCAGTGGGAGTTTTCATCATATCAGCCTCGAGAGCAGCCCTAACTCGACATCCCCCCCGAGCAGCGGGGAAAGGACCTTGAATGCGGCAAGCGAAGTCATCAGTCCAAGGAACGGGAGCACGGTCGAGAATACCATTATCATCGCAAGGACCCCGAGCGGGCCATCATACGAGAGCCCGGGGCCGGTAAGCATTGTCTGCAGGCCGGCATGCCACTTTGTCCCGCGCATCATTTTCCAGTTGCTTTGGATAAATCCCTCATCCTGCTGCCTTTCAGCCCTTGCCTGTTCGGCATCGGCCCCTGTGCTGTTGCATACGTCTATATTCGCAACATAGCCCCCTTCAAGGACATTCTCAGGGTCAACCGCATCATAGTTTTCAGCTTCCCCTGCGCCATACCCGGGCGTATATGCGCCGGTGTCGTATGACGCCCCCACTGTTGAGGGCGTTCCCCCTGCAGGCGCCGCAATGAAGCCCCATAATATTGCGCTGTTTAGGACGTAAAACATCGGCAGGACCACATACAACGAAAGCGATATGGCTATTAGCATGCCCCCCAATTTTCTTGTGAATGGGAGTATGCGCAGCACGAGCCCCATGGACATGAAAGCCCCGAATACTGGATAATGCAGATAATCCAGGGCTGCCTGCTGCGTGCGGGTCATCATCATGGCTTTGGTTGCAAGCCCAATGAGTATGGTGAAATAGTCAACTCCTGCGGACAGGTAGGTTAACGGGCTCAGGCTCAGGCTCCCGAAGTCGGGCCTATTCATGATGTTTATGCTGGTGTGGAGATTGGCAAGCGTTGCAATGGCCGAGTAATTCCAAAGATAAGTCATGACATTCTTCCGCAGGGTCTCATAGACAAACTGCAGGTGGTCCATCGCGAGCTCCACATGGCACGGGCGTTTCCATAGCCCCGCCTGGCACTGGGGCACAACGGCAGGGTCGCAGCATATGTGGTTTCCAACATAGTCCTGCCAGGCCGGAGAGCCTGCAAGGCTGAATGTTTTAAGCCAGAAATCCATGCTGTCAACGATCGCAATTGCGCATATTATTATCATAATTGAGAAAACCAGCTGCCCTGCCTCTTTTTTGACCCATGCCTTAAGCTTGTCATCATTCACAAAAGATGCGGCGATATATGCAAGGCCCAAAAGGCTTGCTGTTGCGGCAAGAGCCACTGCAACGAGGTTTTCCCAACCAAAAATCTACAGGACTATACCGCTTTGCCCCCCATCAGAGCCGGTGCATCCGCAAGCCAGCATGGCTAATGCAAGAAAGAGGGCAAGAAGCGCCGTTTTTGAGGATGCGTCCGGTTTACCCAAAGGCTCACCCGAATTTCTGGCTCACGAATTTGGTGGTTCCTTTTATGAACGAAATGGTTATGACCATGCTCAGCGCAGGCAGGAAAGCCCCCTGAAGGACAAGGTAGCTTAGGAGGCGCAGGGGCCTGAACAGCATTTTTTCCGGGTCAATCGCCCAGCTTGCGGACATTACCCTTGCAAATCCGGGGTTTTGGCTCTGAAGCATGTCGTTTGCTGTCGGATTCTCGCTTTCACCAGACACCATCACCCTGACTATCTTGTCATGCATCACATATGTGAACGGGTAGACCGTGAGCGCTGCAAGCGCGGAGCACATCAGGAAGGTGCCCGCGTCCCTTGTCGGGGGGAATATCCTAAGAAGCGCGCCAGCAGGGAGGACGAATGAGAGCGCCAAACCCTCAATCATTTCGAGGATTACCATCTGCACCTGGAGGCTTGATATGAATGGCACCGATATCATCAGGATAACGTCCGCCACCTTTTCAAGCACCTGGCATGCCCCGAAAGGGACCATCACCACCCCCCACACGCTGGCGCCCCATCTCATGCTTATCGAACCTATGAATTGCATTGTGAGCTTCAATGTCTCAAACCCGACCATAACCGGAAGCGCAATCTGCTCGCTTACATATGAGAGATATGCTCTGCCCGTGTCTATCGGGTCAGAGCCAGAAAACGCATACATCAGGGAATTTGCAAAAACCGCGACCCCCCCTATTGAGACGAACAGCAGGACGGATACGATGAGCTGGTATATCTCAAGTGTTACAAAACCCTCGTATTCGGGCTTCCTGAAGAATTGCGATGCCATGTAGGCAAGCGCGATTATCGAAGCCATTACTGCTATGGAAACCGCGAAAAGGGACAGCGCGACATCTCCGATGCCCCCCGCAGCAAAAATTTCCAGGATGAATCCCCCAAACGCCATGGTCACACCAGCTTGCTTATGCCAAGAACCCGCGGTTCACCGCCTATCATGATGGCAAAGTCCTTCATGAGGGTTATGGTGACCAGTATTTCTATCACTGTGAATATCAATATTATGAGCATGAGCCTGCCCATGTCATTCATGGCCTTTTCGACAAACCCGAAAGTCAGCGGGCCGCTCCCGATGGGGATGTTCATGCTGAGCATCGGGCCGACTATGACGTTTCCCGCAGTGCCAAGCGAGCTTTTGAGGCGGCTGGTGGTTCTTGTGGATACTGCCTCCTCTCCCTGGTCGTCAAAATACTGCTCCAGCTGGGCCTGCTGGTGCTGCGCCTGGCTGTCAAGCGAATCGCGGACTTCAGCCTCGCTTTTTCCGTAGCACGTGTTTATGAACGATTTCACATGGTCAAAATCGCTCAGCATCGCAGCGCATCTGCCCGCCCCCATTGCGCAATTGCCTGAGCAGCATTCCGAATCCGCCGTGCACGCAGTCCCGACCTCTAGGCAGCCTGGCGGGCCAGGGGGGTTTTCTATCGCCCGCCATATCTGCTGGTTCAGGAGAACCGATGTCGGAAAAACGAAATAGGCGGCAAACACAATCGCTATTATCGTGGACCCGGTTTTCCGGGTGAACGGGAGCGCGCGCAGGAAAATGCCAAGCACCAGGAAAACCCCGATTGCATTCTCCTCTATGAAATTCAGCAGCATCTTCTTTGCGGTCATCGCGGCAATGGTGCTGCCCACCATGTCCGTAAGGGTGGTGTTGAATTCCAGCAGCGGGGTGAGCCCGGCGTGGGGCGGCAACCCTATGTCTATCCCTATCAATATGGGCGTCTGAATCGTCAGATGGAAATTGACCGTGGAGAGGAACCCCATGAAAAACTCCATCAGCATCAGGTTCATGTAGGCGGTGGTCAGCTTGGCTATCATTATCCCGCTGTTCGTGTCCAGGATGCCCAAGGTGAGTGCCGATGTCATCTGGGTCAGGAAATCCACCCTGCACCCTATGAAATAGTCCGCATGCGCAAAAGCGAGGTTGCCGTCCGGGTAATTCCCCGAAACCGGGTCGTATTGCCCATGGATTGATTTCCATTCCTTGCATGCCCTATCCGCAGGGGTTCCCGGATCCAGAAAGCCGCGCGTAATCATGTCGAACGGCCCCCCCGGGGTTATGAGCATTATGGATATGGCAATCACGACTGCGGTTACGCCAAGCTCATAGAGTTCCGCCTTTGCAAATCCGCGGAGAGTGGGCATTGAGAAGAATTCACCCGCCATGAACGAGAGGGCAATGATGGATATCGCAGTGGCAAGGGCTATGAGGACGCCCGAGCTTGAAAGGAGCATTTCAGGGGTCATGAGAATGAAATCAAGCATCCGCCAGCCCTCCAGTTGCAATGATTAAAGCATCATAATATATAAATGCAGGATTTCCAAAAAGCAACCATGCGCAGGGCAACACCGCTGTTCATACTGCTGCTTTTATTTTCCGCTGCCAATTGCGCGCTGCCCGCATCTGACGAGGGCGCCCGCACGTTCATCACAATCTCTTCATCCGGCCAAACCGCCTATGTGAAGATAAGCTTTGCAAACGCAAGCGAATTCCACCAAAGGGTTTCCCCAAGCCTGGAGCAGGACGTGGGCGTCCTGATGGATCCGTCATCCTACGAATCCATAGACGATGTGCGCTTCGGGTTTGCCCCAGTTGCCGGAGCCCGCCTCATTTTCTCTTTTGACGGGCACAATCTCTCGGATTCATCCGGCAACGTCATCTGCAACCCGGCAATCGCCAACGCAAAAGGCGAAGCGAACTGCTCTTTTGCCTATCACATCAACGCATCAGGGGGGGTTGCCGACATCGAGTCCCAAAAATCATGCGGGCTTCTCCAGGTCCGCTATGAAGGCAACACCAGCGGGGAGGTTTCGATACTGCCCTCCTTCCAGGCAATAACCGCCTGCCCGAAGAACAATGCCGCCTTATCTGCGCTTGGCCCGGCAATATCCGGGGCGCTTTCCTCAAACGCAGCATACTGCTTTCCGGCAATGCTTGTCGTGGGGCTGCTCCTTGCCTCAATGTATTATTCCGGCAGGGATCCGCTCTCGCTTTTCGACCTTACCACCCCCCGCCTCCCAAAAAGCAGGCAATACAGGCTGAAAGGCCCGACATTGCCCATGATGATAAATTCGATGATCAAGCGGGTCGAAATCCAGAACAGGAAGGCGACCAAGTCCCTTTTCACCGCAGCAAGGGAGGCCGCGGACATGCGGACGCGGGGCAAAAGCGGGAAGGACAGGAAGGAAGCAAGGCGCCAAGCCCGCGAACAGGTCAAAGAGGCGCTGCGTGAATACTACAAGGAGACTTCCGGCGGCTCGCCGCTCAGCAAAGAGGGGTCGGAAAGGGTAAATGCGATCCTTAGGGAAATACTGCGCGGCAGGCCCAAAGATGCATCGGGCAGGGTTGCAAAAAAATGGGATTCAATACAAAAAATGGGCGGCGAAGGCCTGACGCATGTCATGGCTGCCGGGGACCAGCTGGTCAGCGCACTGAAGCTTGCAAGGGGCGGGGGGAGCAAGGGCTATGAGAAATGGCTGAACAACCGCCTTGACCGCGCCAGGAAGAAAGTGGTCGCATTCGACGAGAGCAAGGGCGCGCGCATCATACAGAAAATCCCGATAGTTAAGGGCGTGGTCAATCTCCCAGTCAAGGCGATGGACGTATACATGCAGTTCAGGGCGAGCAAGATAGGCGCCAAGAGGCTAGGCTCGGAGACCGGGCGCGCGCTTGCGTTCCTTGCATTCACCAAGCAGGACAAAGAGGACGCAGGGAAACGCATCAAGAATTCCCTTGGCGCCTTATTCCAGAAGCTAAGCCCGGGGAAATTCGACGAATTCATGAAGAAATCGGATTTTGCGGACAAGAAGAAAAACGAAATACTCGACAGGGCGGAGGAATACCGTATCGGCCTTGCGGCAAGCACAACCATAATGTACAACCAGCTTCTGGCCCTTCTCATCAGCCAGGTTTCGACCCGCGGCAGCCACGAAACCCGCGAAGAGGCTATCAAGCTGGTGAAAAGCGCCCTGAAAAACCCATCGCTCACATCGGACCAGAAAGACACCCTCAATAGCATCCTTGCCAGCCTCAATACGTCTGACCCTAACAGCGCCAAGAAGGCCTTTGAAAGGCTTGAAAATCTCGACAAGAAGGCATTTTCGCATATCGCTTCATTCCTCTCGGGCATCGAAAAACGCGAAGCGGATGTTTCAGGAGTGATTGAACGGCTCAATTCAGGGACACTTACTCCTGAGAAAGCGCTCCTTGCGCTTGCTTCTCTCCAAAAGCAGGGGCCTGAGCGGAAGAAAATCGAGGAGCAGACAGGGCTCCTTGCGGGCATCATAGGCGGGCTTGCCCGCGACTGCATGATATATTTCAAAAACGGGGAATTCAAGGCACTGACTCGAGAGGATGTCGAATCAATGCGCACCCACCTCTCGTATGAAAAAGGGAATTTCCCGCTTCTCAAGAAAGCCGAGGCGGAGCTTAAGGCATTGGCAGAAAGCGGCGCACTGGTCGCCAACGGAAAAAAACTCTCCCCGGCGGACATAGAAAAGATGAAAGAAGCCGAGCGCTTCGCCCTTTTGGTCGAGAACAGGGCAAACCTGCCTTCCTTCAGGGAGCTGGCTAAGAAGGTGGACAAGCAGATAGACGTGATTTTCGGCGAAGGCATATCTAAGCTCTCCGCAGCCGATTTCGATTCAAAGGCAGCCCGCTTCAAGGAAAAATACCTGAAAGACGGCGAAGCCGCCCTTTCCCAGCTGAAAGGCATCGCAGACAGCATCAATTCAGGCTCCAAGGCAAAAGCAGACGAGAGCTTCCAGGAGAGGGTAAGCCGGCTGATGAAGGCGTGCATTTTTGGCGAGGGCGGGCCGCTGTCGTTTTACCTCAACGACCGCCTGAAGCATCTTGGGATTGTTTCCGAGGGCGGAAACCCCTATTCAATAAAGGACATGGATGATTTCGACATCCTGATGCGGCCGAACAGCGCAGGCAGGAAGCATTTCCTCGAAAGGCTGACGCAGGCGGTTATTGACGGGAAGCTTGGCTCCGAGCTTCAGGCGCTTTACCATGGCGAGCTTTCATCCGCGCAGGCAAGGCTTGCCAAGGGCGTGCCTCCTGACAAGATTCCTGAAGATGTGCGGCGCCAGGCTGCGGCGCATGCGGCCGAAGCCGTGTCCGCAAGGGCATTCGTCAATCTTCTCAATGAAGGCACAAGCTTTGCGAAACAATGGGAAGCCCGGGCAATCGGTGTTTCCGAGCTTTTCAGGCCCCAAAGGGGCAATCGGGAAGTTTTCAGCATACTCAAAGACCCATTTTCAGCAGGCAACCTGCGGTTCTTGGAGCGCAAAGCCGGGGAAGGGGAGGTTGCGGAGCTTGCGGCAAAGAGGGCTGAATTCAGGACCCAGAACATACAATACGACCGTTCGGTTGACGAGGCGCTTCTGCGGGCGAGGCGCTGGGACAATATGGCATCACAAGCCGCATGGCATGGCCTATCTGGCTCCACATGGGCGAACTTCGTATACAGCGACATGTCAAAATACCTGAACAAGGCAAGGGAGGACCGCAGCATGCTTGCCATGTTCTTTTCCCAATTGGTGAACAAGGACAGCCAGTATTACGATGCCAAGTTTACAACAGTGGACATGAAAGGCAAGCTGAAATACGATGCAGAAGGAAAGCCCGTTTTCAACGGGGATGCCTACAGCGAGCTTATCAAGAGGGGCTACACTTTCTCAGACTACAGGCGCAAGGTCGGCTTCATGCTGTCGTCCGACAGGAGGGGGGGAATGGTGATGCTGGAGCACAACCAGGACGTCCTGAAAGCCTGCGGCATAGAGGATGGCGTCTACCGGAAAGGAAAGGTCGTAGACCTGGCGCCGCTTATCTCAAGGTACGAATCCTCAAGCTACGGGAACCGATTGATGAACATAGCAATACTTGTCCAGCATAAGACCCCCGGGGGAGATGCAAGCTGGATTTATGCGCATCCAGGCAAGGATGCGTCAACCGCAGGGATAATGGCATTTGCCGAATCAAACAAGGACCTCCGGGTGCTTGCAGGCATGTCCCTCACAGGCACCCAAATCGGCGGGGGCTATGACCCTAATGCAAAGGTAAAGGCCGTCACAGTCTCAGACCTCAAATACTCCGGCAAGCCTGAAAGCCAGGGCGTGTTTGGCGCAGGGGATACAAAATCCAGGAACTCTGTCATCCGTGCGCAGCTTTCCTTGGGCAGCGCTTTGTCGGAATTCGTCACCGCGGGCTATGAAACAAGGAAGCAGAACATGCGCAACTGGTACACCGCACAGACCCAGGCGAGATTCGTGCTTTGGGAGTTCAAGAACGAATTGGAAGGGGAGACGAGGGCTGGGGGCAAGCGCTTCACATTCGACCCAAAAACCCATTTCTTTGATAAGAACAATACCGATGAATACAAAAAGATAGGGGGGAGCGACGAGCAAAAGGACCTGATAGCCGACCGAATGGGCAAGATACAGTCTTCCGGAGGGTTATTCTCCTGGGCAGTCGGCTGGAATTACAGGAGGGGTATTGCCGCAAATACGCTGGAAGCAATTGCTGCGGAGGAATCGAAATACTATTCCGCAAAGCTCATGGACAAGGCCCTCAATTCGCTTTACAAGGACAGGCTCATTTCCAGGGAGGATTACCTTGCGCGCAAGGATGAAACCAAGGCAATAAGGCAGGAATACAAGGCGGCATATGCGGACGCAAAGCACGAATTCAAGGCATTGAACGACATCGCAAGGGACTGGGTGGGGACCCACGATTCCCCGTACGGCTCCAGGCGGAACCTGGTTTCAGTAATGGGGCTTTTTGACAGCGGCTATCGGCAGGGGCTTGCAAGCGATTTTTTCCAGGTTGCAGAATCGAGCGTGATGAGGGACCCGCGCGTTGCAATAGGCGGGGGCTATGAGAATACCATGATGGTCGGATACCAGACCGGGCAGAACGTATATGAGCGCCCGACTTTTTGGGCCATAAACTCCGGATGGGAGCGGGCGATGCATCTCCCGATTTCGCTTGCGAGCACCGTGCACAAGTTCCAGAACGAATTCATAAGCTTCGGAGCAAGGAAAGGCTCGTTTTACCCAGCATACTTCGAAACAGACTCGCTTAACGGGTCAAAATGGGGGACGCAGGACAAGCTTGCGATTTTCAAGGCGCTTATCACCGTCCCGACAGACTATACACACGCACGTCTGCAGAACATGCTTGATTCATCCACCCTCAGCGTGGCCATAGGGGCATATATGCGCGCAGGCCCAAGCGACCCCACCAAGGAAGGAATTGTGCGCAGGGGCGTGCGCAGCATTTTCACAGACAGCGAGCACTACGCAACCCCGGCGCTTCTTAGCGGGCTTACCCGCCCTCTTGACAGGTATCTCCAAGCCGAGCGCAAGCTCGACACGATGCTTAAAAGCGACCCAAAGATGCTGGAAGTATACGAAGAATGGCGCACAACAGACGACCATGCGCGGAAAGAGGAGCTTTGGAAAAAATACTTCAAGCCGATTTCGAAAATATATGACAGCAGGCCAGTTTCAGTCAGGGAAGGGCACAGCGGCAGGGACATACAGGAAGACGGCTCGCGGAACCGCTTCATGGAGCTTTATTCCGCGTACCACAATTCAAATTACTGGAAGCCAATGGTTCCGGGCATGATAGACGTGTCCCTCCTGACTGGCAAATACAGCCCTTTCACGCAAATCGCATCCGAGGTGGACCGGGCAAGCGGCGGCCCCCTTTCCGTGATGAAGCATTACTATTCCGATGAATATGACGAGAAGGGCAGATGGAAATCCTCCTCTGACAGGTTCTCAACGCACTCCGATGCCTACAGAAGAGTCTACAAGGACGACACTTCGCTTCTTCTCAATACCATGAAGCTCCAAGCCGAGATGATGGATTATTCGTTCACAAACACAAGAACGCTCATGCTGGCAAGCCCGATTTCAAGCGTAATCCGGGGTCTGCTGTTCAAGAAATTCAGGGAAAGCAAATCCACCGCTTCAGCTTCCGAGCACGCGCCGCATTACCATTATGCAGGGGGCAGGATAGATGCCAATTACGTCTATGGCGGGGGCCACATAGACGGTTTTGACTCGAAATTCGAGCAGTTCACAGGGCATTCGATTGACACTGCGCTTGTCGACCACAGCAAGCACAGGCAGCGCAGGCCCGCCTATCTTGCCATGGTGGGCACCGAGCTTGCAAACGGCTTTTCAATGTATTCACCATTGCGGTTTAAGGCAAAGAGGCAGGCAATCGATGCCGAAGCCAGGGCGGCATACGGGAAGAGGGGAGAGGCATGAGCCTGAAAACGCGATTTATGCTGGCAACCGCCCTATCCGCATTCTTCCTTTTGGCAGGATGCGCCCTAAATGTGCCCGCAAACGAGCAGATGGGCAACACCGACATGACATTTTCCCGCTTCAACAATCTTGCCGACCCGTCCTGCCTGGAAATAGACGACCCACAGCCCTGCTATTGCATGATGTGCAAGAACAACACGAATTTCTTTGCAAGGCTAAAAAATTTCCTTTTGCCATGGTATGACATCACCCTGGTTGACGGAAGGTGCGAATTCGAGAAGTGCAACGAGGAGGAATTCATCAACAAGACCCTCAACAACGAGTCATTCCCCCGCGTTTTCATGGTGGGCAACGGGCCTTCCTTCGCTTCAACCGGCATGGCGAACCTTTATTGCAACTATTCGCTGCAGCTTGCGACAAAATGGGTGGTGAGCAGCCCGTCAAGGGCGCCGCGCATGCCAAATATCGCGCGTGCGGTGTGCTGGCTTGACCGGGACGCGCTGCCGCTGTATATTTATTATTCAAACAAGACCCGCATGGATGCGGCTTATTTCCAGGAGATGGCACAAATCTTCGAAGACGGGAACGCAGGGCCCGCCATTCTCACGACCGAAATACTCCTCAACGGGAGCGA
Organism: Microcaldota archaeon; assembly: GCA_964458205.1. Taxonomy (GTDB): domain Archaea; phylum Micrarchaeota; class Micrarchaeia; order Anstonellales; family Anstonellaceae; genus UBA10161. Next base: position 4,706 of record CAYWFJ010000003.1, on the reverse strand, counting down.
TGACGTCTCGGCAATACATGCGCAGATTGACGCCCTTGGCACGTGCGACAAGTGCCTTACCGTCCTTGCGGTAAAATCCGGGGATATGCATGCGATTGAAAGAGTCATCGGGCCCCCTCCGGCAGACCCGACGCAAGACAGCACAAACCCCTATTATGACAAGGTGGACCTTATAGGCTTCGGTTTCCGCGCAAACGATTACCCGACCTGCAGCATTGACGACGCAATCGGGCAGAACTACCTCTTCTCGCGCGACATACTGCGCACCTATTTCAAGCCGACAATATGGCTTTATGCCGGGGCAAGCGAAGGGAACAGCAGCGACGGCAGCTGCACCTGGAGCGCCGCAAAGGTGCGCAACTTCTACCAGAACCTCTTCGCACTTTCTTCGGATCTTGCGGCATCCGGGGTAATAGGCATGAGCATGTATGAGTTCATAGACCGCACCGGGCCCCTTCCGTGCAACGGAATACAGGGTTGCGATTTCGGGGTGCTTTACCCTTCGGGCGAGCAGAAGCATCCTGCGCTCAATACATGGTCCCAGATGTGCCAGTATTTCGGGACATCAAGCTACCGGACTCCCCTCATGTTCTCCCGCAATGCATATGGGGACAAATGCGAGCTTTTCTACAACAGCAAGATGTACAACGTGGTTTCAACCGAAATAAACACGCAAGTCGGCGTGGAGATGGCGCAAGGCGAGGTTCTGCCCCTTGAGAAAATCGCAAACCTCAACTGCGGCGAGGTATGCGTTTCGGAAACGAAGCTGTCATCCGAATCCGCAGGCATTTATGACAATTTCGCAGGGCAGGTTTTCAGCTCCGACCACTGCCCGCTTTACCCAATGATAGAGGAAATCGCAGACAGCGCGGACATCAGCTCGACATTCGTCCGCTCGATAATAGAGCATGAAAGCCATTTCGACCCTTCGCTGCCATCGTTCTGCGTGCCGCTTGCAAGGCCCTGCAACAACCAGCGCCCGACCACGCCGGAAGACACAAGGAACTACTATTACATGTCAGAAATCTGCGATGCAGCCGGGATTCCGCCGGCAGACTGCCATTCCGAATGCCCCTCCGGGCAGAAGCGCTGCGCGTTTGGCCTCATGCAGTGCATTGAGCTTCCAGGCCATCTTTACGTGCAGGACGGCATTGCAATGCCGCAGGTGGTCCAGGAGTGCGGAGGCGAGAACTACAACCCGTTCAACCCCGAGATGAGCATCTGCTGCGGGGTCAGCAAATTCGCAACCGCCCTAAGCAGCGCGGAACAGTTCATCGGCAGCAACTGGGGGCAGATTGGCACCGGGGTCTGCGATGGCGGAATAAAGGACGAGGACCGCGGCTGGGCAGCTTATTACCTTGCATCAAACAAATATTTCGGCCTGCAGCCGCCCTCAATATCGGGGTTCATACACCAGCGCGACAACAGCTCAGCCTGCAGCGGCGAGGAGAACTATATCCGCTATGTGCGCAACCGCCCGAATCCGAACCCGGGCGAAGGGCAGGGCTATGCCTATGGCGCCGAAGTTATCTCCATCTATGCTGATGCTGTTGACAAGTGCGACAGCGACTGCCCAGGGAAATGACGGAAATGGGATGGGGCTTTGGGCGGGCAGGGGATTGCAAAAGACAGCGGCATTCTTCTTTCTCTGAAGAGCCCTATAGCTTTCGCTGATGGGCAAAAACAGCTGAAAATATAAAAACCGGAAAAAGTAGGGGGGCGCCTCAAGCGGTTTCCTTGGCCTTGCCGACTTCCCGCTCGCGCTCAAGCTCGATTATCTGCCTGCTTCGCGCAATATCCTTGGGGAAGTGCCTGCCCCTCTGCAGGAAGTTCTGCTCGTATGTCTTGGCCTCGAACCTGCTCGCGATTATGTTCGCCGCCTCCTCCACGTTGAAGTCCTTGCAGGAGAATATGTCCACCGACGCATAGTTCTTCTCGGGGAAGGTGTGTATGCTTATGTGCGACTCGGCGATGAGCACTATTCCCGACACGCCCCAGTCCTCTGGCTTAAGCCCGCTGTATGAGAATGTGTAGGGGGGCATTATCTTCGTCATGCCTATCATTTCAGGAAGCTCGGAAAGAAAATTGTAAACAGCCGTCACGTCCTTCAGTTTCTTCTTGTTACATCCGTACATGTCCATCGTAAGATGCGGTCCAAACATTTGTGTATCCTCCCTCTTTCCCGTCAGGGAAAGACATGTTTCTATTCAGCACATTATTGTTTATAAATATTTCCAGCATTCGAAAAAAAAGGGAATTTATAATCGGTTTTGGCATGAAAGTGGGTATCATTAGGCTTTTTTTGAAAAAAAGAGCCCTAATAGCTCTTTTTTATCAATTAGACACTCCAATGAATGTTTTAGCTCATTTTGGCTTCGCTTTCCTTTATTTTTATCAAATCGGGATGCTTATGCCAGATTTAATCGATTTCTCGCACCTTTTAGCTTCTTTATTTTTTTCTCCGTCTTGGATTGCGGATGCCGCATTTGGGGCAATCGCGGATGCAGCGGTTTTCCTGCGCCCATGGATAGCTATTTATTGCCCAAAACCCATTCTTCCCCCATGACATGCTGCATCCGCTGCGGCGCTCACATCGGCGAGCTCGACCATGGGGGGAACATGATCTGCCAGAATTGCGAATCCGCCCAGAATACGGACGTCCCCTGCCAGCGCTGCGGCATGTACCTTCCTCCGCACGAGCTTCGCATGTGGAATTCGCGCCTATACTGCGCCTATTGCATAATGGATGTGCAGGACGAGGAGAGGATAATCCGGCAAAGCGGGCGCAATGCCCTTTCGCACGAAGGCGGCTCGCATGGCGCAGGCGGGCTTCCATCCGAGCGCGGCGGCATGTGCGGAACCTGCGACCGCTGCGGCAGGGAAACAGGGACGCTTTACATGAGCCAGGGCAGGCGCCTCTGCCTGGAATGCCATTCAGAAGGCGAATCCGGCACCTCCTCCGCGCCGCTTTTCGGAATCGGGCAGCTGGCTGCCAGGGCGAAAAAAATATTCGGCATCGCATGCGAGCCGAAAATAATAGCCATAGGGGCAAAAGAGGTATTCGACCCGGCTACCCGCAAAATGGTCGCCAAAAAAGAGGGGCTGGGCGCGCAGCAGCCGCTAAGCGACGGCAGGCGCGCTAAGGATGAGGGCGAGGGCAATGGATGTGTGCGCAGGAAAAAAGACCCTGCTGCAAAAAAAGCATTCTTCTTCGAGCATAGCGGCATGCGGGCAAAGGATGAAAGCGGCGGGAAAAAATAACCCCTCAGGTTCTCTTCACGCTTCCCCCTGCGGAAAGCGGCTCCAGGCGGCATTTTTTCCCGTTCCAAACAGACAGGCACGCCATGCAAAAAACAGCCTCTTCCAGCCGGCTCCGCTCGCAGCGCAGCATCCCCTTGCCTGTTTTCTGGTCGTATTTTATGAGCTTGAAGGCAAGGCTTGAAATCCCGAATTCGCCAAACATCGAAAGGAAATGCTCGTGCACTATCGACTTTGCCTCGGAGTAAGCAGGCGCCGCCCCATCTGCCGATAGCGCGAAGGAGACATACCGTTTCTTGAATCTTTCGGACGGCTTCATTTCTTCCCCTTCCCGCCTGCGAGCCTATCCATTGCGGACTCGCAGAATTTTTTCTCGCGCTCATTCATCCCGAGGATGGACATGAACGAAACAAGCTCCCTCCTATTCCGAAGCGAGCCCTCCTCATTTGCAAGCGTGCATACCACAAAGCCGCATCCCTTTTTCCTGCAGGATGAGAAAGCAAGCCTCATCTTTGAAAGCGTTATCGCGCGGCGAAAGCCTTTCTCCGCTAGCAAGTCGGAAAAGGAAAAGACAACCGCGCCGCCCGACTTTGCAAGGTCGGAAAAAACCCCCTCGTCAAACTCATAGCCGGGCGAATAGAGCAGCGCATCCTTGCCCCTGGCGGCGGATTTCGCAGAGGCGGCATCGGCAGCCTGCCTGAAATTCTTCAAGGCTGCCGCTTGCACCACTTCGCTCAAGCCCGAAAGCCGCCCGGCAAATCCGCCCCGGACGATGTCAATCACGTAGGTTCAACCCCGTGGGTGAGCCTCTCCCTTCCCTGCCTTCCGGCAGAGGTGAGCCCGCGGAAAGCCCGCCCTTTGGGCGCCCCCGGAAGAAGCTTCCTGTCTGCAAGTATGACTTCGAAGTATTTCTTGGTGCCGTCCTGCCCTACCCAGTAGGAGTTCACGACTTCAAGGTTTCGGAAAACGCGGGCGACCTTTTCCTCCCCTGCCCTCTGGAGGGATTTTCCCGGGGAGAGATAGGCGACGTTCTTCGCAGGCTTCCTGCCGCCCCACGGGTGCGGCCTTTTCCTCTGCCCGCGCCCTACCGCGACTCTTGCCATGTAGTAGCCTTCCTTCGCCTTGTAGCCAAGGGAGCGCGCACGGGAAAGATTGGTCGGCCGCTCAATCCGGACGACAGTGCCAAGCTTCCTCCAGTCGGTAATCCTCTGGCGGTGGCTGGCGCTTCGTTCCTTGTAGGCTTTCTGGAAAGCCTTTGTTATGTATTTGTACATTCCCATGTTTTCACCCGTTGTGTTCTTTGCAGCCGTAGATTCCATCCACGAATGCGCACAGAAATCCGTGCTTATTGTTCCAGCCCCTGTTCAGGTAACGAACCCCACATCCAAAGGCACACCATTCTGCCTCAAAACCTATAAGAAGCTTGCTATAGCCAACAAAATCATGTC
>CAYWFJ010000002.1:21929-59268 GCA_964458205.1 Microcaldota archaeon | reverse complement strand
AGCCCGGCATCCCCTTTGCGGCTTTCGGAAGGGCGAAAACTGACGGGTCAGGCTCGCCGTAAACTATTCTCGTCGCATATTCCACATGTTTCTCATTGCCTGCCGAATACTCGTCATACGCGAGCACGCCTCTTTCTGCAAGGCAGAATTTCCGCTCAGAGCCGGGCGACAATTGCAGCGTGTAGCATTTTCCCTGCGTCGAGCCAATCTTCACGGATTCGGCAGGCTGCGCCCGGGAGGCATCCGGCGCCAAAAGAAGGGCGGCGTTCATGCTTTCATGCGCGGTTGAAGTGATGTCAAAGCATTCGGCTTGCCCGCTTTCAAAACACGAATAGGCGCGCCCTTCTGTGAAAAACAGGTCCAAGCTGCCCTGCCCTGAAAAATCATGCCGCATCCTCAGCCTGTCTTTCGAGCGCCAGACCGTCTTAAGGGTCTGCACCCCGTTCTCATCGACAACATATTCGGCAATATAGCTCACATCGCTTTCAGGGAGTGCGAATCTCGCGGGCGAGCCTGCGGCCTGTCCGCTGTCCGGAGGGCGTTCCAAGGCGCAGCCTGCCAAAATAAGCGCAGAAGCAACCAGCGCAATGACCCATCGTTTCCCCATAAAAGCAGCTTGGCAGTCAAACTTTTATTAGCCTTGTTGCAGAAACTTTTCCATGTACCTTAAAATCCATCCAACGCCTGAAGGGGGAATAGTGGCGGTCTGCGATTCCGAGCTTATAGGGGTTGTCCTGTCTGACGGCAAACGCCGCCTTGACCTAAAAAAGCATGCAAGTTTCTACTTCGGGGAGAAAGCCGATGAGCGTGCGGTGCGCTCTGCGCTGAGCGGGGCTGCAAACGCGAATATTGTCGGGAAAAAATCCCTTGCGGCTGCGAAAAGCGCGGGCTTGGATGTTTCATGCGCCGTTCTAATCTCGGGCATACCTCATCTTCAGATATACCGCATGCCCTAAAATTCGTCTATTGTCTAATTGGCCGGCAAACCTAATATAATCCTTGCATTCCAATTTGCCATTGGGAGATTTATATGAAACAGCTAACCATCACCATGGATGACAAGGTGGGCGTCCTTGCGGACATATCGTATATCCTGGGCAAGGCGAAAATAAACATCGAATCCGTCTCTGCCGAGGTGTATGGCGGCAAGGTGGTCATAAACCTCACGGTCAAGGATGACAAGAGAGCGGCAGAGCTTTTGGCCGCAAGCGGCTACAAGGCGCTTGAGTCCGATGTCCTGGTCATAAAGGTGAAAGATGCGCCAGGCGAGCTTTCCAAAATCTCAACCCGGCTCAAGGATGCGAACATAGACATCCAGAGCCTTTTCATACTTGCGCGCGGGGACGGGTATTCCCTCGACGTGTTCAAGGTCGACAAGCCAAAGGCCGCAAGGAAAATCCTGGCCGATTGCATCCTTCAAGGATAGGGGGGGTTCCATGAAACAGCTGACCATAATGACCAATGACCGGGTTGGCATTCTTGCGGACATATCCTACATACTCGGCAAGGCAAAGATGAGCATCATCGGCGTTACGGCTGAGGCTTACGAGGGGAATGCAATCATCAACCTGATGGTGAAGGACGACAAAAAAGCGTCCGGCCTTCTTGCCGCCAACGGCTACAAGGTGCTTGAGACCGATTTGATAATGATAAAGGTGAAAGACGAGCCCGGTGCCCTCTCAAGCGTCTCGAAAAGGCTCAAGGACGCGAAAATAAACGTCGAGAGCCTTTTCCTCATAATGCGCTGCAAGGGGCATTCCATCGGAGCGCTCAAGGTCGACAAGCCAAAGGCGGCAAAGAGGATTCTTGCAGACTGCCTTTTCGAGTGCAAAGAGTAGGGTGTGGAAATGAGAAGCATAACGCTGGTGCTCGATGACAGGGTGGGGCTTCTTGCGGAAATATCCTCCCTTCTTGGCAAGGCAGGGGTGAACATCGATTCGGTTTCGGTTTCGTCATTCGGCAGCAAGGCCATCCATACCTATCTTGTCGATGACGAGCAAAGCGCAAGGAAGGTGCTGTCAACAAACGGCTATAACGCGCTGACCTCGGACATACTGGTGCTCCAGCTTCCTGACAAGCCAGGGGGGTTTTCCGCAGCCTCATCGAGGCTTGCGGCTGCAAAAATCAACATAAACCGGCTCAGCATAATCGCACGGGAAGGCGGCAGCGTCCGTTTTGCAATAGGGGTGAGCGACCCTGAAAAGGCAAAAAAGGCGCTGGCGGAATTCGTATTAAAATAGTCAGATTTCCTTCTCGACATTCTGGCCGGACAGTTTTGCCTTGCGCTTTTCAAGCTCCAGGGAAATCTCGCCATCTGCCCTTTTCGCCTTCTTCATCTTCTGCACAAGCTCCAGGATTGCGGACAGCTCCTCGAAATTTGCATATATCGCATCCCCTGCTTCCTTTGCCGCCAGCCTTTCCTTCTCAAGCCGCGCAACCGCCTCCTCCTGGCTTTTTCTCCTTTCGGCAAGCCTTTTGACGAGCGCGGAAGCCTCCTTTTCACCCTCGCTTTCCCTCGGAACGTTCGCATAATAAAAGTCCAGCGCGTCCCCAAACTCCAAAAATTCCCGCCCGCCAGCAGCCGCGCCATCAGTCGAATAGGCTTTCACCGCACCGTTTTCCTCATGGACCGCAAAGCGGGCTGTTTTTGGCCGCTTGATTTCAAAGCCTGTGGGCTTCGGGTAGGAATACGGCTCCCCCTTCGCTATCCTCCTGCCGCCCGACTCGTCTTTGTTCAGGCAGGAAATTATCCTTCCGTCTTCGCCCACAAGGGCAAGGTTCCCCTTCCTGAAAAGCTCGAAGACCAGCCTTTCCTTGGAGCGCACGGCCATCTCCACTATCCTTTCATTCTCCCGCTGGGCTATCCTCTCAATGGTTTTTCCCTCGAAGAGCTTTCTCATGAGCGAAGTGAAGCCGTCCGGCGCTTCGGCCGCCTTGAGGCTTTGCCGGGTGAGGTGCAGCCGCACCCCTGGCTCGAAAAGAAGCTCATCAGCGCCTATCTTGAAAAGAAAGACCCCCTCGCCAGTCCGCCTTATCTTCGCTATCCGTTTCCCCAAAAGCGCAGCCATCTGCGCAACTGCAAACGACAGGTCAAGGCCTGACATTTTCTGCATGGCTGCCTTGTGCAAACAGCACTTAATATAATTAATCATATTGACAAGTAGCTGCAAGGTGGGGCTTATGTCAAAAGTGAAGGACGTTTCTCTTTCAAGCGCGGGCGAATCCGAGTTGTCATGGGCGCGGCGCAACATGCCCGTCCTTGCTTCCATAACAAAGCGCTTTGGGGCCGAAAAGCCCTTTTCAGGGCTTACCATCGGCGTTGCGCTGCACCTTGAGAAGAAGACGGGCATACTCCTTGAAACGCTCGCCGCAGGGGGCGCAAAGGTGTTCGCGTCATCCTGCAACCCCCTCACCACTGATGACCGTGTGGCAGCCGCGCTCTCAAATAAGATGGAAATATTCGCATGGGCGGGGCAAACCGACTCCGAATACTACGAGTGCCTCAACGCCGTCCTTGACGGCAAGCCCGACATCGTGATAGATGACGGCTGCGACCTCATCAATCTCCTCCATGCAAAAAGGCAAGCCGATCTTCCGAGGATAAAAGGCGCCTGCGAGGAGACCACCACCGGGATAAACCGCCTTATGGCCATGGAGAAGGCTGGGAAGCTCCGCTTCCCGGTGTTCGCGGTGAACAACGCATATTCCAAGTTCCTGCTGGACAACCAGTTCGGCACAGCCCAGTCCACGCTTGACGCAATCGCGCGGGCCACAAACTGCCTTATAGCGGGAAAGACCGTGGTTGTGGCGGGATTCGGATGGTGCGGCAGGGGGATAGCCTCCCGCATGAAGGGCGCCGGGGCGAACGTGATAGTGGTCGAAACTGCGGGCAGGCTCGGGCCGCACGAATCCGGCATGCACCGCGCTCTCTCGGCTTTATACGACGGTTATCGTGTGATGAGCATGGAAGAGGCCGCGCCCCAGGGGGACATATTCGTCACCGCGACCGGAAACAAGAACGTAATCGATTCGCACCACTTTTTGCCCATGAAAGACGGCGCAATGCTCTGCAATGCGGGGCACTTCAACGCGGAAATAAACGAGCCTGCGCTCCGGGCGTTAAGCGCGAAGGTGGAGGAAATAAAGGAGAATGTGGCGGCATACTCCCTTCCTGGAGGAAAGACGCTCTACCTTCTCTCTGAGGGGAGGCTGGTGAACCTTTCAAGGCCTTCGGGGCAGGGGCATCCTATCGAGATAATGGACGGCTCCTTCGCAGTGCAGGCGCTCTGCTGCCTAGCGCTGGCGAAATCAGGGGGGCTGCATGCGGGCGTCCACAGCGTGCCCATGGCAATAGACGACGAGGTTGCTGCGCTTCTTCTTGCCTCGCGCGGCATAGTCCTCAGGAAGCCGACGCAGGAGCAGCTTGAATACGCCGAGAGCTTTTCGGAGGGCACATAGGGAAGATATTAATACTTTTCCAATTTTAACAATCCTGCTCTTACCAGTGGATGTCCAATAAGAGTCATATTTTGGAGATGATGAAATGAAAATCAGCGAACTTAAGGCGGGCACCGGCAACGTCAACGTGGCTGGCGAGATAACCGAGAAGGAGGAAGCGCGCGACGTCATAACCAAGTTCGGCAAGAAGCTGCGCGTGGCGTCCGCAAAGCTGAAAGACGACTCGGGCGAAGTCATACTTTCCCTTTGGAACGAGGATGCCGACAAGTTCGTCCTGGGCGACAAGGTGAAAATCGAGAACGGCTGGGTTTCAGAGTTCAAGGGCAATGCGCAGCTTTCAGCCGGCAAGTTCGGCAAGATAACAAAGGAATGAGTTTTTTCCTCGCCCGTTTTGCCGCCGTTGGAAAAACGTGGCAAAATCCGGGCAAATTTTTTATATTTTTTGTTAATGCGATATTGACACATGCCCTGCGGGCAGATGGTGTTCAAGTCTAATCTTAAAAGAGGTGGGAAAATGGCAAAGAATCTAGACGGGCAGCAGGTTATGGTTCTCCCAGAGGGGAGCAACCGCGTTTTGGGAAGGGACGCGCAGCGGGTAAACATCGCCGTAGCATACGCTGTTGCGAACATAGTGCGCACCACGCTTGGCCCAAAGGGGATGGACAAGATGCTGGTCTCCGAGCTTGGGGACATAGTGATAACAAACGACGGGGCGACCATACTCGAGGAGATGAACGTCGAGCACCCGGCGGCAAAGATAATGGTGGAGATAGCAAAGACCCAGGACAAGGAAGTGGGCGACGGCACCACCACCTCGGTGATGCTTTCGGGCATGCTCCTCAAGAAGGCGGGCGACCTCCTGGACCAGGATATCCACGCATCGACAATCGTGAAAGGCTATGATTTGGCTGCAAAGAAATGCACTGAGTTCCTCTCAAAAATAGGAGTCAAGGTGGAAGTCGAGGACAAGGAGACGCTTACCAAGATAGCGTCCATCGCAATGGGCAGCAAGTCAATCGGCGTCGGCACCAACAAGGACACCCTTGCAAAGCTCGTGGTTTCTGCGGTTTCGCAGGTCGCCGAGAAAAAGGACGGGCGGTACGTGGTGGACGACGAGCTCATCAAAATCGAGAAGAAGGCGGGCGGCGACATCAACGACACCGCGCTCATACAAGGCGTCCTGGTGGACAAGGAAATAGTCCACCCTGGCATGCCCAAGGGAATCAAGAACGCCAAGGTCGCGCTTCTTGACTGCGCGCTTGAGATAGAAAAGACCGAAGTGGACGCTAAAATCGAGATTACCTCCCCTGACCAGATGCAGGCTTTCCTGGCGCAGGAGGAAAAGATGCTCAAGGACATGGTCGACAAAATCGCCGCAACCGGTGCGAACGTGGTGTTCTGCCAGAAAGGCATCGACGATGTCGCGCAGCACTTCCTCAACAAGAAGGGCATCTCGGCAATCCGCCGCGTGAAGAAATCAGACATGGAGAAGCTCCAGAGGGCGACGGGCGCAAAGGTGGCAACCACCCTTGATGACCTTTCAGCAAAGGACTTGGGCGCAGCTGGCGACGTGAACGAGAAATCCGTCGCAGGCGAGAAGATGGTGTTCGTGGAGAACTGCAAGGACGCCAAATCGGTCACAATCTTCGTGCGCGCCAGTACTGAGCACGTGGTCTCGGAAGGCGAGCGGGCGATTACAGACGCAATCGGCGCGGTCTCATCCGCAATCGAGGACGGAAGGTATGTGACCGGAGGCGGCTCGACCGAGCTTGAGCTCTCGGTGCAGCTTTCAAAGTACGCAACCGAGATAGGCGGGCGCGAGCAGCTTGCCATACAGGCATTTGCCGAGGCTTTGGAAACGGTGCCCCGCACGCTTGCGGAAAACGCAGGGATGGACGCGATAGACGTCCTAGTGTCGCTCCGCTCAAAGCACAAGAAGGAAGGCGGCGAGCACTTCGGGGTGGACGTTTACGGCGGGCAGGTCGCTGACATGAGGCAGCTTGGCGTGTTCGAGCCCCTCAAGGTGAAGACGCAGGCAATCGCGTCCGCGTACGAAGCGGCAAAGATGCTTCTGCGAATCGACGACATGATTGCCTCCAAGGGCAAGAGCGGAGGGATGCCCCCTGGCGGAATGCCGCCTGGAGGCATGGGCGGCGGAATGGGCGGGGACTACTGATCCCTGCCTCATCTCTTTTTTTCAGCCCATTTTCCTGTTTTTCGCCCCCCTTTCCGTTTTTTATTCCTTTACCTTGTATTTTTTCCATGAGAAAGTCCATCCTGCTTTTCCTGTTGCTCATTTCCGTTCCGTTCTTGCATTGCACGGATTACCCGTCAGGAGTGCGCGACCTGGGGCGCCATATGGTGCCTTTGGGGCATGCATTCTCCATAGAGGGCTTCCCGATGCGGAATTCAACCGCATACGCGATAGTCTCGAATGACGAGGTTTACGCAATACTGGTCCCAAACCCGCCTTTTGTGGTGCCAAACGCGCTGACCGACAAAAATGGCCTTGAAGCCGCGCTTTACGCGCGCGCCCTCTCGCTTGGCTTCGACCCCAACGCCACCTCCCAATTTTCCGCCGTGCACGCAGGAATAGGGGAAATAGCGGATGACAAGGATTTGGGGATTGCAGAATGCCGCCGCCTGCTTGGCACCGACCGCTTCCCCTGCGAAAGCTTCGAGACTTGCAGGCTTGCGTGCTTTGCCACCCCTTTCTGCCCCAATTTCGCATACGGGGGCGACCCGGGCGAATTCATATATGTCATATGGGCATATGAGAACAACAGCAGAAACCTCGAATTGGCTTATTCGGGCGAACAGGAGGCATACGCCCTGTTTGCGGACAGCCCCACTCAGGAAAATGCCGGGAAATACCTCATTTCGCTCTCCAGCCTCAACCGCGCCGCAACCTCTGTCGCAAGCTCGGCGCTTTACGGCTATTCATTCTGCTTCCTGCCCGATTACGCCCTTCCTGAAATGGCCGAACTGCAGCTGCTGGCGCAGACGCATTACCGGAACGCATCCCATTTCTACGGGTTGCCCCTGCTTGCGCAGCAGGTGCAGAACCGGACGCTTGAGGGGCTTGCAAGAAAAGCCAGGGCCAGCCTTCCAACCCTCCCCGCGCTGCCGTCAATGGACAGCAGCCAGCCTGCCCAGAACTCCACTGCGAATGCCACAGTTCCACCCAATTTCACGGGCCTTGGGAAACCAAACCCGCCGTCAAACAGCTCCTCAGGCCCGGGCAAAGCAGCCCGCTTCGAGCTTTCCGCAGGGATTCTTGCCCCGGTTGCCCTCTTGCTTGTGGTGCTATGCGCGGTGGTGGCGGGCGCCTATTTCGTGCTCAAGCGCAAGGAAGGGGGCAGCGCCAGCAAAAAAGCATAGGCCATTCCCTCGCAGCCGCGTTATTATTATATTCATATACTATTATATTTTTCATATAATAATATTGGGGTGGATTAACATGGCAAGGATAAGCATACGTCCCGCGGAAGGGAAGCTTGGCATACTCCTGCCCGGCTTGGGGGCGGTGAGCACGACATTCATTGCGGGCGTGATGCTTGCAAGGAAAACAGGCATGCCGCCGGCAGGGAGCCTCACCCAGATGCAGGCCATCAGGTTGGGGAAGCGGGACGGGAAAAAGGCACCGCTTATCCGTGACTTCGTGCCCCTTGCCTCCCTTTCGGACCTGGAATTCGCGGCCTGGGACATATTCCCGGACAACGCCTACGAGGCGGCGATGAAGGCAGGCGTGCTATCAAAGGAGCATCTTGGCCTGGTAAGGGGCGAGCTTGAGGGAATCCGCCCAATGAGCGCCGTGTTCGACAGGAGCTTCATCAAGAACATCGACGGGCCGAATGTGAAGCAGGGCAAAAGCAAGATGGACCTTGCAAACCAGCTGAGGGAAGATATCCGGCGGTTCAAGGCCGAGAAGAACCTTTCGAGGATGGTGGCGGTATGGTGCGCCAGCACCGAATCCTACACCGAGGCGCAAAGCGTCCATGGCACATTGGAAGCGTTCGAAAAAGGCCTCATCGAGAGCCATCCGGCAATATCCCCTTCAATGATTTACGCATACGCGGCTATGATGGAAGGCGTCCCGTACGCTAACGGCGCACCCCATCTTACTTTGGACATTCCGGCGCTAAGCGAGCTTGCCCGGAAAAAAGGCATCCCTGTCGCAGGCAAGGATTTCAAGACCGGGCAGACCATGGTAAAGACCGCAATCGCCCCGATGCTCAAGGCAAGGATGCTCGGGGTCAAAGGCTGGTTTTCCACAAACATACTGGGCAACCGCGACGGCCTTGTTCTCGATGACGCCGGCTCGTTTAGGAGCAAGGAGATAAGCAAGAAGTCCTCCCTTGAGCATATTTTCCAGCCAGATGCCTATCCTGATCTTTACAAGGGGATGTACCACAAAGTCAGGATCGAATATTACCCTCCAAAAGGGGATGACAAGGAGGGATGGGACAACATAGACATATTCGGCTGGATGGGGTACCCCATGCAGATAAAGATAAACTTCCTCTGCAAGGACAGCATACTCGCAGCCCCCATCGTCCTCGATCTGGCTCTCTTTTTGGACCTCTCAAGCCGCGCCGGCATGCGCGGCATGCAGGAATGGCTCTCGTTCTACTTCAAGGCGCCAATGCACGCCCCGTCCTTATACCCGGAGCATGACCTTTTCATCCAGCACATGAAGCTGAAGAACACGCTCCGCTACCTGATGGGGGAGGAGCCAATCACCCACCTTGGGGCGGAATATTATGACTACTGGGGGAAGGATTAGGTAATCGCATGCTGAAGAAAAACGCGGCACTGTTTGGGGCGCAGGCACGGGTTGGCGCGCTGTTTTCCGCGCTTCCAATCACCCCTAACCAGATAACCCTCCTCTCGCTCCTGTTCGCGGTTGCCGCTTTCTGCCTCGCTTATCTCGGGCTTCCCTTCCATTCGCTCGCCCTCTTTATCCTCTCAGGCGCGCTTGACGCGCTGGACGGGGCGGTTGCGCGCGCAAAGGGGATGGTGAGCAGAAAAGGCGCCTACATTGACGGCATATCCGACAGGCTGGTGGAATTCCTTTTCATCCTCTCGTTTTTCTTTTTCCCCCTTCCAAATGCCGTGCTGCCGGCCTGGCTTTCGCTCATGCTCATCCTGTTCTTCGGCTCGGCAATGACCTCATTTGCAACGGCCTACGCGGAGCACCGGCACGTTGCCGATTCCAAGAAGATAAGCCTCCAGCCCGGAATCCTTCCGCGCGCAGAGCGCCTCATCCTGCTTTTCACGGCTTTCCTTGCAGCGCCATTCCACCCGTTCGCGGCGTCTATCCTTCTTTTTCTCATGGCGATTCTCTGCACAGCGACATTCGCGCAAAGGTTTGCGTATTATGCGCGCTAATCCGCAACGCTTCAGCTTGCAGCCCTTCGCAAAAGCGCCTGTTTCCCCTTATGGGTAAGCCGGTAATAGACGAATTTCTTTCCAGGCGTCCCAATCCTCTCCACCAGCCCCGCCACCATCAGGGCATCAAGGTGCTCGGCAACCGTTGCCTTGCTCTTGCCAAGCCTTGCTGACAGGTCGGTAGGTATTTTGTCCGCAACAAAAAGCTCCTCCATTATCCCTGCGCGCGTGCCGTTTGAAAGGAGCCTCTCAACCTCGTAGCCGTTCTGCGGGGCAGGCCTTTGCTGGATTATCAGGTAGGACGCCACTATCACCGCAAGGAAAGCCGCAAAAAGCTGCAGCAGCTGGTCCATGCCGATTTTTATCTGGCCTGCCGCCTGCTTTTGGGATTCCCCCCCTTCCGCTTCCCCTGCGGAATCCTCCGCTTCATCCTGCCCTGGCTGCCCGCCCCTAATATCTGCCGCCTGTTTTGAAGAGGTGTCCAGCCCAGGCAGGGCGCCCTTTCCTGCTCCTTGGGCATCTGGCGGCAGGGCATCCGCCGAGCCTTTTTCCCCCTGCACAATTTCCCTGCTTGGCATAGGGAGCCCGATTTCCTTTGCAGCCGGGGAAGGCAAGGCATTTTCCCAGGCGGACTTCGCAACGGCATCCCAGCAGTCAGCCGACCGGCAGGAATGCCAATCCGACTGGTTGTCGCAGAACAGGTGGTTTTCGCCTTCATTTGCGGCTGCAAGCATCTCCTTGCCTTCGCATCCGCTTGCCAAGCCGCCTTCCTTTGCAAGCAAGGCGATTTCAAGGGAAAGAGCCTGTGCGCTCTCCCCCCCGCCTGATATTTTCACGAATGCGCCGTACGAATCAGGCCCGGTCTCAACGGTGTAATTCCCGAAGCTTCCGGCATATTCGCGCGATTCCAAGCCTGTTGAAACCCCTGGGAAATGCGCGACATACTCCGAAGCTGGGAGCGAGAATAGGATTAACGCCGCGAGGGCGGCAAATGCGCTTTTCATGGCTTTTCTCTGAGAAACAGGCAATTTAAACCGTTCGGTTTTCGTTCGGGAGCTCACGAACGAAAATCCGATTCATTTTCAGCGGAAAATGCGCATTGGTTTTCGTTGGGCTGCCCGCCTAACAAAACCAGGGCGATTTGGCGTCATCTGGAAGCAAAACGCGGGCGGAGGTTTTCCGCCTTTTGCCAAAATCCGCATTCCCCCTCGGGCATGCGCCGGCTACTGTTTTGCAAGCTTGATGTCCGCAGATGTGACCGTTTTCCGTCCTGCGTGCTTTGCGAACCTTATGGCGCGCGCTGACACGTCCAGGCCGATTTTCTCAAGGATTTCCGCCAGCTCCTTGGCAGCGCCCGAGCTTACCCTGTCCGCGCCCGCCTCCCGGATGAGCTTTTCAACAGGCGCCTTTGGCAATATCATATGATCCACCGTCCTCCTTGTCGGAAGGCTACCTCAATTAACCAATTAAATACTATTGCCGATTCTTTCCCTATGCCCACTTTCCTAAAAGAAGGCATAATCCCGCGCTCCTACCAGTCGGCAATAGCGTCTTCCGCGCTTTCCAAAGGCAACACGCTTGTTGTCCTCCCTACCGGCATGGGGAAAACGCTGGTCGCCTTCCTGGTGATGGAGCAGAAGCTTGCAGAAGGCAGGGTCTGTTTCCTCGCTCCGACAAAGCCCCTGGTGCAGCAGCACTGCAGGACATTCCTCTCAATGGCTAATTTCCCGGAAGATGGCGTGGCGCTCATAACCGGGGAGGTCTCCCCTAAAAACCGCGCGCTCCTTTGGGAAAGGCGCGTGTGCTTCTCCACCCCGCAATCGTTCCAGAACGACATGAAGGCAGGGCGCGCCTCGCCCTCCTGCTCCCTTTGCGTGGTGGACGAGGCGCACCGCGCGGTAGGGAACTACGCATACACCTTCGTCGCGGAAAAATGCGGGGCCGCAGGCGCGCTCCTTTTGGGGCTCACAGCATCGCCTGGCGGGAACAAAGCCAGGATAGAAGAGATAGTGGCCGCCCTTGGCATAAAAAACATAGAGATACGGACTTCCACGGATTCCGACGTTGCGCCCTACATGAAAAAGCTTGACATTTCCTATGTCCGCGTGCCTTTGGGGAAGGAATTTTCTGAAGTCCGAAAGCTCCTCCAGGCAATGCTTGACGACAGCGTCCTTTACCTTGCCAATTACGGCTTTGCCGCGCCCACGAAGTCGAAAAGGGGGCTAGTCGAGCTCCGCCAGCGGATAATCCAGGCGTCAGACCGGGTGAAGTACCAGGCGATTTCCTACTATTCCACCATATTCAACCTCGTGCACATGCTCGAGCTTCTCGAAACGCAGGGGCTTGCCACCTTCCTCTCTTATGTTGAAAGGATGAAGGCAAAGCCCGGCACCAAGGCCCGGCAGAGGATATTCTCCGACAGGCGTTTCATCGAGGCGCTCAAGCTTTGCTCGGTGGCAAGCGAGCACCCCAAGATGAGCGAGCTTGTGGGGCTTCTCAAGGCGAAAAGAGGCGAAAAAGTCCTGGTGTTCGCCCAGTACCGCGACCAGGTGCAGGCAATCGTTTCCACCCTTCGGCAATCTGGCTTCAGCGCCGAGCGCTTCGTTGGCAAGAAGGAGGGCGTCAGCGCGGATGAGCAAAAGCGCACAATCGAGCGCTTTTCGAAAGGGGAATTCAGCGTGATGGTGGCCACCTCGATAGGCGAAGAGGGGCTGGACATCCCTTCGGTTGACACCGTGGTGTTCTTCGAGCCAATCCCGTCCGAAATACGCACCATCCAGCGGCGCGGGCGCGCAGGAAGGCTTTCAGCCGGCAGCGTGGTGGTGCTCATCACCACAGGCACGCGCGACGAGGCTTACTTTTACTCATCGAAGCGGCGCGAGGAGAACATGCGAAAAATAGTGGGCAGGCTGCAGCGGGGGTTTGCGTCTGCGCCGCAAGCGAATAGGAAGCAGCCAAGGGGGGAAGCAGGCGATGCTTTGCAAAAAGGAACCGCCATTGGCGCAATTCCGCGCGTTCCTTCGGAAAAAGCCCAATCCGCCCCTGCGGCTCCCCGTGCGCCAAAATCGCGCAAAAAGGCAATCCAGCAAAGGCTGATTGATTTCTGACGCTGCAACCCGCCTTTCTCCAAACCGTTTTAAGCCTATTTTCCCTATTCCCGCTCATGGGGGGGGACAGATGGCACTCGATGGCGCTGCCAACGCTTTACCGCGAGCTTCAGACTTCGGAGGAAGGGCTGGATGAAAAGCGCGTCGAGGGCAAACGCGCCCAATTCGGGCCAAACGCCCTTGTTGAGGCTGAAAAGAACCCCTGGCATTCGCTTCTTTTCGCGCAGTTCAAGAGCCTCCCGATAATCATGCTCATCGCAGCCGCGGCAATCTCCTTCGCGCTCGGCTTCACAGCGGATGACAAGAAGCTCATAGACGCTGCCGCCATAGTCGTTGCCATACTCCTTGCGGTGCTCTTCGGCTTCTGGCAGGAATACAAGGCGGAACGCGCGCTTGAGGCTCTAAAAAAGATGATGGTGAACCGGTCGGTCGTAATGCGCGCCGGAAAGGAGGTCTCGATAGACTCCCGCGAGATAGTGCCGGGCGACATAGTTATACTGGAGGAAGGCGCGCGCGTTCCTGCGGACATGCGGATTTCGGAATCAGTAAATCTTGCGGTCGACCAGTCCATGCTCACAGGAGAATCCCGCCCGTCATCAAAGGGCCCAGGCACGCTTCCCGCCCAAACCGCGCTTTCCGAGCGGCGCAACATGCTTTTTGCTGGCACGATAATCGTGCGCGGCCACTGCAGGGGCGTGGCGGTTGCAACCGGGATGGGCACAGAATTCGGGAAGATAGTCGGCAGGGTTTCCGAGTCGAAGGACAAGCCCACCCGCCTTAACGAGAACATCTCCGACCTTGCGAAAATGCTCGGCTATGCGGGAATCACCCTTTCCGCGGTCTTTTTCCTCATAGGCACCCTGCGGGGCTCGCCTGCCGCAGACATGTTCCTGGTGGCAGTCACGCTCGCTGTCGCGGTGATTCCGGAAGGGCTTCCGACAGTGCTTGCAATCACGCTGGCAATCGGCGTTCAGAAGATGGCAAAGAGGCATGCAATTGTCCGCAAGATGGCTGCGGTTGAAACGCTCGGTTCCGCGACAGTCATCTGCACGGACAAGACAGGCACCATAACTCAGAACCGAATGGCAGTGCAGGAAATACTGCTTCCGGAAAAGACATATATCATCGGGCAAGGCGGGCTTGACAAGTCCGCCATCAGCCGGGACCCGTCCCTCCTGCGCGCAGTCGAAGTGATGGCGCTTTGCAACAATTCAATGGTGGTGGAGTCGGAAGGCGAGGAAAAGATGTCTGGCGACCCTACCGAGAACGCGCTTCTCTTGGCGGTGGCGTCATGCGGGGCAAGCGAGAGGCGCATAAGGGGCCTCCACAAGCAGGTTGGAGAAGTGCCGTTCGACTCCGAGCGCAAGATGATGAGTTCCATACGCATGTTCGGGAAATCGAGGCTCGCGCTTGTGAAAGGCGCGCCCGAGATGATGTTTCCTCTTTGCAAAAAAGCCCTGCTGAGGAAAGGCGAGCGCCCGATTTCAGGCGAGCTTCGCCGCCGCCTGTCTTCGGATGCGCATTCGCTTGGCGCGCAGGGGATGCGCGTGCTCGCGCTTGCCTACCGCCCAATCGCAAAAATGGGGAAATACACCCCTGCAAACACGGAGCGCGGGCTGGTTTACGTGGGCCTTGTCGCAATGGAAGACCCCCCGCGCCCCGAAGTGCCGGATGCGATTTCCCTTTGCCGCTCGGCAGGAATGCGGGTGATAATGGTCACGGGCGACTCCCTCCCCACGGCAAAGGCAATCGCAGGCAAGGTCGGTCTTCTTTCAGGCGGCATGCAGGTGGTGGACGGGAGCGAGATTGAGGGGATGCCCGATTCGACACTCCGCGCAATCCTGCCAGGCACGGCGGTTTTCGCGCGCGTAACCCCGGAACAGAAATACCGGGTAGTCAGCACGCTCATGTCAATGGGCGAGGTGGTCGCGGTCACAGGGGATGGCGTGAATGACGCGCCTGCGATAAAGAAGGCGGATATCGGCGTTGCGATGGGCATAACCGGCACCGATGTCACCAAGGAAGTGGCGGAGATAGTCCTCACAGACGACAATTTCTCCTCCATTGTGAGCGCGGTGAAATACGGCAGGACGATATTCAACAACATC
Source organism: Microcaldota archaeon (assembly GCA_964458205.1). Classification (GTDB taxonomy): domain Archaea; phylum Micrarchaeota; class Micrarchaeia; order Anstonellales; family Anstonellaceae; genus UBA10161. Next base: position 44,204 of record CAYWFJ010000002.1, on the reverse strand, counting down.
AAGTCGTTCGTGCGCTACCAGCTTTCGACAAACGTTGCCGCAATCTCCCTGATGTTCGCCGCCCCTGCGCTTTCCATGCCTCTCCCCCTCCTTCCCCTCCAGATACTCTGGATAAACATCATAATGGACGGCCCGCCTGCGGTTGCGCTTGGCGCAGAGCCGTCTTCCGGGGACGAGATGCAAAAGCCCCCACGGAACCCGAAGGCGGACATAATGGGCAAGAACATCATACTCTCAATCCTCGTTTCAGGCGTGGTGATGGCGGCAATATCCCTGTCCGTATTCACATTCTACCTCTCGTTTTCCGCTGAAAAGGCGTTTACGGTGGCATTCACGCTGTTTGTGCTCCTCCAGCTTGCAAACGCGCTCAACTGCCGCTCAGCGGAGAGGTCAGCCTTCAGCCGCCCGTTCTCAAACCCCTACCTTTTCGCAGCCATAGTGGTCTCGTTCCTCCTGCACATGGCCATAATCTACTACGCCCCCCTGCAGGAGATATTCAAAACCGTGCCGCTTGGCCTGGACGATTTCGCGATAATGCTTTGCGCAGCCTCGCTCATAGTGGTGATGGAGGAGTTCAAGAAAAAACTCCTTCCGCAAATAACCTCATATTGATGCTTGCGGCCTTGTGGCGGAATGGCATGCGGATGGCAAATTCGGGCAGATACCATGGTTTTCCGGCCTAAAGCTGCGGCAAAGAGCGCAGAACAGTTCATCTCAGGCTACTTCCAATGCGCGAAAAAGAAAAAGGCAATAATCGGCTTAAGCGGCGGGCTGGACTCTGCAGCAACGGCCGCCCTTTGCTGCCGCGCCATTGGGGCAAAAAACACCATCTGCATCCTCCTCCCGTCCGCCTCCACGCCCAACATCGACATTTTTGACGCGCAGCTTCTGGCAAAAAGGCTCAAGGTGGGCTGCCGCACAATCCCGCTGGGGGGAATCCTGCGCCCGGCAGTCAGCATCCTCCCAAGCCGCCTTTCATATGCCAACTTTTCCGCACGCTTGAGGATGGCGGTTCTTTACTCGATAGCTCAAGAGGAAAACGGCCTGGTGGTGGGCACCGGGGACAAAAGTGAATTCCTGCTGGGCTATTTCACAAAATACGGGGATGGCGGCGCCGACCTCTTCCCTCTTGGCGGCATGTACAAGACAGAGGTGCGCTCGCTTGCGAGGCACCTTCGAATCCCGCCGCAGATAATAAAAAAGCCCTCCTCACCTGCGCTTTACCCGGGGCAGACCGCGGAAGGCGAGCTTGGTTTCGCCTATGAAACCGCGGACAGGGTTCTTGCAGGAATAGAAAGCGGCGAAAGCAAAGCCTCCCTTTGCAAGAGATTCGGCACAAAAACCGTGGCGGCAATAATTTCACGCATGGAAAAGAACCGGCACAAGCTTTTTCCAGCCCCAATATGCAAGATATAGCTCCTCACGCGCCCTGGCTTTTTCGAGAATCATCCTTTCTCCATCCGCCCGAGAATCCCTTGCGCGGTTTTCCTTATTTTTTCCCCGCCAAGCGGAACAAGCACAGCGCCCTTTCCGGGCTGCCCGTAGACAAGGGTCCCTTTTTTCGCATTTGCCATTATAAGGAGGCTTGAGAGGTCGTCCTCGCCAATCACTATGACTGCGCCCTTGCCTTCCAAGAGCATGGCATCAATCGCCCTTTGAAGCTCATCCGTAATCATCCCTGCCCCCGAAAACACCAAAAGCGCGTTTTTCGCCTGCGTGGCGATTGCCTTTTTCATTTCAGGGGGTATCTCCTCCCTTTTCACCTTGAAATCCACCACCAGCATGTCCGGCGGCGTGCCTTGCGCTATCAGGTCGTAAGCGCACCTGTCCCCCACGCTTATCAGCGGCTTTTCCGCCTTCGCAAGCTCTTCCTTGAACCCTTTCCCGCTTACAAGCTTGCCAAAAGGGCGCCGCATCTCCTCACGCATGCTGCCAGGTAGGACGAGCATAAAACTACACCAGGCGCCTTGCCGAGCCGCTCCCATTGCCGACTATCACAATCGGCTTTTTCTGCGAGAATATCCCGTTGTCCACCACCCCGGCTATCTGGTTTATCCCATCCTCAAGCCGCACCGGATCCCTTATTTTTGGGAAATCCGCATGCACAATCACATTCGAGTTGTCGCTAATGAATTTCCGCCCCCCATCCATCCTTGTTTCAAAGCGGGCCGCGCCAAGCTTCAGAAGGTCCCTTTTCACGGCTTCCTCCGCAAGCGGTATTATTTCAACAGGCACTGTCCCGCAAAGCGTTTCCACAACCTTGTTTTCGCCCACCATCACGACAAACTTTTCCGCCCGGTAATCCACGATTTTCTCACGGACAAGCGCGCCGCCGAGCCCCTTTATCAGGCATAACGAGCGGTCCACCTGGTCTGCGCCGTCAAATGCGATGTCCAGTCTTTTTATTTCGTCAAAGCCTGCAAGCGGAAGCCCCAGCCTCCTCGCCTGCTTCTCGGAGGCATTCGAGGTCGCAATGCAGGCAAGCCCCATGTCCTTTCCCCTGTTCTTCTTTCCGAGAAGCTCGATGAATATCTCGGCGGTGCTGCCTGTGCCAAGCCCGACTGCCATCCCGGGCTTCACAAGCCCGAGCGCTTGCATGGCTGCGGCTTTTTTTGATTCGTCCATGCTTGGCATTTGGAGGCTAAGGTTTAAACGCTTGCAGATTGCGCCTCAAATCGCCTTGAGGAGGTCCGCTTTCGTGATTATCCCGGCAACCTCCCCCTTTTCCATGACCAAAACGGCAGGATAATGGCGCAAAAGCGCGGCAATCGCGGAAATCGGCGTGGAAGGAAGCGCGGTGGGAAAAGACTCCTCTATCGCCTCGGCAACCTTCATGCCTGCGATGCCTTTCGGGTTCTCTGAGAACTGGCGAAGCACGGTCTGCTCGCTTATGCTCCCGACGATCCTTCCCCCCTCGGCAACCGGCAGCTGCGAAATCGCATTCTTCCTCATGACTGCGGCAGCCGCATGAAGCGTGCTTTTTGGCGTGACGGACGCCACCTCGGGATGCATTATCTCACGCGCGGTTTTCTCCTGCCCGCTCCCTTCGCGCCGCAGGGCCTCGATAATGCTCTGCGCCTTCGAGTATGAGGGGTCAAGCTTGCCCGCCTCCACTTTCGCGACTAGGGACTGGCTCACGCCCGCCATCTTCGAGAGCCCCTGCTGCGTGATGCCCAGCTTCTTGCGCGCGGATTTTATCCATGAGAGGCTTTCCATGGAAAGAATAAGCCTGCGGCAATTATATTCTTATTGGAATTTTCGGCAAGGATGGAAAATAGGCGCATGCCATGCTATCTTTGCCGCTGCGAAAATGGCTGTCACTTTTCTTGAAAAGAAAAGTGCCAAGGGCGCGAGCGTCAGCCGAAGGTTGGCGCGATTTTGCAAAAAAGCAAAAAGCCCTTGGCATGGCTATGCATTTTAAAAAAAACATGCCAAGGGCGTGATTTGTTCCGTAGCTTACCCGCGTTCGTCCTTTCTTTTGGGGTAAACCCTAGACCTTTTCTTTATCGAAAGAAAAGGGATTGGGATTGAACACGCGACTTCCAGATTTCCCAGTGGCATCTTTTTTCAAGGCGCATTTGCCTTGCGAATACCTTTTTTTATCATCGCCGACAAGCGGCTCATCACTCATCGATTTCCCATCCGTTTTACCGTCCGGGTTCTATGAGTCTGGCACTCTAACCAAACTGAGTTACCTTGGCACTAAGGCTAATTGCAGCCGAAGGGATTAAAAAAGCGCCTCAAAGCGCTTTTTTAGAAGTTGCAATTGGCGATTGCAACGAAGATAAAAAAGCGCCTCAACTGGCAACGCTGCGGCCACGAGGAATCATTATGGAGCGGCGGGTAGTAGCCTGCCTTCTGTTTTAGATGGCATTGGACTATCCGGGAGCGCATAACACCCTCGGATGCCCATCATTGCTGGATGAGCAAGCGGCACAAAGGCCTTGCACCGCGCATTTCATGTCCGTCCACGGGCCGTTTCAACCCTTATCCGGCATCTCCTTTCGTCATCCTCATCTGCCGGCAAGGTTCGCCCATCCTGCCTTTCGGCAAAATGGGCATCGTTTCTGTTCCCGATCAAGCCTTAAGCTTCTCGGACTCTTGCGGTGGGCAGAACTTCCTCCCAGGCTAAAAGCCTCGGTGGGCCATCCTCCCGCCACTCCGCACTTATTCTATTTTAGCCCAATTTAAACCCTTCGCTTCCCGTCGCCGGTTTGCAATCCCTCCTATTTTTATTCTTCATTGCCAAGATTTGCGCGTGGGAACAAACAGCGAGATTGAGCGCGAGGCATTGCGCCTTCATGAAAAGCTCGGAAAGCTTGGCTGGAGCACGGACACCTGCCGCATCAGCGCAAGCCTCACCTTTGAGATAAACCGCCTCAAGCGCGAGAAAAACGCCATCATACTTGCGCATTCCTACCAGTCGCCGGACATAATATTCGGCGTCGCCGATTTCACCGGCGACTCGTACGGGCTTTCAAAAGAGGCAATGGGCGCAAAGGCAGGCATCATAGTGTTTTCAGGCGTGCGCTTCATGGCCGAGACTGCGAAGATACTCAATCCGGAAAAACGGGTGTTCATCCCCTCAACCGAGGCAGGCTGCTCGCTTGCGGACGGCATAACCGCGGAAGACGTCAGGAGCCTCAAAAAAGAGCACCCTGGCTGCCCGGTCGTCTGCTATGTGAACACCAGCGCAGAGGTGAAAGCGGAATCCGACATATGCTGCACAAGCGCGAATGCGGAGAAGGTGGTTTCTTCGCTTCCGCAAGGCGAAATAATCTTCGTGCCCGACTCGTTCATGGCAAAAAACGTCGCGAAGAGGGCTGGCAAGAGGCTCATTCCCTGGTCTGCCCGCTGCGTGGTGCATGCTGACATCGACCCGCTCAAAATCGGAAGGATAAGGGGCCTATTTGACGGCGCAAGCGTGCTCGCTCACTCAGAATGCCCCCCTGAAATAGCCGCCATCTCCGATATGGTCGGCGGGACAACCGACATGGAGAAATACGTTTCAGGCAAGGGCAGCGGCCCATATTTCCTCCTCACCGAATGCGGGCTTGCCGACCGCTTGCGCGCAAAATTCCCGGAAAAGGAGTTTGTAGGCTCATGTTCGCTTTGCCCCTACATGAAGAAGAATTCGCTCCAGTCCATTCTTCGCGTGCTTAAGGCGCTTCCTCCGGAGAACGAAATAAATGTTGACCCGCAGGTGTCTAAAAAGGCGCGCCTCTCGCTGGAAGCCATGCTGAAAATCGCCTAGTCGCTTCCCTTGTTGAGCTTGGAGAGCAGCACGAACACCATCACTGCGACCACCGTCCCGGCGGCATACGGGATATACCATTCGTCAAGGCCTCCGCGCGCCTCAACCCACACATAGTATATCGCATAGCCTGCCACGGCTGCGACCGCGAGCTTGGCAAAGCCGATAAGTGCCCTCATCTTGTCCGATGCCATGGTTCACAATTCTCGCATCCTGTTTAAATTCCTAAGCTTTCAGCTGGCGGCGAATAATGGACTCGGGGGGACAGTCGGACGCTTTTCGATGCGTCGAAAAGAGTCATTCGAACCCCCAGCCTCCTGCATTCAGGAACCCTGTTGCATTTTCCGTCGACGCTTTTGCGAGCGTCCCCATCTGGAGCGAGCAAAAGGGTCGTGCCATGCAGGCGCGCTACCGTTGCGCCACAAGCCCAAAAAACCTCAAAACGGATGAATTTATGCCTGCGAGGGCGAGATGTACACCACGGAGTCGCCGCGCAAAAGCACGGTCCCGATGCCGCGGGTCTCGGTTCCCTTCACCAGCTGCGCCTTCTCAAGCACTATGTTCATGTGCACGTCGTAGGACACCATCGTGCCGGAAAGCTCCACGCCCCCTTTCAGCCCCACAAGCACACGGTTGTTCAGCGCGCCGTTCAATATGTCAAATGGCCTTTTCTCAGTCATTCCCTCACCTCCAAATGGAGATTCTCTCCAAAAAATAAGGGTGCACCTCTTCGGACGAAAAACGTTTTAAATGACTATCGTCGCCTTCCCCCAAAAGCATTATGAACATCCATTGCTTATTTTCCAGCGGGTGTGTGGATGGAGCAGTTTACAGAGAGGGAGTGCGGCATACTCTTGCAGTTTTGCACCAGTGTCACCTCGGACCGTTTTGCGCTCATCAACCTTCCGGAAGCGGTGAAGGGGGCGCTTTTCTCCCGATATTCCCGCTCGCCCAAATCCATCCGCCGTCTTCTCCTCGACGAGTTCATCCTCAACCCCGAAGCCGGATTCTCCGAAATCGTCGGGGAAGGGGTGAAACGCGGGGAATCGCAGCTTGTGGCGACCAAGAAGGCGGAAGAGTTCTATGAACGGATACTGGTTGGCTACGGGGACGACTCGGTCGCGGAATTGGGCGGGGCGCATGTGGCATGCGAGAACGTGTCAAACGTGCTCACCAAGCTTTTGCAAGACTCACGCATCGGAGTCTCCCCGCTTGAAAAGTCCACCCGCTACATATATTTCGACCAAAAGGAAGGCGGTGAATACCGCTTCCTCCGCGAAGAGGGGATAATGGGCTCGAAATTCGCAGACGACTATGTCCGCGCATGCAACCTCCTCTTCGACACATATGCAAAAATCATACCTCTGCTCTCGAAGGTGGAAGAGGAGCGGTTTCCCCGTGAGGAAGGGCTTTCCGAGCGGGCATACGCATCCACGATACGCGCAAAAGTCTGCGACCTCCTGCGCGGCATCCTGCCCGCATCCACCCTCACAAACTCCGGGTTTTTCGGCAATGGCAGGGCGTTTGAGTACATGCTTGTGAAGATGTATTCAAGCCCGCTTTCCGAGCCGCGCGCGGTTGCAGCCGAGCTTCACGCAGAGCTTAGGAAGGTCATCCCGTCCTTTGTGAAGAGGGCCGATGAGAAATACGGGAAGGAGCTGCAGGGCTACCTCTCGGAAAACGCATTGCGCGCAAGGCAGGCCGCTCTCGCATCGCACGCTTCCCTTTCAGATGCAAAGGAGGACAAATCACATGTGGCATTGGTGGAACACGACCCGCGCGCCGAGGAGAAAATACTTGCCGCAATACTTTTCCCCCATCTCCACTGCGATTTGCAGGAGTGCAGGGAGGCAGCCGCAAGGATGCCTCCAGAAGAGAGGGCGAAGCTCATTTCCGCATACATGGGGGAGCGCAGGAACCGCAGGCAGAAGCCCGGGCGCGCTTTCGAATGCGCAGACTATACTTTCTCGCTCACAGGCAATTTCGGCATGTACCGCGATTTGCACAGGCACAGGATACTCACGCAGGAGCGCCAGCTTCTCACCACGAGGCACGGCTTTGACATGCCCCCTGAGCTTGCGGATGCCGGCTTTGATGGCGAGATAAGGGAAGCCATTTCGTCCGCGGACGCGCTTTTCAGGCAAATGGAGCCCTCCATGCCTTTTGAAGCCCAGTATGTGGTGCCCCTTGGCTGCCGCATGCGCTGGTACATGAAGATGAACCTGAGGGAAGCATACCATTTCTGCGAGCTTCGCTCCATGCGCCAGGGGCATATAGACTACCGCAGGGCGGCGCAGGACATGAACAGGCTCATCGCGGGCGTTCACCCCTGCCTTGCCGCGGGGATGAAATTCGTGGATTTTGAAGCCTACGAGTTCGAGCGGCTTGAGGCGGAGCGGAAGATTGACAAAAAGCTTGAGCAGCTGAATGCGAAAAAGGAGTAGCTTGCCCGCTCCACAGTGTCAGGCTTCCGCTATGCGCCATAAGCCAGGATGCCCCTCTGCCAAAACCCATTTCTTTAGCTGCGATATGCGGGCTTCCGCTTGCAAAAGCCCGCTTACTTCTTGCCGACGCCGAGCTTCTTGCCAACCTTTTCGAATATCGCAAGCGCGTCATTTAGGTCTTCCTTGGTGTGCGCGGCAGTCACCATTGTCCTTATCCTTGCCTTGCCCTGCGCGACCATCGGGAAAACAATCGGCAGCGCGAACACGCCTTCCTTGAATATTTCCACTGCGAAGTCCTGCGCGAGCTTGCTCTCCCCGAGCATTATCGGGGTAATCGGAGTTTCGCTCTCGCCGGTGTCAAAGCCCAGGGTTGCAAGCTCCTTTTTGTAATAGTTCGTATTCTCCCAAAGCTTTCTTACCAGTGTGTCATCCCTTTCAAGAAGCTCGAGCGCCGCGGTGCATGCCGCCACGGTCGCAGGCGGAGCCGAGCCAGAAAGGAGCCATGTCCTTGCCTTGTTCTGCAAAAAATCGTAGAGGTGCTGCGAGCCCGCAATAGAGCCGCCCACCACTCCAAACCCCTTTGAGAACGTGCCCATGTCCACCTCGATCTTCTTTTCAAGCCTGAAGTGCGAGACAATCCCCCTTCCATGGTCGCCAAGAACGCCATCGCCGTGTGCGTCATCCACATACACATAGGCGCCGTACTGCTCTGCAAGCTCGTGTATCCTGCCAAGCGGCGCGATGTCGCCGTCCATGGAGAAAACACCATCCGTTATGATGAATATTTTCTTGTAGGTGCCCTTCGCCTTCGCCTCCTTTAGCACGCGTTCCAGGTCCTCCATGTTCTTGTGTTCGTAAATCGTCTTCTCAGCCTTGCCCAGCCTTACTCCGTCGATAATGCTTCCGTGGTTGAGCTTGTCTGAAATCGCAAGGTCGCCTTCCACCAAAAGCTGCGGGAGCGAGCCCGCGTTTGCCGCAAAGCCGGTCTGGAAATAAATCGCCGCCTCGGTGTGCTTGAATCGCGCAATCGTCCTCTCGAGCTTGAAATGCAAATCCTGGCTTCCCGCAATCGCACGAACCGAGCCTGAGCCTGCGCCGTATTTCTCCACTGCCTCGATTGCCGCTTTTTTAAGTTCCGGCTGGTTTGATAAGCCCAGATAATTATTCGAGCAGAACATTATCACATCCTTGCCGTTCACCCTGGCGCGGGGAACGGACGGGCCCTGAAGCTCGCGAAGCTTCCAGTCCAGGCTCTTGTCCCTAAGGGACTTCACTTCTGCCGCCAAATAGTTGTCAAGTGTCATATTAGCACCTCTTGTTCGCTATCTTTCCCCCAACACCATTAAAACGCTTATTCCGTTTTCTTCGTTTCCTGTCGAGTTTTTTTGCGCTTGCTTCAACGGCACAGCGGCATTCCGCCCAACGAACCATTTTATATGGGCATAGCCGTATCCTGCCCTCATGGGGACATTCCACATGGTGCGCTTTTACTCCGGGGAAGGCGTGCCGTCCATGTTCTGCCGCAACAGCGGGAATGGCGAAATGGGAAAGCTTGGGCTTTCCGGCTTTGAGGACATAACGTTCAGCATGCGGCTTTCCTGCATAGGCTACAAATCGCCGGACGGCTACCTTCCATGCAAAAATTCGGCGATAAACACCCGCCAGTGCCCCACCTGCAGCGCGCTTGACGTGTCTCGCGCCTATACAGTGGGCGATTTCTCAGGCTATCCTTCTCTTTATGAGGGGGCGAAAAAGGAGGAATACGCACTTTACCTTGCAGGCTTCGGGGAGGACATAATAAAGTGCGGCCTCACGCGCAAGGAGCGTTTCCTGCCCCGGATGGTTGAGCAGGGCGCCGACTTCGGCTGCATAATAGGGTCCTTTACCGGGCCTGACGAAGTGTACTCCAAGGAGGCGGAAATCCAGTCTCGCTTCTCATTCTCAAACTCCGTGCGCCTCGCGCAGAAGCTGCGCAGGCTGCATTTTGACCGGGGCGCAGCTTCAGAAAACTTCCGCTCGGCAGTCGAGATGGTCAAAACATCGGGCGCGCTTCCCGATTTTACGCCAGAAATACTCGACCTCTCCTCCCATTACCCGCGCATGAAAGCCGCAACCGAAACAGACTCCATCCTCGGGCAGATACTTGGCGCAAAAGGGGAGATACTCCTTTTCAAGTCCGAATCCGGCGGCGAGTATGCGGTGAACATGAGGAAAAAGGTGGGCACGCACTTCAAGTGGGAAAAGGGGGAATAACCAAGGCGTTTTCAGCAAGCGCGGTTCAGCCGCCCATCGGGAAAGGCACTGCGGTCCGGCGGCTTTTCTCCAGCAAGCCGCTCACCTTATCGGCGCGTACATCTTGGCAGGCGCCTTGAAGAAATGCGTGGAGAGGAAGTTGCCGGTATGGAAAATCGCGAAATTGAGGTAGCCCCATTTCCGGACGCGCCTCATGGAGATAAGCACGGTTGCCTTCCTTGAGAATGCGAATTTGCCCTGCTTCATCAGCCGCTGCCCAAGGTCGGTGTCCTCCGATGTCGCAAGCTTTGGGTTGAAGCCGCCGCATTTCCAGTAAGCGTCAGCCCTTGCCGCTATATTGTCCCCATTCACATAGGCAAGCCCCACGCGGTTGAGCACCGCCGCGCAGATGTTGAGTATGAACGCTCCGAGGTGCTCCATGGCATTTCCCTCGAACGGGCGCACATTGCCAACCGCCCATGCGACTTTCCGGTCACGGAACAGGCCATATGCGTTTTGCACCCATTCAGGGCACGGCTGGGTGTCCGAGCTTGTGAAAAGGTACACTTTGCCTTTCGCCACCTTTGCCGCGGCATACCTCCCGCCTGAGGCAGTGCCGAACCGCTCAAGCACCACCTTTGCCCCATAGTCATGAGCTATCTTCTGCGTGTGGTCGGTGCTGTGCCCGTCCCCGACTATCACCTCATAGGTGCCGGAGAACTTCTGCCTCTTTATCGCGGCAAGGCAGGCGCCGATGTATTTTTCTTCGTTGTAAGCAGGCACTATGACAGAAACATCGACCCCATTTCCCGCATTTTTCATTTTGCCTTTCGCCATTTTCCACACCTCAGAGCAATTCCGCGCCGCCTTCGCTTGTTTTCGCCTTCAAAAGCGCTTTCGGCCGCCTCCTGATGTCCAAGGGAGCATCCGAAAAAAGCGTCTGGCCAAGCATCGCCATGCTCGCCCTCAAATTTTTCTCCATTTCAGGCTTGCACCATTCGGCAAGAAGGGACTCTTTTGCAAATTGCCGTGATGCTTCTACAAAGCCATCCCAATCCCTACCCCCTGACAGGGAGCCAAGCGCCTTTTCGCCGGCCGCATTCACCCTTTCCTGCCATTCCCTGCTTTTGAGCACGGCAGCGTTCCTTATTGGGGAGAAGAATGCAATCTCGATTTCCTTTTCCTCAAAAGGCAGTTTCACAGCCCCCTCAGAAACCGTGCGGCGCAAAAGCAGCCCGCCAACCGCGGCCGCGTCCACCCCTGAAAGCCCGGTGCCGCATTCCACGTCCGAGTCGTGGGCGATTTTCACGCACTCCTTCCTGCCAAGCCCCGCGCCAAGGAATTCGTTTAGCGAGAGTGAAAGCGAAAGCGCGCCTGCCGCGCTCATTCCCATGCCATAGCCGATTGGCGCCTCTGCCTCGTGCCTTATTTCCAAAACGCCCATCCTCCCGCATTTCTCGGTAAAGCGGCGCATCACTGCTTTCGAGACCGGCGCCGGGCTCTCGCTTCCGTTGATGAATATCCTTGTCATGCCAGACGCAGAAGAAACAGCCGTGGTGAGTTTCCGGTCAATCGCGAATCCCGCGCCTGGCGCATCGCCTGCGCCTATGCAGAATATCCCCGTCACATAGGACGGGCAGGATGCGGAAGCCTTGCCCATGGTTAGGGCTTCAGTCCGAACCAATTTAAACCTTGATTTTCAGAAAAAGCCTATTATTGGGCCCGTAGTCGAATGCTCTTGCCTGGCGGCAAGAACTTGCCGGCAAAGCCGACAATGGCTAAGACGTCTGCTTGACATGTAGAAGATTCGGAGTTCGATTCTCCGCGGGCCCACTCACTTCGTTCGTGGTCCCGCGGTTTCGAGCGGTCCGCCGCTCGAAATCTGTCGCGGACCCGGTCCGCTCCATCTCCGCGGGCCCATCTGAAACCCTTAGCCTGGGCGCCACGCGCTGCCGCCAGAACCTAACGATTAATATTGGCTTCCATACAGGAACACAATGTGGGAGTTGAGCAATAATGATGCATGCCAAAAGCCGGGCTGAGAAGGCGCAGCAGGCTGCGCGGATAATGTTCTTGCGGCAAGGATACAACTGCGAGCAGGCAGTCTATGCCGCGGCATGCTTTGCAAGGGGCATGGAATGGGGCGCCGCGCTATCTGAAGCGTGCAACGGAGCAGCTGGGGGCAAAAGGACGGTCTGCGGCGCGCTTGCCGGGGCATGCCGCGTGCTTGACGCCAATTCCCTTGGCGGCATGAAAGGGCGGCTGGAGCATGGTTTTGAGTCGAAGTTCGGCTCCATAATGTGCGCTGATTTGAAATTGACTGGCGTTTCCGACAGCGTTCGCAGGAAGCGCTGCGCGGAATTCATAGGATTCGCGCTTCAGGAAACGCTGGAGATCCTGGGCAGCCAAAAAAACAAATAGTAAAATAAATAAAAAATAGAAAAAACAAAAAGAAAAAAGCGGAAAAAAGCCCGCTCTTTTTACGTCTTGGTGTGTATCAGCACGCTTGCAGGCTTCCTGAAAACATTCCCAAGCTTGATTGCCACCAGCACCGCGACCTTCTTGTTCTCGGCCATGTCGGCAAGCCGCTGGGTCACTATGCCGTCAAAGACAATCGCATGCACGTCGGTTTCCGCCTCAAGCGATTTTATCATGTCCCGCACAGGCATTTCCTTGGTGGACACCATCGCCGCGTTGTAGAAGCGCGCGCGAAGGGTGTTCTCAAGCTCGTCCAAGCTCCCAAGAAGCTGAGGCGGCACTTCAGCCATCCTCTTCACAGGCTCCTCTTTCGGAGGCTGGGGCGGGGCAATTTCTGCCTGCGGTTCCACTGCCGGCGGCATCGGGACTGCTGCCGGCTGGCTGTGCCTTTCAACCGGCTGCTGCGCTGCCTGCGCATACGGGCGGGGCTCCTCTCGCCTCTCCCTTCCGCGCCGCTCGCCGCGCTCCTCATAGCGGCTTCTCTCGCGCCTGGAGCCTCTTTCATATCCTTCTCCGCCGCGCCTCTCATCAGAGCCGCCCTCCTTGGGTGCGGCTGCCTCGAAAGGCACCTTTGCCCTCAGGCACTTGATGAGCTCCTTCCTTGAGAGCTCCTCCACTTCTCTGCCTATGGGCGCACGGGCTACGAAGTCAATGTCCGCCACCCGGGCAAGTTCGTTTAGGATGATGTCCCCTCCGCGGTCCCCGTCCAGGAAAACGGTCACTTCCTTTTCCCTGGCAAGCTTGGCAATGGCATTCGTCACGTTTGCCCCTCCGACCGCGACCGCGTTGGTCACGTCGTTCTTGAGGAGGTTGATGACATCCGCCCTGCCCTCCACTATAACGATGGAATCCTGCTTTTCGATGTTCGGGCCGCTCGGAAGCTTCTCAGGGCCGTATTCCTCGATTTCCGCGACCTTCACTTCCTGGCGGACCATCTCGGAGATTTCCTTGCTCTCAGGTATTTCGTTCGTGAGCAGGCTCTTGAGCAGGTTCTTTGCGCGGTCTATGAGCACCTTGCGCTTCGAGTTCCTGGTGTCCTCCACTTTCTCGATCGCTATCTTTGCCTCGCACGGGCCGACCCGGTCGACCGTCTCAAGCGCGGCGCCGAGGATGCACGTTTCGACCATGTCAAGCGAGGATGGCAGCTTTATCTTGCCCACGCATCGCCCGCCGCGAGGCTGCAAGTCGACCTCGATCCGCCCGATCCTCCCGTTTTTCTGGAGGTCGCGAAGGTCGAGCTCGTCGCCCAAAAGGCCTTCGGTCTGGCCGAATATCGCGCCGACCACGTCGGGCTTTTCCACCAGCCCGTCTATTTCCACGTTCGCATATACGAGATATTTGACCGTGTCAATGTATGTTTTTCCCATTCAATTCACCTTTCAATTTTTGCATTTTCCACATTCCCTAAATTTTCGCAGAAGCTCTTCCTGGCTGCACTCCGCAGCCAGCGTTTTCCTCCTGCTTTTCTGCCCCGAAAGAATTGTGACTTTGCAGGACAGCATTGACTCAAGCTCGGAAAGAAGCGCGCGGGTCGCCTTGCCGCCTTCCGGCTCCTCCGGAATTCCGGCTCGGGCAACCAACGGTTTTTCAGACATCAATGACAGGCTGAATTTCCTGGCGCAAGCAGAAGCGTGCACCTGGAAAATTACCGCCATCCAATCCCTTGCCTTATGCGCGCGGGAAACACCCGCTTGCGCTTAATGGCACAAGTCTTGCTCGTGGCAGCCCAAAAAAAGGGCGCGAAAAGCGGCTTAGCCGCCCGAAGGGGAAACCCCGTCGGAAATGAGCGAACAACTTGTGAAACCGCAGGGCGATGCCTGCATGCGTGATTCTTCCTTAATGCTTGAATTACTATGAACCTATCTTATGCATCTTTTGTTCAATGTGCGGTGCGCTGTTGACAGTTGATTCATAGCCTTGGTCGGCTCGTGCTGCCATCCACGCACAGCGTACGGCGTTATGGTTTGATGTGTTTATAATCCTGCCGCCTTAGGGCTTCTTCTAAGCCGAATTGGCATTTTTTCGACCCATTCAGCCGTTCCTCAAAAGGAAGTAGGAGAGCGCAATTGCCATGACTCCGAAAACAAGGTTCAGGAGGGGGGTCGGAGTGGCGACGGTTATCGCAATGCCGAAAAACGGGAGTATGGCGTTGACCCCGAAAAGGAAGAGCATGCCCGATAAGAAGCTTCTCAATTCCATATCTTTCCCCGAGTTCCATTTGGCGCATCGTGTTTAAAAACTTTGATTTTGAATCTATTTTTGCGAGGTGAGCCTATGAAAATGGACATCAAGGTAGGGCAATGCATGACAATCGGGGTATTCACCCTTCCAGCCGACAAGTCGGTTTTTGACGCTGCCAAGCTTCTCAAGAAAACATCGGTCGGCTCGGTGATAATCACGCAGAAGGGCAAGGCAAAGGGGATAATCACCGAACGCGACATAATATACAAGGTGGTCGCGCAGGGGAAAGACCCGAAAAAGATGAAGCTCAAGTCGGCAATGAGCCGCCCGCTGAAGGTGATAAAGGCATCGGACAGGGTCGAGTCCGCCGCATCCGCGCTTCGCGCGAACAAGGTCAAGCGCCTTCCGGTAGTGGACAAGCAGGGCAGGCTGGTGGGCATAATCACCGAAGGCGACCTTCTCCGGGTCTATCCCGGCATGGTGGACGTGATATCCGAAATGCAGGAGATGCGCGAGTCGAAGCCCAACGAATACGTGACGGGCATCTGCGAAGTCTGCGGGCTTCACGCGGACGACTTGCAGCGCGACGAGGGAAAGCTCAAGTGCTCGGACTGCCTTGAAGAGGAAAGCGTGTAATGCGCGCGTTTCCCGCTTCTTTTTCCCGTCTTTCCGTTTTTTTTCTGTTTTTTGCCCCTCCGCACTATTTTTAACCGCTTCGCATTCTAAGTGGGCGGGGTGTTTCCGATGCCGCGTTCTTATAGCAGAGTGCCGTATTCGCTCGAACTCCAGGCTCTTGCGCAGAAAAGCAATGTCCCGGAGGCATTCTCATCCTTGAAAACAAGGGTTTCAGGCTATCTCCAGCAGCAGTATTTGAGGGAGATGAACAGCCGCCCATATGAAACGGTCAAGGGCATAAAAATGATGCACGGCTACCCAGAGCCGATTTGGGCGCTGTGCCAGCCAGCCGCCGAAAGCATCATCAGGGAGCTTAGTTCCGAAAAAAGCCCGCTTGCCGCCCTTTTCTGGGATTTTGCAGGCGCGCGCCTTGGAGTTTTGGTCGGGGGCAAAAAGATGCACGCGGTTTTTGCCGAGTCGGAATACGCAGGCTTCATGTTCCGCAGAAATGGCGTAAGTTCGCTAAACGGCTACGCATTCAGGATTGCCCTCACGGAAAATGACGCGCAATTCTTCCCTGCAAAAGAGCAGCTGTTCGAGTTCCTTTGCGCTTACGAAGGCAACCGCGGCATAGAACCGGGCGACTGGCCCATTCTCCTTGCCAAGCCGGACTCGAAACATTGGGCGGCATGCGCTTGCGAAGAAGGCATAAGGAAAGGGGACAGCGCGGGCGGCAGGGGGCCTGAGGCGTTGGAGCGCACCAAGATTCCTGGGCTTGCAGATGCAGTTGCCGCTTTCATGGTTTCGCTGCGTGAAAAGACGGATGCGAAAGTCGAATCGTTTGCAGAGGCGGTCGATGCAATCGCGGACAGGATAGCGCACGAGCTTGCAGCCAAGGACATCGATGCCACTAATAAAGCCACCTAGCCCGCAATCAGCCCCGCAAGCACGAGCGCGCCAGCAGCGCCGAGCGCGAATGAAAGCGCAGGCAAAAGCTTCTCTTTTCCCTTGAAGGCGTCCGGCAGCATCTCAAAGAGTATGACATACCCCATCGCGCCAGCCGCGAAGGAGAGCGCGAACGGGACGAATCCGCGTATTTGCGTGAACAGGAAAAAGCCGGCAATCGCGGCAACGAATTCCACCGCCCCGGAGAAAACCCCCCATAGCGCGGAGTGGCTGGTCCTAACTCCGTAAAGCGCGAGCGGCGCCGAGGCTACAAACCCCTCCGGCAAATCCTGCACCGCAATCGAGGACGCCACCAGCCAGCCAAGCGACGGGTCGGTTGCGAACGCGGCGGCAATCGCGAGCCCTTCCGGAATATTGTGTATTGTTATGGTGCCTGCAAGAAGCGCGGCTTTCCGCTTCCCGTGACCCATCTCGCCTTTTCTCACAATCCGATGCACATGCGGGAGCATGCGCTCAATCAGGAGAAGCGCAACAAAGCCTGCAAGCACGCCTAGAACAAGCGCGGCATCACCACCGTTCACGCGGGATTCGGACAGCATCTCCAGCGTGGCATATCCCATCACGCCTGCGGAAAAAGCCATCATGGGGGAGAATGCGCTCTCGCAAAGCTTCCTAAACGGAATTATGAGAAGCGCCCCTATCGATGTTGCGGCAAGCGCTATTGTTGCGCCCAGGAAAACATCCTCAAAGCCCATGCCGCTTCCTGCCCCGCCATCATTATTATTTGTTCCCACCCAACATTCCCCGTGGCATTCGGAACCTACCGCAAAGGCGCAAGGGCGGAGCGCGAGCTCATCGCTTTTTTCTCAGGGCATGGATTCGAGGTCATACGCGCCGCAGGCTCAGGGGTGAATTCCCTTTCGCCCGACCTATTGGCATTCCGGCAGGGAAAGCAATATGCGGTGGAGTGCAAGGCATGGGACTCAGGCTCATTGTCGTTCGAAAAGGAAAAGGTCGCAGGGATGAAGCGCTGGGAGGAAGTGACGGGCATAACCTACCTTATCGGCTGGCGCGTCCCGCGCGAGGGCTGGTTCCTCTTCCCGGTGCATCTTCTGGAGGAGCAGGGGAAAACATTCACGATAACCCTTTCAAAGGCAAAGCTCGCGGGAAGGAAGCCCGAGGAATTAATATAGCTGCGGAAACATATCCTTTAGGCGAATGATGAGCGATACGACTCTGATGTCCGTGATGAGGTGACTTGACTCTGACGCCAAACAGCCACAATTCCGGCCAGTTGCGCCCCTACATTTTTAATCTCTTCCATACACATATCTTTCCGGGGTGGATTGATGAACCTGGCAGTTCACAAGACTGATTCTAGCATGTCTGCTAACCTGGATGCGGGCGGAGCCAGAGGTTCTGCGGGCAAGGGGCCGTTCTTCTCAAGGCTTTTGCATATCCCTTGCAGAACATTCGAAGATTGCCTCTCTTTCGGGCGCAGCGCAATGCATGATGGAAAATACCTTCCCGCTGCGCACTACTTCAAGGCGGCTGCCAAAAAGGATCCGTTTTCAGCAGAAGCGCATTTCCTCCTTGGCGAGGCGTTAAGCCAGTTCTGCTACTTGCTTGCAGATTATGGCATTCCGGTCAGCAGGCACTACGTTGCCGATGCGGTCTCGGCTTACGAGAGCGCATGCTGCAATGAATCACCTGTTGGAAACTCGCAGATTCTTTACAACGCCCATTACAACAAGGCCAAGCTAATCTACGATTTCCGGGCAAATGACAGGCTGAATGAGGCTTTCATGAGCGCGGACTCGGTTGCCTGCGCGCTTGACGCCCCTGAAAGAGGAACAATCAACGGCGAAATAGACCTGCTTTTCAAAGCCAGGGCGCTGCGCGACCGCATCCAGTCCGCGATAAACAGGGGCTTCGAGCCGGATTCTGATGCGCAGCCGTAAATAGGGGGCTTATCCTGGAGAAAAAGGTTTAGCTGTTCTTCCCGTTTGCCTGCGGCACAATGCCGATATACGCCAAGAGGTCGTCCTTCTCCTTCTTCGAGAGCTTGGCATGGTTCTTTATGCCGGTGTGGAATACCTTGAGGTGCTCCTCGTGCTGGACAAGGCTCCCTTCGTTCTTGTTGCAGCGCCTGCTGTGGCTTGCAAGATAGCGGTTCCACGCCGTCATTATCTCATTTTTTATCTCTTCGCTCATGCTCCCACCCATTCGCAGAGTAATCAACTTAGCCAAAAAATTCCCGTCAAAAGGCGGCAAATCAGTGCTAGTCTGCCTTTATGTGCGAACATGTTTATTAGGCTATCTATTTAGGCGTGTCAGAGCTCCAGATTGTCGTCATCGCAATTGCTTAGTGAATCCACAAATCCTCATCCACGCAAGCTGCTTTTGCTGCTCCTGATTATTATTGGTTCGCAACGGCCGTTCATTTCATCTTTGAGAGCCGCACGCCCCATGCGGCAAATGCAATAAGGGAAATCGCGCTTAGGATGAAGATTGGCGCAAAGCCGAAAGCCTCGATTGCGAAGCCCGAAGCCGCATATGAGAGGAAGATTGCAACGCCTGCCGGGGTCATGGCAACCGCAAGGTCGGTGGCGCGCTTTCTGCTTCCCTTCATGGCGATATAGCATGCCTCCTCCCATGGCAATGCGAGGCAGCCGTCCCCGAACGCCATGAAAAGGAACATGGCCGGGAGGTACTGCGGAAGAAAAAGCATCCCCAAAAGCGAAAGTGTGAATATCGCTGCCCCGGCTGCCGCAATAGCCCCTGTCTTCGCAGACTTGTGGGAAAAGAAGCTCATTATCCCGCCGAGTATCAAAAAATACGCCGCGAAATAAAGCCCAACTTCGGATGGCGAGTATCCGTTTTGGCTGAAGTACAACGGCATTGCAAGGTAGAGCATCACCGGGTAGAGTATCGCCCCCACCACCATCATGCCCATCGCCTCAAAATAAGTCCGCTGCTTGCCAGCAAGGGAAAAATCGGAAAGCCTGATTTTTTCGCCATGGGGGTGCGTGTTCTTCACCCTCAGCGAGAGCGCGACCATGAAAAGAGCAAGCGCAGCTATGGCGAAGAGTATGAAATCGAAGCCGCCTGCCGCAAACAGCATCCCGACCGCAAGGCTGCCCAATGCCTGGTATATGAACCTGCCGGACATCATGCCCGCAAGCCCGAAATGCTCCTTTCCAGGGGCAAGGGCAAGGACGCTCACCCTGTTTACCGACGAAACAAGCGACTCCCTTGCCCCATCCACCGCCCTGCCGGCGGCAAAGCCCATGGCGGTCGGCGAGAGGAAGTAGAAGATTGGCTGGAGGAAATTGCAGGCAGAGGTTGCAACATACATGGCGCGTTCTCCAAGCGAATCCGTCGCAGCCCCGCCTGCCAGCCTGAAGATTATCCTCGCGATGGGCGAAAGCGAAAAGGCGAGCCCGATTGCCGCAACATCTATCCCATAATGAAGCATCATCAGCGGAACAGCCACCGATGTGACGCCGACTATGAAAGCGTCGAGGAAATTGATGCAGTATACCCGCCGAAGCATGGAATGTTCTGAAGGCGGCGCTTTTTTATAGCCATACTTTCATATTCTGCCTTGCGGCCACGGTGATGTCAATGGTAGCATGGGGGACTGTGGATCCCCTCGACCGAGTTCGAGTCTCGGCCGTGGCCTTCGCACTTCGTGCTCAGTCCACGGCCTTTTGGCGCTCTCGCGCCAAAATCGCGCCAAGCTCCGCTTGACGCTCGGCCGTGGCCTCTCGCTACGCTCGAGTCACGGCCTTTCGAGCCTTCCGCTCGAAAACTGTCTCAGACTGCGTCTGCTCCATCGGCCGTGGCCCCCTATTCCCAATTTTTTCCATCCCGGGCAAATGAACTTAAACCTGACGCGCGTTATCCCTTTATGAAAACATCCGCCCTGCTGGCAATACTGGTTGTCATTGCGCTCGCAGCGGCACTCATCGTCTTTTCAAAGCCGGCATACCCGATGACTGCCGAGGACGCGAAGAAGTTCTTCATCGAGGACCTCAAGGAAAAGTACCCGAACGCGGACGTGCGCGAAGTGATGGCAATCTCGAATCTTACCGATTCGGCAGGCGCGCCCTACTTCCAGCTCAAGGCGCAAGTCACAAGCGGAGCCGCGACCCCCTGCCCGGAGAGAATACACGTCTACTACGATTACCCTCCGAAAAACTTTGTCAGCCAGCCTCCCGAGTACATCACGCGCGGCTGCAAGGTCTGCATCAACGAGCCAGTATGCATATTGGCATTCCCTGAAGAGGCGATAATCGCATCACACACCTACCCTCAAACAGAGGCGGCTGGGCGGTTCATAAGGGAAAACTCGGACGCAAGCGCTACTGCTTCGTTTGACCCTGCAAGCGGCGTGTGGGCGGTCCGCTGGGTATCCGGTTCATCAGGGGGAGGGTTCGAGGTTTTGCTCTCAAAAGCGCAGAACAAGGTGCTCTCTGTCTTGCCAATCGGGCAATAGGCGGTTTTCCGCAATGGCGGTACTCTCCAGATTGGCTGGCATCGGATTGCAGCTCAATTCCCGTAATAGTAGTACTCGCCAGCCGCTTTCTGCTCCCTGTCAAGCGCGGAGTCGGGCTTGTTTATCCTCGGCCTTTTGCTGTCCTTGTCGCGGCGCAAGGTGACCCCCACTCCTGCAAGGAACCGGTTCATCCCGCCCCGCTTGTCCGATGGGGCAAGCGCATGCCCAGTTTTCCCGGGCTCCCCCTCGAATATCATCATGCGGGAGGAAATCGCATCAAGAAGCACAAGGTCGTGGTCTATTACAAACGCGCATTTCTTGGTGCCCAATATGAGCGACTGGAGGAGCCCTGCGAATTCCAGCCTCTGCTCGATGTCCAAAAACGCCGAAGGCTCGTCGAACAGGTATATGTCTGCATTCCTTGAGAGCGCAAGGGCGAGCGCCACCCGCTGGAGCTCGCCCCCTGAAAGGGAGTCAAGCGCCTTGTCCATAAGCCCCCCTATCGAAAGCCTGCGCTTTGCCTGCTCGCAGACAGCGGCGTCAAGGTCGGATGCGAACATGGAGGAAACCTCCACCCCGGCCTCGGCTTTCACGTATTGCGGCTTGTAGGACATCTTAAGCGAATGTTCAATCTCGCCGCTGTCGGGCGCCTCAAGCCCGGCGAGCATCTTTATGAAAACCGACTTGCCAATCGCGTTTTGCCCAAGCATTCCTATGACCTCTCCGTCCAGTATGCTCCCAGCGTCGCAGGAAAGCGAGAACCGGTCGAACCGCTTCTCAAGGGCAGGATAGGCGAACTTGACTGCGGTTTTTTTCGTCTCGCCGGCAGAGGAAACGGCGAATCTTATCTCATGGTCCCTAAAGCGCGTGTTCTCATCCTTGAGGAAGCCGTCCAGGTACTCGTTTATCCCGCTTCTTGCGGCTTTCACCCCGGAGACTGCGCCATAGCAGTTCTCCTGCCCGTAGAGCACATGCACATAGTCCGAAAGGTAGTCGAATATCGCAAGGTCGTGCTCGATTACGACCACGTTTTTCCCAAGCGACAGCTCCTTGAGGGCGCGGGCGCACGCAAGCCTCTCGTTTATGTCAAGGTAGGCGGCAGGCTCGTCGAAATAATAAAGGTCCGCTTCCTTGCAGTAGGCAACCGCGATTGCTAGCCGCTGCAGCTCGCCTCCCGAAAGCTCGGAAACCCGTTTCTCGAGCACATTTTGGAGGTGGAAGCATTCCGTAGCCTTCGCAGCCGCTTTCCTCTCGTCGCTTTTCTCCAAAAGCTCCCTTGCCTTGCCCCGGAACACATCGGGTATCCTGTTGACGTTTTGCGGCTTGAGGGAGACCTTCAGTTTCTTGTCGTGAAGCGTCCTGAAGTAGTTCTGAAGCTCGGGGGACAGCCTGCCCATCACTTCTTCAGCAGCCATCTTCCTTTCGAAGTTGGCAAAATTCGGCGTTATTTGGTTTGCCATCAGTTTAATGGCGGTGCTCTTGCCTATCCCGTTCTTGCCTATGAGCCCCACCACCCCCTGCTGCGGGAGCGGCAGGCCATAGAGGCGGAAGGCGTTTTGCCCGTATTGGTAGATTGGCGCGCTCCCTTCGCGCGCAAGGTTGATTATGGTGATGCAGTTCATCGGGCACCTTTTCGGGCAGATGCCGCAGCCCGTGCAAAGCTC
>CAYWFJ010000002.1:0-21829 GCA_964458205.1 Microcaldota archaeon | reverse complement strand
TGATGCAGTTCATCGGGCACCTTTTCGGGCAGATGCCGCAGCCCGTGCAAAGCTCTTCTGAAATGACCGGGAAACCCTCTTCATCCACCACTACCGTTTCGTCGCCCATGCGCACGCCAGGGCATACTTTCTGGCACTGGTAGCCGCACTTCTCCTTGGTGCACAAGTCGCGGTCTATGATTGCGATTCTTACCTTTTTGCCTTCCATATTATCGCCTGGAATTTTCTTTCTGGGGTTTATTAATATGCCTGCCAACAGCGCCTTTTATACAGTTGTCCCAAATGTGACAACAGGTTTATACAGCTTTCAACCAATATAGAAAGCGGTGTGGAGAATATAGTTTTCCGAAAAAGAAAATAGCGGGGAGGTGTCAGCTATGGTATCTAAATGCGACGAGTGCCCTACCAACAGGGGAACCACGTTTCACCTAGGTTCCAATGGCAGCACCAACATGAGCGGGCGGGTGCCGGTGAGCGAGAAAGTCAGCGCGATGCTCCACCAAAAGCCGCTTGTCGGCTCGGCGCTTGCGCTTGACGACTGGGGGCAGTCCCCCTGGAAGGTTACAGGCATCATGGCGCAGGCTTCGCTGATGTTCGAGCGGGAGTCCGGGGACAAAAACAAGCGGCGGCTTGCAGAGGATACAAAGTGCAAGATTTGCAGCCACATTGCCTCGATGAAAGACCGCTATGGGGAGGTGCTCCAGCTCAACGGCGAGGCAACCGATGCCGCAAGGAAGATAGCGGAGGACATTTCCTACTGCGAAACCATGCTCAGCTTGATTGATTCCCAGGTCAACGGCCTGGTGTCCCGCCAGCGGAAATGGCGGGTGGACACCGCTGCTCTTGATAAGCGCTACGGCGAGGAAATAGAGATTAGGGGCTTTTGGAACACGGTCAAGCGCCATATCCCCTGGGTGGAAAAAGGGATAGGCGCAGGAATCGGGGTGGCGGTCTGGGCGTCCAATGGCTGGTCCGCCATAATCCAGCTCATACAGTTCGGCGTTGCCCAGGCTATGCAAGGGAACCCGGCGCTGCAGAAAAACATCGACGACGTTGTCCAGCTCGTTGTCAATCTGGGCGGGATTCTCGCGCTTTCGGGAATCCTCTCCGCAGTGGAGCACGGGCTCTTCAAGCGGAAGCAGGCCCTGCTTGATGCGTGCGAGAAGAAGAAGGATTCGATATTCTCCGAGGAGAAGACCTATCGGCTCCAGCTTTTCGCCACCATCAAGGAAAAGGCGCTTGAGCTTTGCACCAAGTACGGCTACCTCCAGGAGCTTAAGATGGAGGATCCGCAATATGCGAAGCTTCTTGAGGAGGGCGATTTTGCCAAAATAAAGGAGGTGCACAACTCGCGGCTCAAGAAGATTTATTCGGGCGGCGACATCCCCGACATCCTCCTGCCGGGCGTCGATATCGATTCGCACTCGAACACAGTGGTCGACCTGGGCGCCACCTGAGCCCCTCTTCCTTTCTTTTTTCCCTTTTTTTCTTTTGTTTTTCCCGCTTTTCCCTCACACTTTTAATTCCAGCGCAGCAAACCACCTCTTATGAAAATCGGCAAGCAGGATGTCAAGGAAGGGGAAATACGCCTAACGCCTGAGAACACCGAGGACCTCTGGCACATCGAGCGCGTGCTTAGCCAAGGCGACAGGGTGATTTCCAAATCCTTCCGCCGCTTCAAGGCAACCGAGGGCGATGCCGGCGAGAAGAAGGCGGTCACCATCAAATTATTGGTCGAGAAAGTCGAGTTCTCCCAGCACGCAAACCGCCTCCGCGCGACAGGAAAAATAATCGAGGGCACGCCTGCCGAATTCGTGCAGGCTGGCTCCTACCATACGATAGACATAGAGGAGAACTTTCCCGTTTCCATAATAAAGGACAAGTGGATGGCGCACCATCTTTCCAGGATAAAGCAGGCGATAGCGGAGACCAAGCGCCCGAAGATAGGCATGCTTGTTTTAGACGAGTCAAAGGCGATTTATGCCACACTTCGCGGCTTCGGGGTCGCATATGAATTGGAGCTTGAGAACTCCGCAAGCAAAAGGGACGACAAATTCGAGGAGAAAAAGCTCGCGTTTTTCGGCGAAATACTGAAAAAGCTCCAGTCGTCGCAAGTCGGGAAGATAATAATCGCGGGGCCAGGCTTTGGCAAGGAGAACCTGATGAACTTCATAAGGCAGAAAGACCAAAAGCTAATCGGCAAGGTAGTGCTTGAGCACTGCTCCTACGCAGAGCGGACCGGGATAAACGAGCTTCTCAAGCGCGGCGTGGTCTCAAAGGTGGCAAGCGAGGAGCGGGCGGAGAACGAGCTTGTGTTGATGGACAGGTTCAACGCCGAGCTTCGGAAAGGGTCTGGCTTGGCCGCATACGGGAAAAATGAGGTGAAAGCGGCTGTCGAGTCATCCGCGGTTGAAACGTTGATGGTTATCGATGAGTTGCTTCGCACCGGCAAAGAAACAGAGGCGATAATCGAGGAGGCGGAAAAGAGGAAAGTGAAGCTCGTCGTCTTCTCGCACGGGTCCGACGGAGGGCGCGAGCTCTCAGGCTACGGTGGATTGGCTGCGCTTCTGCGGTTCAAGATGCGCTGAGTGCGCCCTGCCAGGATGGCAAGGCGGCTATTTCACTTTCACAAGGAGCAATTGCGCGAGGAGCGCCTCTATCTGTATCATCTCATTCGCGCCTTCCACAAGCCTGAAGTTGTACTCGCCTATTTTGTCCACTACCACTACCTTTTCCCGTTCAGTCAACTCAAGCGCATCAACCGCCCTGTACATCTGCAAGAGCACGTCCTCCCCGCTCATTCCGTAGCTTATCATGAGGTGGTGGAGCTTCTTTCTCGCCTCGATGAATTTCCGCTCAAGCGCGAGCGTCATCATTTCCTTTATCTCGGCAGGCTCGGCGCGGCTTGCCGACCTGTAAACGGACTCCGAAGTGATGCGCTTGTCGGAAAGCGAGGCGCCCTGGAGCGCGTTTATCGCGCGGCGCATGTCCCCTTCCGCCACATACAACAGCGCCTCAACCGCCTTCCCGTCAATCTCCAGCCCCTCCTCCTTTGCCACCCTCTCAATCATCTCCCGGCTCTCGGCATCAGTGAGCGGGCGGAACCGGAAAAGCGAGCAGCGGCTCTGTATCGGCTCGATTATTTTCGATGAATAGTTGGCGGAGAGTATGAATCTCGTGACATTCACATAAAGCTCCATCGTCCTCCTAAGCGCGTTTTGCGCGTCATTGGTGAGCGAGTCCGCTTCGTCTAAGAAGATTATTTTGAATGGCACTTCGTTCAGCGAAACAGTCCTTGCAAAATCCTTTATCTTGCCCCGCACCACGTCTATGCCGCGCTCGTCAGATGCGTTGAGCTCCAGCAGGCAGTCGCGGTAGTTTTCCCCGTACAAGTCGCGGGCGAGGGCGAGCGCCGCGGTCGTCTTTCCGATGCCAGGCGGGCCTGCGAACAGGAGGTTGGGCATGTTCTTTTCCCGGACATACGCGGAAAGCATGCCTGTGATTTCCCTTTGCCCGACTATCTCCTTCAAGCGCTGCGGGCGGTATTTCTCGGTCCAAGGCGTATATTCCGTCATAGGCAATCAGGCTCCCGTTCTTCCTTTTCCGCCAAATAACTTATAAATAGTCGTCATAGTAATAAGGGGCGTGGCAATCATGAAATTGGAGGGCTTTGCGGCATCATTCGCGGTTTCCGCTTTCCTGGCAGGCTATTTTTTCCTCTCAGGCGCGGTGGAAGCTGCGCCAGCCCTGGCGCTTTTTGCGCTTGCGCAGGCGGGCTATTTCGCCCTTGCCGAGCTTAAGAAATGCGGCATGGCAACGCCTGCCGCAGAAACCGCATTTGCCGCAGCCATTCTGGCATGCTATTTTGCCGCGGCTCTGTCGCTTTCCGCCCTGTCCAGCCTCCTTTCCCTCTCTTTCGTCCCATTGGTGCTCCTGGTGCCGGCAATAACCGGCGCGGTGCACCATTACGTTTCAGGGTGATTTCCCTTGCATGACCAGGTAAAGCTTGAACAGGAAATGCTCGGCTTCTGGAAGAAGGAAAAGGTTTACCAGCAGGCAAAAAGCGCCTCTTCTGGTGGCAAGCCCTTCTATTTCTGCGACGGCCCGCCTTACGCAACCGGGCAGATACATCCCGGCACTGCATGGAACAAATGCCTCAAGGACGCGGTTTGCCGCTTCCGGCGCATGAAAGGCTACGCAGTGCGCGCACAGCCTGGATTTGACACGCACGGGCTCCCGATAGAGGTGAAGGTGGAGCAGGAGCTCAAATTCACCAACAAGCAGGACATAGAGGCGCTTGGCGTGGAGAAGTTCATCTCCAAGTGCAAGTCATTCGCGACGCAGTACATCGGGATAATCTCCGGGCAGTTCGAGCGCTGCGGAGTGTGGATGGACTTTGACAATCCCTACATCACCTACAAGGACGATTACATAGACGCTTCATGGAAAACCATACACGCTGCGCACCAGAAGGGGCTTTTGCACGAGGGGGTGTACGTTGTTCCCTACTGCAGCCGCTGCGAGACCACGCTTGCAAACTACGAGCTTGAGTACGGTGAGCAGACCGACCCGTCCATATTCGTGAAATTCAGGTCCGCATCCGCCGAGAACGAATACTTCATCATCTGGACCACCACCCCTTGGACGCTCGTCTCCAACATGGCAATAATGGCGCACCCAATCTACACCTATGTGAAAGTGAAAGTCGGGGCGGAGACGTGGATACTTGCAAAGGAGCGCCTGGAGCACCTGATGTCCCTTATTGGCGAGAGCGCGGTGGTGGTCGGCGAGCTTTCTGGAAAAAAGCTCGAGAAAAGCGCATATGTCCATCCGCTCGAAGGCAAGATAGGGAAGAAAGCGGAAAGGAAAGTCGTCCTCTCGGACGAGTTCGTCACCCTCGAGGACGGCTCGGGGCTGGTGCACTGCGCGCCTGGGCACGGGCCTGAGGACTTCATAATCGGCAAGCGCTTCGGCATAGAGGTATTCTCGCCTGTCGACTCGGCAGGGAAATTCACGCAGGAGGCAGGCGCATACTGCGGCACAATGGCGCGCGAAGCCTCAAAGCAGGTGATAGCCGACCTCAAGGGGTGCAATGCGCTGGTGCACGAAGGCACTGTCGCGCACCGCTACCCGCACTGCTGGCGCTGCAAGAACCCGCTCATTTTCATAGCCACCAACCAGTGGTTCATCGCAATCTCCAAGCTGAAAGAGAGGATGCTTGGGCAGATTGAGGCATGCGACTGGAACCCGCCGTTCGCAAAGACAAGGTTCCGCGAATTCGTCTCATCCGCCCCCGACTGGTGCATCTCCCGCCAGCGCTATTGGGGAATACCCCTCCCAATATGGAAATGCGGCTCGTGCAGCCACCTGAAAGTGGTCTCTTCCAGCGCCGAGCTTCCGAAGCTCCCTGACCTTCACCGCCCGCACATAGATTCTGTGAAATTCAAGTGCGAAAAATGCGGGGCAAGCGCGCACCGCGTGCACGACGTCCTTGACGTATGGTTCGACTCGGGCAACGCAATCTGGGCGTCGCTCTCGGAGGAAGAGCGGAAGGCGTATCCAAAGGCAGATTTCATAGTGGAGGGCAAGGACCAGACAAGAGGCTGGTTCTACTCGCTATTAGGCTCGGGCGTTGTCCTCAACAACGAAATACCTTACAAGACGCTTCTCATGCATGGCTTTTTCGTGGACGAGCGTGGCGAGAAGATGAGCAAGTCCGTCGGGAATTTCGTCCCGCTTGAGGAGGTGCTCGACAAGTACGGCGCGGATTCCTTCCGCCTCTGGAGCCTCTCAAACACGGTATGGGACGACCTGCGCTTCAACTGGAACGAGCTTAAGGAGGCGCACCGGGCGCTTGGCACAATCTACAACATGGGCGTTTTCCTTTCGCGCTTCCATTCCTCGCAGCACAAGCCTGTGCTTCCCGATGACCAGGCGCTTTCAATTGAGGACAGATGGCTCCTCTCAAGGCTTTCCGCAACAGCGGAGGAATGCGATTCGGCATTCGAGGGGAACAAGCCCCATGTGGCTGCAAAGGCGGTGCGCGAATTCCTTCTTGAGGATGTCAGCCGCTTTTACATGAAGCTTGCGAAGGAGCGGATTGACTCAGAAGGCGAATCCTGCCCTGCGATGGCGGTGCTTTACCATTCGATATTCGACGCGCTCCGGCTTCTTTCGCCCTTCGCGCCGTTCATAGCCGAGGGCATCTACCAGTCGTTCTACAGAAAATACGAGCATAAGGAATCCATCAGCCTTTGCGGCTGGCCCATTTCCGACAGGAAGCGCCGCGACGCCCTTTTGGAGAAACGCTTCGAAATCGCGCGCGACATATCTGCGGCATGCGCAAACGCGCGCCAGAAAGCCGCGCTGCCCCTTCGCTGGCCCCTGGAGGAGCTGCGCGTGGTTTCCGAGTCGACGGAAGTGCTTTCCGCAGTCGAGCATGCCTCAGCGCTCATCGAATCGCTTTCCAACATGAGGACAGTGAAGGTGGGCAAGGCGCCGAAAACAGCCGTGGCTGCCACCATAAACCGCTCCAAGGTGGGCGCAAAATTCAAGCGCGACTCTCCGGCAGCGCAGGCGGCTCTGGAGAAAGTTCCTGCGGAGGAGCTTGCCAAATGGATTTCTGGGGAGGAAAAGGAGCTTCTTATAGGGGGCAAGTTCGCAATAGAGCGCGACATGGTCTCGGTGGACGAATCCGCAGAGGGATTCGCAATCGCGCAGTTTCCCGAAGGCAGGGTGTTTTTGAAAACCGAGATGAAGAAGGAGCTTTACGAGGAGGCGATGGTGCGCGAGGTCGCGCGCCGCGTGCAGCTGATGCGCAAGGAGAAAAAGCTCGTGGAATCAGACAAAATCTCCCTCCATATCCACACTTCGGACAAGGAGCTTCTTTCAATAGTGAAGCGGCACGCAGGCAAGATTGCCTCGCAGGTGAACGCCGAGCTTGTCGGCTTCCCTGAGCACGCAGGCGCCTCTTTCAAGGAATGGGAAATAGGCGACGCGGCTGTGAAGATTGCGGTTGAGAAGAAATAGCCTTGTTCGCCAGATATGCATGTCTGATCGAACACCCATCCAAGCCCATAAAATCCTTCCGTTCGAATAGCCATCATGATTCGCGGCGGCACGGGTGGAAGAACTCCTCAAAAACACGGACTTCGTTTTGAAAAAAGGACTGATTTTGCCACCGCAATTGCCAAAATGCCGGGCTATTCTGTCGATGGCGACGTTATCTCGTTTGAAGGCAAGGAGATTGCGCGCCTTTACAAGAAAAACAAGCTCTATGCCAGGTTTCTGGCACCCATGAACGTGGACTATAAACAGCTGATTTCAAAACGGCTTCTTCCAGATGACGCTGTCCTTGTTTTGATCAACAAGACGCTTTATATAGTAGAGATAAAATTCCAAGTTGTCTCAGGCTCAGTTGATGAGAAACTCCAAACTTGTGATTTCAAGCTGAGGCAATACAAAAAACTTATCTGCCAGCTCGATTTGAATGTCAAGTACGTCTATATTTTGAATGACTGGTTCAAAAAGCCGGAATACAAAGACGTTCTTGAGTATGTCCATTCAGTTGGTTGCGACTATTTCTTTAACGAGCTTCCTTTGAGCTACCTGGGGCTCCCAGTTTCGCACGATTAGCTCCCTTATTTTTCCCCTTCCGTCTGCCTTGCAGTTAATCATCCTGTTTGCATAAACTGTTTCAGGCTCAAATTCAGCGTAAAGGTCGGAAACAAAGTCGGAGTACGAATTGCTGAGAAGCACAAAGCACCCCCTATCGTCAAGCTCCTTATACGTTCTCAGAAGCTTCTTCTGCTCGTTTTCTCCAAAGCCATCCTTAGTATATCCTGTAAAGTTTGAAGTCTTTGAGATTGGAACGTAGGGAGGATCAAAATAAACGAAATCGCCCTGTTTTGCATTCTTCAAGACAACTGTGAAATCTCCACAGCAAAGCTCATCCTTCTGCAAGGCGCGATGGACAAGCAAAAGGTTTTGGCTGTCGAGTATCTTCGGATTGTCGTATCTGCCAAAAGGAACGTTGAACCCGCCGTGGGAATTTACGCGGTATAGTCCGTTGAAAGCCGTCTTGTTCAGATAAATAAATCTGGCCGCCCTCTCCACATTTGTTTTGGGCTTAGACGCCCTGATTTTGTAGTAAACCGTTTCCTCATTGACATAAGAGGATGAAGCAAGTTCAGACATAAGTTCGAAAACTTCGTTTTTGATGACTGAATATGCATTTATCAGTTCTGCGTTTGAGTCGCTCAGATATGCTCTTTTTACCTTATTCATTGCTTCCAGCCTGAAGAACATCGCCCCGCCGCCCAAGAATGGCTCATGGTAGTTTTCAAAATAGGGCAAACCTTCTGTTAATTCATCCAAAAGCTGCCGTTTTCCTCCGGCCCATTTCACAAATGGTTTTGCCTCTTCAAGCATGGCGCCCACGTCTAAAGTTCAGCTTCTAGCATTTATAAGCTATGTAGACCTCGCTTCCGGTGGTCGAATCAGATTGTATGTCTCGCCTTTTTTTCTCCATCCAACCCTCCTCTTTTTTATTTGATGCCTTCGACTCACCACTTGGTGTTCATTTGGGGAAGATAATATCTGTCCGCGCGCGGGAGATACTTGACTCGCGCGGCAATCCGACCGTCCAGGCCGAAGTGTTCTCGGAAAAGGGGTTCGGCAGGGCGTCCGCCCCGTCGGGCGCATCGACAGGCAGCCACGAGGCTGCCGAGCTTCGCGACTCGCAAAGCGCGCGCTTTTCGGGAAAGGGCGTGCGGCAGGCGGTGGCAAACGTCAACGGCGAAATCTCCAAGCTTCTCTTTGGCACGGATGCGTTTGACCAGAAAGGGATTGATTCAAAGATGGCGCGCGCGGACGGCACGGGGAACAAGTCGCGCCTTGGGGCGAATGCCACCACTGCGGTTTCATTGGCAGTCGCGCAATGCGCGGCGTCCGGGAAAGGCGTCGGGCTCTACCGGCTCCTCTCAAAAGGGGACAGGCGCATAAAAATCCCAGCCCCCATGATGAACGTCCTAAACGGAGGGAAGCACGCGCAAAACGGGGTGGCGCTCCAGGAATTCATGGTATTCCCCATTCATTTCTCAACGTTCGCTGATGCGCTTTGCGCCGGGACCGAAGCCTACCACTGCCTCTCAGGTTTGATTTCGAAAAAATACGGGAAAGCCGCGATTGGCTTGGGCGACGAGGGCGGCTTTGCCCCCCCTTGCGCAAAGACGCGCGATGCATTGAACCTTCTCGAAGCCGCGATAAAGGAAGCAGGCTATGAAAAACGGGTGATGATTGCGCTTGACCCTGCCGCATCCTCCTTCTATGACAGCAAGCGCAAAAAATACCTGGTGGACGGCAAGGCGCTTTCTGCAAGCGAGCTTTCCGATTTCTATGTGTCCCTTTGCAAGGAATACCCGATCATAAGCATTGAGGATCCTTTCGAGGAAGAGGCATTTTCCGATTTTGCACGCTTGAAAAAAAAGCTCTTTGGAAAGGTGCAAATAGTGGGGGACGACCTTCTGTGCACCAACGTTTCCAGGATAAAAACGGCGATAGCGAAAAAATCCGCGGGCGCGCTTCTCCTAAAGGTGAACCAGATAGGCACTCTCTCGGAGGCGCTTGATGCGGCAGCGCTTTGCAGGAAGAACAGGATGGGCGTGATAGTCTCGCACCGCTCGGGCGAAACCGAGGATTGCGCGATGGCGGACATCGCGGTCGGAATCGGGTGCGGGCAGATAAAGGCGGGCGCGCCGGCGCGGTCCGAGCGCACTTCGAAATACAACCGGCTCCTGCAGATAGAGGAGATGCCCTCAAGCGTGTTCGCAGCCGACTCGGGGCTCGCCCTAAGGTGATTCTCATGCGGCAACCATTCATCAAAAGCGAGCGCGATGCGTTCCTAAAAATATCCACCCTTTTTTTCATTTCCTTTTCCGCGCTTCTCCTGATAGGCACGCTTTCAATGGCGTTTGCGAACTTCGAGCTGGGCGTGGTGCTTTTTGTTTTCGGGATGGTTTTGGTGGTGGGGAATGAAACCCTTTCCAGGCGCATAGCCGAGCCGGGCTACGCCGGTTCAGGCGTGCCATCTTTCCTCCCCGACCTTTTGAAATTCGCAGCGGTCGCCTATGTGTTCCCACTGGCAGTCGCAATCGGGATTTCGCTCCTTTACGGCTGGAGCGGCAGGCTCTCCTTCGTGGTTTTTGCGGGGCTTGCGGCAACCGGCGTGAAGGTGCTCATGGTCACCGCAAAGCTCTTCTTGAAGAATTAGCGCCCCGCTTTGCCCAATTCGCGGTTTTACTTGAGCTTGTACTGCTTCTTGACGCCCCTCTCAGGATGCTCCACTATATCTGCAAGCTGGCCCGCAAGGAACTCCACCACTTTCCTGCCGCCTTCGTTGTTCACATATACATTGGAGCGCCACGCCCACTGCGGGGCGAACTGGCTAAGGTCGCCCTCCTTTTTTATCTCATAGCCGCTTGCGACCGCTATCAGATAGGGGCGGGTTTTCATCTCCTTTGAGAATTCCTCGTTTAAGCGCGTCAACGCCTCGCCCAGCCTCTTCTCGTCGGCGTATGCCTGTTCCGCCGCCTCATTTTTTTCAGCCCTGTTTTCCTTGCTCTTCCTGTCAGCCATTGCAAGCACCTCGCACAAATGGAAATATGAAAAAATGGAGCGCCCCGGGCACGCGCAGCAGTCAAACTGCAACGCCCTACCTGTTTTTTCATATCTATGTGAGCACAACAGGCTTGGTTTGAGGCGTATTTCTTATAATCTTATTCTCACTGGCCTACTTTGTCGACATCAGGCTTTTCACGTCGTAGCGTGCAGATTATCACTATTTAACGCCCAAATAAAGTGGCTATTGCCGCTATGGCGTATTAGTTATTTTTTGAATATACTCCAAGCAATAGTCAGCACAATTACTATTACAACAGGACACGTGCAACACACTGCGGTGATAGTAGCTTCCGCAATGGCATTTTTGAAGAAATAGAAGGAAAATGGGATTAATGTGCAAATTAAAAGGAAGCCGAAAATCATCAAAACAATTCTTTGTATAATTTCTGGTAAACTACGGTCTGGGTATATCCACCTCTCAGTAGGAACTTTGGGGTTCAGCGCCTCTTCTACTCTTTTTTGTCTTAAGTATTCTTCGTGCAACCTGTAATTTTCTTTTGAATATAGGGAAGGTTCACTATAATCTCTTGAATTATTGTCTTCCTCTAAATATCGTTCATCGCATTGAATATTTTCTGAAGCTGTACTCGTGTGCCCAAACCAGCCACCCAAATTTCTTTCTAACCAATTATGGTGAGCGTGGTGAGTTTCTCTATTACGAAATAATTTCAGGTTCTTCGGATGGAAGTTCATTTTGTTACCGTCAATGTGGTGGACAACTTCTTCTGGTTTTAATTTTCGCCTCTTTTTCTTTGACATTACCCAACGATGGACTAACATCTTACTTCTTTTAAAACGAGGATAGCCTTGTTCATCTACGTACATTGTTTCTTCATTGAAAACGTAATGCTGCATAAAACCGCCTCACTTGAAAAAAGAAATTATATCGTCTAAAACACCACTCTCTTCCTTCGTTTTATATCGCTCATATTCTTTATTTCTCCAAAATTTCTCTTTCAGTTCACGCCAGCCTTTCCTTTTCATATAGTTTACTCGTTCTGGTGGTGTCATATCTTTCAATTCGGCTTCCAAGTCCAGTGCGTCTTGTCTGCTTCCATAAACCTGTTCGTACCAGACACGTCTTACAAAGTCAAATCTTCCGGTGTAATGGTTAGTATTTCCTTCAGCAACGTTGTCAACGTGCTCGTCAAACCTTGCGCGTAAATCATTCGTTTGCCCAACGTACATATTGCTATAATGAAGACATCCATTTTTTCGTTTATAACAAGCAAGCACATACACGTAATAACGCGCCATACCTACACCACCAAAGAAGGTTAACTGTGTTAGGCTTTTTACAGCTTCTTCCTTTCCATTTAATTGCTTTTGAGGGGTGATTGGGGCGTTATAGTCGCACTTCAACGCCCTTTGGTTATTTTCAGCTGTTTTTCTTGTTTTTCAGACGTAAAACTAGCCAAAAATAAGAAATTTACGCCCCGGGCACGCGCAGCAGTCAAACTGCAACGCCCCACCTGTTTTTCATATCTATATGGGCGCAACAGGCTTGGTTTGAGGCGTATTTCTTATAACCTTATTCTTAGTGGCTTACGCCTTGCCGTTCTTGGTCAGCCACCACAGGCCGGCAAGAGGCTTTTTACGGCTTTTGAAGGGTTGCCCTCACAGGCGGCTTCTGCGCGGATATTACACCTGTTTTGGTAGTTCATTTTGAAAAACAAGAATAATACCCTTCTTTATAAAATTTAGACTCTTCCTCTGCATTATCCACATATTTTTTCCAAGCAACATCCGCGATTGCTCTGCTTCCAACCCATTTTTCATAACTTGCGTCAAGACCAAAAGCATCAAGACAACTTTGTAATGAAGCGTTTACCTGTTCCTCACATAAAGAAGGCTTTTGTTGGTACAATTCTTTAGCTTTAGTCATTTTGTCTACACATTCGGTGTTGTTGGTAGCTTTTCCAAACTTAATATAAAAATCCATCAAGTTATTGTTTTCTTGAATTAAAGAATTACACCGCACTTTACGATATGTGTTGTAATACGCCTTGCACGTTCCTGCATCCGTAGTATTAATCGCATCCATCAATGTTTCATCGTCGTCTAATTGGTCGCTGGCGTTATTATAACTGAGGCTTACCTGCCTATATTCTAAGAATAGGTCAGCCATTTCTTTATCCTTTCCATTACCACCAACACACCCAAAAAGAAGGAAAACCCCAAGAATTGCTGCCAAAACAAAGCGCATAGAACCCCTCAGTAGTATTTCAACAAGAGGCTTTTTACGGCTTTTGAGGGGGTAGTTGGGGCGTTATAGTCAAACTACAACGCCCTTTGGTTATTTTCAGCCGTTTTTCTTGTTTTCAGACGTAAAATTAGCCAAAAATAAGAAAAATACGCCCCGGGCACGCGCAGCAGTCAAACTGCAACGCCCCACCTGTTTTTCATATCTATATGGGCGCAACAGGCTTGGTTTGAGGCGTATTTCTTATAACCTTATTCTTAGTGGCTTACGCCTTGCCGTTCTTGGTCAGCCACCACAGGCCGGCAAGAGGCTTTTTACGGCTTTTGAAGGGTTGCCCTCACAGGCGGCTTCTGCGCGGATATTACACCTGTTTTGGTAGTTCATTTTGAAAAACAAGAATAATACCCTTCTTTATAAAATTTAGACTCTTCCTCTGCATTATCCACATATTTTTTCCAAGCAACATCCGCGATTGCTCTGCTTCCAACCCATTTTTCATAACTTGCGTCAAGACCAAAAGCATCAAGACAACTTTGTAATGAAGCGTTTACCTGTTCCTCACATAAAGAAGGCTTTTGTTGGTACAATTCTTTAGCTTTAGTCATTTTGTCTACACATTCGGTGTTGTTGGTAGCTTTTCCAAACTTAATATAAAAATCCATCAAGTTATTGTTTTCTTGAATTAAAGAATTACACCGCACTTTACGATATGTGTTGTAATACGCCTTGCACGTTCCTGCATCCGTAGTATTAATCGCATCCATCAATGTTTCATCGTCGTCTAATTGGTCGCTGGCGTTATTATAACTGAGGCTTACCTGCCTATATTCTAAGAATAGGTCAGCCATTTCTTTATCCTTTCCATTACCACCAACACACCCAAAAAGAAGGAAAACCCCAAGAATTGCTGCCAAAACAAAGCGCATAGAACCCCTCAGTAGTATTTCAACAAGAGGCTTTTTACGGCTTTTGAGGGGGTAGTTGGGGCGTTATAGTCAAACTACAACGCCCTTTGGTTATTTTCAGCCGTTTTTCTTGTTTTCAGACGTAAAATTAGCCAAAAATAAGAAAAATACGCCCCGGGCAGGACTTGAACCTGCGACCTATGGATTTCAACCGCGCTTCCGCGCGATAACAGTCCATCGCTCTACCGACTGAGCTACCGAGGCATCGTCAAATCTCCTAAAGAGATTTGCCATCATCGTTGGGCTTCGCCCAACGTCCCTCCGTTTTCTGCGGAAAACGTAGGTGCCATAGGCCGGATTTGAACCAGCAACACATCGGTGTCGAAACCACCTGCGGGTTTCGACGCATCCTGCGTCCACCCATGGTGGTGCTTCAGCCGATTGCTCTCCCAGGTTGAGCTACTATGGCGAGTAGAGGGCTTTTACTGAAAAACGTTAATAAAATCTCGTATTGGCGCCGCATCTGCCTCATCCGACGGCAAGCTCCAGCACCTTTTCATGGGGCGCGCTTGTGCGGATGGCTGTGGGGCAGAAATGCGTCCTTTCCGCCGAAAAACCCGCCTTCCTCAGCCGCGCGAGCGCATCGTCCATGGAAAGTATCCTCTTTCCCCTCTTTTCAGCAAGGGTATGGAGGTCGTAATAGCCATAGGCGGGGATTCTGCTTTCGGAGAGCATGGTGCAGAGCGTTTTCTCTATTTCCTTCGCCTTCCCGTATTTCCGTTTCACGTTGAGGGCCAGCATTTTCTCAAGAATCGCGCCATCCCATAGCGCGCCTGTGTAAAGCGGGCCTGCCGCCTCAAGCACATGCCCGCAGTGCGGGCATTTCCCCTCGCGCGGAATCCGTCTTGCCTCACGAAAGCAGCAGCCGTGGCAGTACGAGGCAAAGCCTATTTTTTTAACCATCCCAACCGCCCGCTCCGCCCCCTGCCTCATTGAAAAGACCATTTTCACGTAGTGCCTGTGCGAAAAGGTGAAAATCGGCTCTGCGGCAAGGTTGAACGGCGCAGCCGCCAGTATTGCCTTTGCGGCAAGTATGCGCACGGCATTCTCATGGCAGAACTCGTTGTCCAATGGCGCGGCCCCGTAGTTTTTCAGGCAGGCTGCATGGTGCGCCCCGCAAAGGACCGCCATGTCGGTCGCGGTCATGGAAAGGTAGCCTTCCTTTTTTGCGGCAAGGCACCTGCACGCGTCATAAATATACGGCACCGGCGTGCCGAACGGGTCAAGCTCCACAAAATCAAACGGCTCATCCTGCAGAAGGCGGCAGGCGTTCCCTGAGAAAACCTTGCATTTCACCCTGTTTTTTGCCGCATTTTTCCTGGCGCAAAGCACTGCCTTGCGGCTGAGGTCGGAAAGAGTGAGCGAGGAGGCGTTTTTGTTCTCCTTTTTGTAGCGTATTCCCCTGATTCCGCTTGCGCACATGCCGTCAAGCACGGACAGCTTCCCGCCAAGCGCCCCAAGGCAGAGCGAGGAGACATCCCTGCAAAGCTCCATCTCGGGGTTGTAAAACACGCCCTCGGGCACCGATAGCCTTACTTTGCCTTCGCGGACCTCCAATGCCATAATCCCATTCGCCTCTAAAGGGATAAAAAGCCTGCCTTCGTGCCATTTCCATGGATATCACGGTCAGGCGCTCAATCGTTTCGGGGGATATGGCAGCCCCCGTGTCAATCCCGATGGCGCACCGCGCGCTTGCCGCCGCATCGCTTTCCCCTGCCGGGCAGTCGGTAATCTCAAATCTTCCAGACACTCCCGAAATAAAAGCCACCGTGTCAGCCTGCAACTCATTCGGCGCGGACATTGTCCTTGATGGCGGGGTTGCGGACGTATTCGGCGCCGAGGAGCTTTTCGCGCCAAAATCGGTCGATTGCGCCGGAAGCGGCGCCACGCTTAGGCTTTTCCTTCCGCTTGCGGCCCTGCTGGACAGGGGCGTACAGTTCAACGGAAACCTCCCCTCCAAAGTTTCGCTTGAGCCCTTCTGCGCCTATCTTGAGAGCCTGGGTGCGCAGTGCGCCGGGACCTTTGGGAGGCTTCCAATCAAGGTGCAAGGCCCCATGCAGGAAACAGAAATGGTCTACCTTCCCCGCTTTGGCACCGGGCTTTTTTCAGGCATGCTCCTTTCATTTCCTCTCCGTGAAATCGACTCGGAAATGGGCATTGACGGCAAATTCGTGCGAAGCGAGATTGTGGATGCCACGCTTTCGCTTATGGGCAAATGCGGGCTCGAAGCGCAATTCGAGCTTGAGAACGTCCTTATGGTTCCGGGCGGCCAGTCGTTTGAGCCTCTTGGCGATTACGCGGTTCCAGGCAGCCCCTACCTTTCCTCGTTTTTCATCCTTGCCGGGGCGCTCTCAGGCAAGGTGCGCGTGCAAGGGGCTGGCGAAAGCGCCCCCCTCAAGCGCATGCTTTCCTCCTTCAAGGCGCAAGCCAGCTTTTCAGAAGGCGCGATATCCTTATCAGCAGGCTCGCTTTTTTCTGCCGAGCTTGATTCCGAATCCCTCGGGGCGTACCTCCCCCACGCGCTTCTCCTCTCATCGGTTGCGGAAGGGGAGAGCAGTTTCTCCGGCTTCTCATCGCTCAAAGGCGCGCTTGGCAGGACCGCGCGCATAATGGCCCGCGAGCTTGGCAGGATGGGAGCTGTTGTGCGCGAGGAAGAGGGGAGCCTTTTCGTTCAAGGCGGGAGCCTTGCAGGCGCGGAGATTGAGCCGGATGGCGATGCGGCGGCTGCGATGTGCTGTTCGGTCGCGGCCCTTTGCGCAAAGGGGCCAAGCAGGATAAAAGGCGCGGAATGCATCCTTGCGCGCCATCCGAATTTCATCCGCGACATGGCCCGCCTTGGCGCGATAATGAGGTAGCCTTCCGGCATTGGCACGGCTGCCCGCCATCTTTCTTGTTTTGGAAGGCGCAGCGGTATTCGGATAAAGCATCCGCTATCCGGATTTCGCAACCATGGGCAGGCTCAGCTTAGAGTTCGCCCACTCTGCGCTTGAGCTTCCGCTTGAGGCGCTTGCGCCTCTTCTTGAGCCACTTCCAGCGCATCCTTCCCTTTTTCTTCCATTTCCTTGGTCTTGATCCCAATAAGTCACCTGTTAGCTTTAGTGGCTCTCATTATAGCCAATACGAATAAAAAGCTTCATTTTCCGCCATCATCCGCTTTCCTGAATGCGTCGATGAGCCCATGCGCGTAATTTATGCACCCAAACGCCGTGACGTAGTCTTTTTTTCCGAGGAAATATTTCGTGTCCTCGCAATACTGCCTCGCAAGCTCGAGTATGTAGCGGTTCCCAGGCGTCTCCCTGACCTCCTTCACATTGCCGTAAAACTGGGCGATGTCCGACTCTATGCGGGCTTGGTCGTCCTGCTTTTTTGTTTTTGCCGCAGCCATTTCCACCACTGCCCCCATTTGCCGAATTTTGCGCCTGCCTCAGCCCCGCTCCATGTACCTTGCGCGCTTCTCTATCTCGGAAACCATCCGCGCCACTTTGCCATTCCCCTTCTTCGCGTATGCCGAAACAAACGCCTTGCCGTCCGCCCCAAGCGCCTTCTTCATCATCAGCACATCCGTTGCCTTGTCCTCGCAGTCATGCGAAATCGAGCCGAGCCCGAAGTCGATTACCGCCATGCCCTTTTCCGTACTCATCAAATTCGCAGGCGTGTAGTCGCCATGGATAACATCTGCCTTATGAAGCGCCGCAAGTATCCTTGCCAAGGATGCAATCTCGTCCGCGCTGATTTTCCTGCCCGCCAATTCATGGTGGAGCATCTTCCCTTCCAAGTATTTCATCCTTATGGAAAATTCGCCGACCTCGAAGACAACAGGGCAGAGAACGCCCGCCTCCTTCGCCTTGTGCAAAAGCCTTGCCTCGCGCCGCGTCCTCTCCTTCCTTATTTTCGAATCCAACTCAGGTGCGCGGTATTCCTTCTCCACCCGGAATTTCTCGACCGAGGGGATCCCTAGAACCTCGCAGCGGGCGATGACGGCCTCTGCGCCCTCCATCCCATTGCCAGATGCGCGTGCCCTTTTTCCCATCCTAAAACCCGAACATCCCAAAACCCAGGAATGAGAATGCGAATGCCGCAAGCCACACCCTCCAATTCCAGCTGATTACCTTGCTTCCGTCAAGCGGAAAAATCGGGAGCAGGTTGAACATGGCAAGGCCGAAATTCGCGCGTATGCCCAAATCCGCGACCCCGGAAACCACCGCGTTGTCCATGAAAGCAATCCCTATCAGGAGGAAGGCAATCGCAATCGCCCAGTTTGCAGCAGGGCCGGCAAGAGAGATTATCCCGTTTTCCTTCTGGCTGATGTGCCTTGCCGCGTAAATATAGACTGCGCCCGGCGCTATGAACAGGGGGGCGCGCCAGCCGAATATCTGGGGGATTATCGCAAGCCCAAGCCCGCCTGCAAGGCCGAGTGGCCATGCCGAAAACCTCGCCCGCGCCCCGTACCTTATCGCCACGTACTTGTGCGCCATCTCATGGAGCACGAAGCCGCTTCCTATGGTGATGGTGAATGCAGCCATGAGGAACATGAATCGCGAGGGCTCGATTGAGAGCCCCGCTGACACGAATGAAAGCGCGAGGGCTATCGCAAGTATGGACACCGCCATTTCAAATGCTTCCTCTTTCCCTATGTAGAATCCATTCATGGACAATCCCTTTTGAATCCAGCCGCTTGCTTTGGTGTGCGTGTCCGCGCGCCAATTTTTTCAGCCAGCCGCCGTCTCTTCGCTTACCTGTACATCGAATTCTGCTCGCCCTTCGCGAACTTCTTTATCTTTTCGACATAAGGCTTGGTCACGGAGGGCTTGATGCTTTTGAGCGCCTCGTCAAAGTCCCCCTCCTCAGCCTTTTCCACATTCACGCCGCGCCTTATCGCGGCCATCCCAGCCTCGCGGCACACATTCTCGATGTCCGCGCCGGTGTATCCGTCAGTCTTCTTCGCAAGCTCGGCAGGGTCCACTCCCTTCCCTATGGGCATGCCTTTCATGTGTATCCTGAATATTTCCGCCCTCGCCTTCTCCTCAGGCGCAGGTATCTCGATTATCCTGTCGAACCGCCCGGGCCTAAGAAGCGCGGAGTCAAGTATGTCCGGCCGGTTGGTGGCGCCAATCACCACCACGTTTTTCAGGTTGGCAAGCCCGTCCATCTCCACCAGCATCCCGTTTATCACGTCCTCGTGGATTACGGAGGGGTTGTCCCCCGCCCTCGCCCGCCCGACGGTGTCTATTTCGTCAATGAAGATTATGCACGGCGCCGCAGCCCTTGCCTTCATGAAAAGCTCGCGCGTCAGCCTGGCGGATTCACCGACCCACTTGTGTATGAGCTCAGAGCCTTTTATCGATATGAAGTTCGCCTGCGTTTCAGTCGCCACCGCCTTTGCGAAAAGGGTCTTCCCGGTCCCTGGCAACCCCACCAGCAGTATCCCCTTTACCGGGCGTATCCCCATCCGGGCGAACACCTCCGGGTTCTTGAGGGGCAGCTCGACCGCCTCCTTTATCTCCTTCTTCACATTCTCAAGCCCGCCTATGCTGTCCCAGTGCACGTTCGGCCTCTCGATGAAAACTTCGCGGAGCGCGGAAGGGCGCACTTCCCTCATGGCATTGAAGAAATCCTCCCGTGTCACCTGCAGGTTGTCCAGTATTTCCGGAGGTATGAATTCCTGCTCCAAATCGATGTTCGGCAATATCCTGCGCAGCACCTTCATCGCCGCCTCGCGCGTGAGCGAGGAAACGTCCGCGCCGGTGTAGCCGTGCGTGAGTGCGGCAAGCTCCTCCAATTTGACATCCTGCGCAAGGGGCATGGAGCGCGTGTGTATCTGCAGTATTTCCCTCCTGCCTTCCATATCGGGGACGCCTAGCTCGACCTCGCGGTCGAATCTCCCAGGGCGGCGAAGCGCCGGGTCAATCGAATTCGGGCGGTTGGTCGCGCCAATCACGATTACCTGCCCCCTTGCCTTCATCCCGTCCATGAGCGTCAGGAGCTGCGAAACCATCCTCCTCTCCACTTCGCCCGCGGTCTCCTCGCGCTTGGGCGCAATCGCGTCAATCTCGTCCATGAATATTATCGAGGGCGCGTTCTCCTGCGCATCCTTGAACAATTGGCGCATCTTCTCCTCGGATTCCCCGACGAATTTCGAGACAAGCTCAGGCCCTCCGATATGTATGAAGTTCGCCTCCGATTCGGATGCCACCGCCTTCGCAAGAAGCGTCTTTCCGGTGCCGGGCGGGCCGTAGATAAGCACCCCTTTCGGCGCGTCAATCCCCAGCCTCTCGAAAAGCTCCGGGTGCCTGATTGGCAGCTCGACCATCTCGCGTATTTTCTGCACCTCATCCTTCAGCCCGCCAATGTCATCATAAGTGATTGTGGATATTTGTGCGACTTCCTTTTCCGGAGCCTCTTTCAGCACAAGCTCGGTGTTCTCGTTCACCATCACAATTCCCGATGGCTGCACCAATGAGGCGATGAGGGGGAAGGAAGTGCCGAAGACGCCGATGAATATGGTGTCCCCGCGGTTGAGCGCCCTGCCTATCATTTTCTTTTTCACGAACTGGTCAAACCCTGGCGAGTATTTCATGGGCTGCGTCGGGGCAAGCACCACCTTTTTTGCCTCCTTTAGCTCGGCTTTTTTCACCACTATCTTATCCCCAAGCCCAATCCCGGTGTTCTGGCGGAGATAGCCATCCATCCGCACTATGTTGAGCCCCTCGTCCTGCGGATGCGCCTGCCACACAAGCGCGGCGGTGCTCCTTTTTCCCTTGAGCTCCACAATGTCCCCTGTAGAGACATCAAGCTCCTTCCGAGCCTTGCTGTCTATGCGCACCAAGCCCCTGCCCACATCGTTCTGGAGCGCTTCCGCGACTTTGAGTTCAATTGTTTTTGCCATAGTCTTCGCCTTTTTCCAAGCCCTTTCTTCTTCCGTGCCCAGCGCTAAAAGTGCCTCAAAAGCTTATAAACACTGCCGCCGCATATCCGGACGTGATTATTATGGCTTCTTGTTCCAA
Organism: Microcaldota archaeon; assembly: GCA_964458205.1. GTDB lineage: Archaea > Micrarchaeota > Micrarchaeia > Anstonellales > Anstonellaceae > UBA10161. Next base: position 977 of record CAYWFJ010000002.1, on the reverse strand, counting down.
GGCCTGTTCCAAAGGGCAGTCTGCCATTGAGCAGACTTCGTCTGCTGCTGGCCGATTGCATGCGCAATCTGCCATTGAGAAGCCTGCGGCTTCTGCAGGCAGACTGCGGGGGCAGTCTGCCACCGAAACAATGGTCGTCTTGGCAGTGGTGCTCGTGATTGCGCTGGTGGGGGTTTCCCTTCTTGGGGAAAGCATAGGCAAAGTAGGGGGCATAAAGGAATCCGAAAGCAAGGCTTATTGGCTTGCGCAAACGCCCCTTTCCATACTTGATTGGTCAGCAGGCAGCGGAAACCTCACCCTCCGCATCAAGAACAACGATATCTACCCAATGCAAATCACAGGTGTGGTTGGCAACGGGCAGGAAGCAACAGTCTCAGGCTCAGGATGGATAGAAGCGGGCTCAGAGAAGACGATTTCCCTGCAGTATGGCGGTTTGAACCCATCTTCCCCGTGCTCATCGGACGGCAAAACCAGCGGAATGCTCGTCCTTGACAATTTCGGGGTGCGCTTTGACCAGAAGATCAGCAGCGGAGGGGTAGGGACGACAATTTCCAAGGTACAGCAGTCCGGCAACTCGATGCCCCTTGCAATCAGCTGCTTTGCGCCCAATTCCAGCGGCGGGGTGGCATGCGGCAGCGGAACCTGCACGGTAGGGCAAAGCTGCTGTGCAGCCAAGACTCCAAACTACTGCTATGCCACATCTGGCGGAATCTGCGATGCATGCGGCGGCTCATGCGGCGCGCAAACCTGCTGCGGCGATGGCTTCTGCCGGGACTCGTGCGTTGCCTGCGGCGGGGGCTATTGCGATTCGGGGCAAACCTGCTGCCCTGATGACGCATGCCGCGAATCCTGCCCAGATGTCTGCGGCGCAGAGATTTGCGAAGAAGGCACCACCTGTTGCAGCGCAGTCGAACCTTTTTACTGCTCTAAGCTCCCTGAAAGACCCTGCGACGTGTGCGGAGGGGTTTGCCAAAAAG
>CAYWFJ010000001.1:46063-61199 GCA_964458205.1 Microcaldota archaeon | reverse complement strand
AGCTTGCGGACTCGACAAAAGAACTCTACAAAGCCATCCTAAAGACCTTCTACAAGTGGCTGGACGGCAACGATGAGATTTTCCCAGAAAAGATCCGCTGGCTCAAGCCCAAGGTCCACGCAGCCTCAAACAAGCTTCCTCAAGACGTTTTTGATGAAAAAGACATCCAAACAATGCTCTCCAAGACCGATGATGCGCGCGACCAGGCCATAATAGCCGTGCTTTACGAGTCTGGAGCTCGGGCAGAGGAGTTCCTAAGTCTCAGGCTGAAAGACATGCAAAATGAGACTCATGGCATCAGAATAAGGCTTGATGGCAAAACGGGCGAAAGAAGCATCCTACTTGTGTCTTCCATTCCCTACATTGTGCGCTATCTTAATATCCACCCTGACAAGGAGAACCGCGACAGCCCCATCTGGTACGCGCGTATGAACGGACGGGTGCAGCCATTATCCTATTCGGGCCTCAAAGCAATCCTTCGCATAGTTGGACAGAGGGCTGGCATCACAAAGCCCATGCACGCGCACAACTTTAGGCACAGTAGAGCCACTTATCTTGCTCAAACCTGGACTGAAGCGCAGCTATGCAACTTCTTTGGCTGGTCCTTGGCAAGCAAAATGGTCAGAAAGTATGTCCACCTATCTGGCAGAGACAGCGATACAGCCATCCTCAAGCTCTACGGCATGGCAAAGAAGGAAGATGAGATCTCCAGGCTTGCCCCAGTGGTTTGCAAGGTCTGCGGCTTTGAGAACGCAAGCAGAGTAAGCTACTGTGAACGCTGCGGAAGAGGCATGACGCTCAAAACAGTTGCACAAGAGCGCGCGTTTGATGACGAACGATTAATGGGCGCGCTTGAGCAGGTTGTGGATAAGAATAAGTTGAAGGAAGAGCTAAAGCAAAGGATAATGAAGGATATACTCAAAGAAATGAAGAAGGAAGATATTCTTGAGGCTCTAAAAGAGGGTTAAAATGACACCAGATGTTTACCCAGAGCTTGTCCAAAGCTACTTGGGCTATCACAGATTCCGCATTCAAAACGAGCAAAGCGGAGTTATTGACTTATCCGAAGTCAGATTCCTCTATCCCGCAACACTTCTGCCTCTGCGATACTACTTGCAGAATACAAAACCAGTTCCTAAGAGCGTTGAACCCACCGACCCCAACGTTGCAAACTACATAGAACTGGCCAAAGGCGCTCATTCCTGGTCAACTGGTTGTCCCTATGTTGAAATTACCCAGAAATCCAAGGAGGTTGAGAAGGATCTCAACAATTTCTTTGACAAGCATTTTGAGCACGGAGAAAAATGTGGGAGCGAAAAAGCATTCAAGATGCTTATCGGAGAATTGGTTGACAACGTCCAAGAGCACTCCGAGTTCTCCAAAGCCTATGTGGAAGGCCAAATATACAAAAAGAAGGGGTTCACCGAGCTTTGCATACTTGACAATGGAAAGTCCATTCCTGGCTCATTCAAGGAGCATGGCAAGCCATTCAAGAACGATGTGGACGCCATTGTGCAGGCAATAAGAGGCGTAACCACAAAACCAGGCGATGAGCGCGGCACCGGCCTTGGGTTTGTATCAAACCTGATCACAAAGGGCCTTTGCGGAGAGGCATTCATATCATCTGGGGATGGATTCATCTACCTTGGAAAGGACGGCAAGGGCCTTATTTTCAATGATTCGCGCATCCATTACAAAGGAACAATAGTCGCCCTGCGCATGCCTTATATCGCAAAAAAGGTAGATGTTTACGATTTTATCAATACTCGTCCGAATGTAGACAAGATCTTAAGCAGCGGCACCTAACTGGTATAAGGCTTATATAGGGTAGGCAACCATATAGAGGAAGGAGTTGGGGTTTGTGTCCAAGGGCAAAATTCTAAGAATAAGCCTAAAACGGGCCATCGCGCCTTATCTTGCACTGCGCGCATCAGCCGACAGGCTATTTGACAAGATTGAGTCCTCTTCATGCAAAGAAGTAGTGATTGATTTCTCAGGAATAGAAGCAATTACGCGCTCTTTTGCACATCAATACTCAATTCGTAAGCAAAGCAGCCCTAAGAGCATATCCGAAGTCAAGGTTCCAACCAGCATCAAGTCAGTTATGACTCTTAGCGTAAAACCGATTCACATGGTGGCAGTTGCGAGAACGTCAGTAAAGCCAATGAGGCTACTGTTATAGCGACAGGTTCTTGCTGAAATAAATAGAATTGATCAGGCATTATACATCTTATCTATCACAGTGTCCCATTTACGTCTATAGTTAAAAAAGTCTGCAAGATCTCCACCATGTTTCTTTAGAATATCCTTAACTGACTCCGTGTTTAGATAAACGATATAGTGCATGGTTGGACTATCTTGAAGACATTCGAATGGCCGATCATCGCATCTCATGCCGCTTATTGCCATGCTCCTCCCAATACAATTTTCCAGCCTATATGCAAATACGAGACCTTGGTTTAATTGAGTAGAAAATATCAATTTTGCAAGTTTAATTGTGGACTCAATTGCATGAATAATACTCTCATCATTGACATATTGTATCTCTCTAAGTTCAAAGCCAATATCAAAAACAATCTCAAAACATCCGTCGCTATTGTTGATTTCGCATATTGGTTCATTAGGTGAATAGATTAGTCGGCTTGTGCCGCTTAAACGTTCATTGAATGTAGAATAATACGGCAATGCCATCGCAATTTCCGTCAAGGGAACGATATTACTGCCAGCATCAATCTTGCTCTGGACCCGATTGGCACAAAATACTCTTAAACACGGCACTTTTTTATCATTTAAAAATTTTGATGATGGTCTGTTTTCAAAATAGTTTGATTTGTTTTGCACAGTAACCCAGCCCTCATAGAAGTATTTCTTAACTGAGTTAAGCAAATCCTGTTTTATCAGAATAGAAAGTTTGTCTGGTTTATCAAAATGTCCATAAATTGCATAGTCCTTGATATTGGTTTCAATGAAATGTTGTTGTAGTTCGTCTTTCTCACCATTATAAACATAAGCAAAAAGAGGGTGATTTAACTTTATACTGTGCGTTACTTCATCATTTACTGGTTGGGAAAACGCTGAGCCCGCCAACAAAATAGTAAAGTGACTTTCTTCAACCATATCTAAATATGCCTTTCTTGGCTGAATAGGGACCGCACTATTTTCTTTATATTTATCCTCAAAGAGCAGAACTTCAAAGAGTTCATCGTCTATCTCATTTTTGATTTTTTGACGTAGTTCGGCATAAGAATTTTGGACAGAACTTATGAAAATCTTAATTTTAGTCAAAAAAATCATCTTCGTCTTCTTCTGGGCGTATTAATCGCAAAAGTCTTTTTTCGTTTTAGTATATTTTCATTTAATCTTTTTATCGTAGAAAGATATAGCAGAAATAAAACGTAAACGATCACAGGTAGAGCTATACTCAACAGATCTATCTGCGAAGCCGCATTAATTACTTTGAGAAGAAAAGCGTATGAAAAGACAAGAAATAACATACTTATTAGTAACAAAATTTCGCTGTCAACGTGGGGAACATTTTTCTCAATAAACTTTTCAAAGAGAATTTTCTTTTGGTTGGATGAGTAGTAGACTATTAACCCTAAAATCAGAGAGAACAAAAATAAGATTAAACATATGAACAAGAAAAAAATGTGAAACAAAATCGACAATATTGTTATTAAAGCAAGAATAATTACTACAATTATCGTTGGTAAGAGTGGGCGAGGAGTAAATGTTATCTTAAAATTACGTGGGTCCAGGAAATAAATAACAAATGGCACAGTAACCGCGAATATAATCCCCAACCACTGAAGATCATTCGCCTTCTTACTTTCCTCAAGACTATTTTTATTCTGTTCGAGTGCATTTTCAAATGATGATTTCTGAATACAAATTGAAACAAAATCTTTGTGCATGTCTCTCGAAAGTTTAATTTTATTCTCAACGTCTGCAATCAAGTTCAATAGCTCTGCTTGAATTGGTAAGAATTTGTCAACATAATAGTAAGTGCTTTCGTTTTTCTTTAGATTTCGTGCAATAACTCTATACTGATAATCTTGAGGAACAATGAGCCGAGTGTTTTCTTTTATATTAGAGAGGTTTGACTCTAATTCAGAGATTAATTGCATTCTTTCGGTAAGGTTAGATAATGAACGATTAGTACAATCCACCTGGGTGCTTAAGTTTGCAAAATCCTTCCACTGCGGAATTTGAGATTCCATTATTTTGAGCTGTCTTATTTTTTCATCGCTGTAAACGGCCAGATTGTAGAGTTCAAATAGCTGCGTTCCGGGGTAGTTATTGATTGCGCCATGTTTATCTAAGATCACATCGGTGTTGTGAAAAATATATGCTTGACGGCAAGATGTTTTTTGAGGAACTACGAGATGAATATTGTTTAAGTAGACGAGATCGATATAGTCCCCATCGCATACTGGCATCTGATTCATTACCTGTGAGATGTTCAAATTACTGAGATCTTGATCTATTCCATCTTTCTTTACCTGTTGAATCCAGTACAACTCAGTTGGGACGTTGTATCTTTCCTGAGATAATGAATAGCGAGTAAAAAAGGGTTCTCGAAACGCTCCAAATTCTGTTTCTATGTATGGATTTTGAGCACACCCCTCATAGTTTCTTAAGTAGTAGCCAGTGATACCATTGAAATAGGCAGTAACGTTACTTTCGGATAATTTGAAATAGAGCGAGTCATAATCTGAGTAATTGTCAAGATAGATAAAATTTGAATGATTTGCAATAAACTGAGATCTTAGATACATGTTGGGTGTCGCGTATGCAAGACCATAGATGTCGTAGTCTTGTAAGTTACCAAATGAACTATAAATGGGGTCTGGTCCAATGAATTGAATATGTGTTACGTTGCAAAGCTCGTATCTGTGGTCTATTGTTTCTGCTGCGTTTAAAGTGGATAGAAACAGCAAGATAATTAGTAATAGCCTCCCCATATTCATATCGTATCTTTATGTGCTATATAAGCCTTCTTATTTCCCCACACTATCAAAATCGTTAACGATGTTTGACGGGACTTTGTGTTATAAAGTAGTTGAAATTAATCTTGTGTATGCTGCTAACAGACAAAATTACTGATGAACAGCGCACTAACATCGCAAGATGGTTAGAATCAGCTACGCTTGACGTACGTGCTGCCAAAATCCTCCATCAAAACAATCTTTACGCTCCCGCGGTTTATCATGCCCAACAAACATATGAAAAATTATACAAGGCGCTGCATCTTCTATTGGGCCATGAAGAAGAGTATCTTAAGAAAAAAGGACACTTATACCTTACAGAAAAGCGGCTTAAAGCTGTAAAGAAGAATGGCATTGTTTCTGGAGATGCAGAGTTGATAGCAATCTTGGAGAAACACGTTCCATCATACGATACATATTCAAAAAATGAGCTGGAGTTGGTAAAGGCGGGCCAAGAGTCATATATGCTGGTTGAACTTGCTCGTGCCATGATCTTTGAGGATGTTTCTGTCATAGCTGACAAAAAAATACAGGAGGAGACTAAGAAATGGCTTCAAATGCACAGTGCAATTTTTGAGGAAAGGCAATTCAAAATCCGCGAATTACGTCTCTTTTTCATTTTTATGGGTGTTATGATGCTTGCGCATCTTTTAGCTCCTCACTGTAAGTATACTCGATACCCGAGCAAATCGTTTGCACCGCAAGATTATAATCAAAAAATGGGAATCGTAGAGACTCTGCCTACAATTTTAGATACTGCCGATTATGCTATATCCGAAATACGAATGATACTCCTTAAAGATTCCGCATAAATTTACTATGACTGTCGTTTTATTGCAGCTCTTCTTATTTCAATTCCCGCTCCATCCTTGTCACGAAAAGATGTTATCATAACGTGGTCTTTATCCGTCCAACCTAATGCACGCGCTTCCTTTGTGATAAATAGTGCGAGGCCAGTAGCCCAAGGGATGACCTTTTTGACGTTGATAGAAAGAACTTCTCGCTTCGCATCCATGCCCCTATATTTTTATACTTTGCTTTAATAGTAAATACTTAGTGTCATAAGTAGTGGGGTGAAACAATGGACTTTGGATACGCGCGCTTTGCCGTAGTCGTCTTAACGATAGGAATGCTTTTCTTGGCAGGGTGTTCAGGAAGCTCAAAGAGCACTGCCACCACCCCCTCCGACACGACCAAAGCGTCCACTCCTTCGGCTGAAACACCAAAACCGGCCCAAACTACTCCGCCCGCCACCCCAGCACCGCCCGAAAAGAAGGAAATTACAACGTGCGAAGATGGGGATGGTGCGTGCCCGGCAGGCTGCAACGTGTTCAACGATAATGACTGTAAAGCATTGACGCCGGGAACTCAGGCCAGCTCGGGCGACCTCAAGCTGACGGTGTCAAATCCCTCAATACAAGTATGCACAAGCGATTATTCCGAAGACAAGGACACTTACCTTGTCTTTGATGTCAGCGTGGAAAATAAGGGCAAGGACACCGCTTACGTTTCCTCAATGGAGTTCAACGTGGTTGACCCGAACAGAAAGCAATTTGACGGTTCAATAATCGCCTACCCCATGGCATTCAGCGGAAACTGCAAGGACGCGAAGAATGATGCCTTTAGTGGTGGGAACCTCATGCCAGGCTCAAAGGACAACGGCAAGATTTGGATAGAACTCAGCAAGACCGGCGCCTATGCGAAAGGCAAGTGGTTCATCGTCCACAAGAAGACCTTCAGCCTGAAGGACATCTACACCGCCTACGAAACGCAGGTCAACTGATGGTTTCAGTTTCTTTTTCTATCTCCTTAGCGAGAGCTGCTTGGATATAGTCCGTAGCGCGCGTTTGAAAGAATTCACGCGTCATAGGTGCTCCCCCCGGACTTAGGCTTATTTGCTGTTGATACTTGAATTCCATGTCTTTGCAAGCATCATCATCCAAAAAGCGCGTTTTAAGACACTCCTGGCACCTCTTGAACAGTTTTAACGCCTCTTCTGGGTCACTTAGGTCCATTGGCTCTTTTTCTCCAGCTATGAACAGCATGATGCTTGTGGCATAAGACTCACTGTGTTCGTTTGAGATGATTTCAAGGGCAAGAACGTACGTGTGGTGTAGCTTTGACCTAATCTCGTCATTTGAGAGCGAAACATCAGGCTTGCATGGAGGAAATGATGTCTGCATTTCAAGCTCTGCAAGGCATTTCATACGGTTGCGCAGAAACTCGCGATCTGAAAGCTTCCTTTGCTGAAACCATTCGCTTTGATAGATTGAGGTATACATAAAGGATGTAAAGTCATCCGACCATTCCATCATAAGTTCCTTTTTTGTTTTGGCAGGGAAATTGCTATCTTGAATGAGCATTCTGGCCACGCAATCAACTCGCAAAATGAGCTTTCTGCGTCTTTCAGCTACCTGCTCAAGCTCAAAATATGCCTTTTTCAGTATTTCCAAAACAAGCTTATAGTTGAGCCATTGATAGCGAGATTCCATTTCTTTCAGAGCAGCGTAATTGTATTTGCTGACATCATAAGGGCGAATTGTGTCGACAACTTTGGCGAACTCTTCGTCTCTTGCCTCGGGAGTTATATTGCTAAAGGATAACTCGCGCAAAAGCAAAATGCGCTCATCAATTGTCAATTCAGTGTATACCTTCTCTAATTTTTTGGTCATTTAGTGCCCCTTTCGCATTATGACGACTCGCTCAAGCATCTCAACGCGCGTATCCAGGTCCCTGGCCTCAAGCGCCCCCAGAAGGATGTTTGTCAAGTAGCCAAGGGTATTTGCCCTTCCACGGTCAATTTTGCCCGTTCTGACCTCATTTGCCGTTCTTTCAAGGAAAAGCACCACATCATCCAGGGTTTTGAGTTCAACCCACTCTGAAGAGTCTATTTTTGGAAGCTTGCCGCAGTACCCGCCTTCGCGATGGGCAAGTTCACGCCTTTCCACTACCTCGGGCCTATTAGAGTGAGTAAAGCAGTGTTCGTCACCTTTCAGAGCTGGAGAAGCACACTTTTCGCTGTTTTTCTTGATGAACGTGCATTCGCCCATACTATCCCCCCTATTGTATGCTTTCGGAATGGGACAATAGACTTCTTACTATAGGTGTGTCTATTGTCCTTTGATAAAATCCAGACTTTCGGACAAAAGATGGGACACTCATAGAGTATTGTCCCGTTTGTCTCATTCTAATCTTAGAAACCGAATTTATGACGTTATTCTCCATCTTCACCACTCTCTTCATGTGTTTGTCCCGTTTGTCCGTTTGTCCCAAAGTCTGCTAAAGTTCCGGAAATAGGCGCATAGACTCCTTTCCTTGGCTTGGTGAATAGATTTTGCTCTACAAGCCACTTTAGGCCCCTACCTATCGCTTTCCCATTAAACTCGGTCTTAAGTGCATCTTGCACCTCAGAAGTCTTGAACTCCGTTTTGGCGTTCTCAAATACCCATTTTTGGATGGCCTTGGCTGCCTTTTCGGGCTGGTTTGCAGATTCCTCAAACGTGCCAAGGAAGTTGAATCTGAAGGTATCCTCGTCTGCTTCGACTTCAAGACGGCATGGTTCTTGCTCGATGCCGGTTCGGCTTTTGGCATGGCGCATTATCAGGGCACGCCCATCAGAGCGAACTCTTTCAAACAAAATAACCGCGTCTGCATAGTTAACCAGTTCGCTGGAGCCCCTAAGTTCATCCAAGTGATCGTGTACGCCCTTCCCCATGCCTTTGCGCAAATGGTGAAGAAGAATGAAAGTCGCATCATAGGCCTCAATCAGTGGTCTTATTGCATCTACAAACAAAGTGTTGACTTCGCCTGCCTCGTTTTCATCAACACCGAGGACTCGCCTAAAAGAATCCACAATAACAACCGCACCAGGGTGTTCCTCCAAAAACTCTTCGAGTGGAGTCGTGTCTTCATCAAACTTAAGTTTTGGAAAAAAAGAAAAATGCAGGTTAGAGGGGATTTCTGTTGTTCTAGTAAGCATCTTTAGCCGCTTTTGCATTTGAGCCCCGCCATTTTCAGCATCTACAAATAACACGTCGGCTTTGACAGTTTCAAAATTGTCAAGATACTTCATCCCGCGCGCGATAGAAAGAGCAAGTATCATCGCACTCCACGTCTTCATGGAGCCGCGTTTGCCGCCCCAAAAGATTACTCCTTTTTTTGGGAGCAACTTTTCAACCAACCATTGTTCTTGAGGGAAATCTTTAGTTGCAAGTTCAGACGCAGATATAACATCAAGAGAGTTTTTTGATGGCCGCGGTTTGCCTTCGAAGTAAGCTTTGCAGTCTGGCGAATTATTTATGTGCTCTCGGGCATGTAACTTGGTGAAGATACCTGATTCGCCACATTTACGGCAATTTCCAGTTGAATCAGAAATTGTATTTAGTGAAGGTTCAAATCCCACCATCATCCCCGCCTCGCCCAAATTTTACCTTAATAATGCTGTCCTTTGCAATCAAGAGATTATTTTTCTCGGTTTGAATTTCAAAAAACTGACCTGTAACCTCTCGCAGAATGCCGCGCGCCCGTTTTTCTATGCCTTCCTCACGGAAAACGACAAGCACCATCTCGCCAACCCACCTATCCTCACCCACACTACCGACCCCCATTCTTCATTCACTTGAAAGAACGCCTTTTTTACGCAATTCAGCAATCTTCATGTCGTTAATAAGTCCAGCGTTGCGAAGTTCAAGGATTGCTTGTTCTTCCGCCGCTCTGATAACATGTCTTAGATCAGTCATGTCTCTGCACCTTTTTTTCTAAGCAAACCCGGACAATCCCACTTAGCGTTCCACCGTTCTTCTGCGCATACTCCTTCGCCTTTCGTACGACGTCTTCCGGAAGACTTAATGAAACGATCACGGACCTATTTCGCAGGTTATGTATTTTTATATAATCAAGACAAAATTGTCCACATGTTCCCAGTTCCTTTAAAAAGAAGAGAAATTTGGAAGCTCGCAAAGAGAAGACAAAGAGTAGCTACACGATCTATAAAATTTATGAAACTTTTTGGCGAACTCTCTTCAGATTGGGGAGAGTTTGATTCGTTCTCTTCAAAAAATATCTTTCCAAATGTAACGGTGATCATCAAGAGTCGCCAGTATGGTGAATGGTTCCAAAACATATCTACTGATGAAAAAATTGCTATTATCCAACACCTTATGGCGAGTTGTTGGATAAAGGAGCTGAAAAAAATTGTTGATAAAAAATCAGGCTTTCTTAAGACGTGGGACCAGCTTTCAACTGCTGTTGAAAGTTTTAAATTATACGAGAAAGAACGCATGAAAAGACTTGGTTATCTCTCCATTGATTCGTGGGATCTATCTGAGATAGAAAAGAAATTGGAACTTTTACCTATCGACCATCAGAACCCAACACAGAAACTAAGTAAAATAGATGACAAGACCTTGACAAAAGTCGTAGAAGAATATCTTATTTCAAAAAAACAGACAGAAGAAAAGTATGAAAATGACGTGCGATTTTGTTCGGTGGGTAAAACAAAAAAATACCTACTTATGTTAGCCGGGAAAACAAAGGCAAATCTAAATATTAGGCCCAACACTCGTCTTTATCTACATTCTCGGCTTAAAAAAAGAGGGATTACTGAAATGCTTTCAACATTAGAGTCTAAACAGCAGCCAAAATATGAACGAATAAAACTTACAGAGTATGGGCGGAGAATTGTTTATGGATACCGTTAAGCCAAAAGATAAAGATCTGGAACTTGCAAACCTGGAATTTAAACTTGGGCAAGCCAGCTACTTTTTAGAGAAAGTTAAATCAACATCCTCAAATCGTTTAATACAAGATTACTACTTAAGTGCCTTTTCAAATTCAATTTATACGATTATAGAATACTTGAAAGGTTTGGACAAAGAGATATATGTACGTTTAAAGTGTGATGAACATCTTGGCCCTTTTTGTACTGATGGGCGAGAGGGAGGAATACGTGGATTAGATGTTCATCGTAAGCCATTGAAACATAATAGAGATTACTTTATTGGTGAGCATGCTGAAATAAAGGGGAACGTTATCAAATTGTCTGATGCTGACTGCCATATTGTAGTAAAAATAAATGATAAAAAGTTGGATCTTTTTGATCTGTGCACCAAAGCCCTGGAAAAAGTTAAATCTGAGGTCTCTAAACTTCAAACCGATAAGCCGACATAGACTTCTATTCAGACGAGTCCCTAAAGAGTAACTTTTCCCCTTGTTACGCCACGACCCCTCGCTTTCCACAATATGCTTCGCAGACGCTGTTTTATGAACGCCTGCGAGGGGTTGTGGAACGACCCCGTTGCGCTATGTTTGCTGTGAAGGAAAGTTAAAAGGCAATGCGGATGGAGCGGTGGCAAAGGAAAGGCGCGGGCAGAATTAGGCATGCCTGCCCCTAATTGGGCGATATTGGCATTCCAAAAATAGGCTGGAAAATAAAAAGGAAAACGCCCGCCGGAAGGCGGGCTTTGGAACTTCACTTGCCCTTTCAGCGCTTCTTGCCCTTCTTTGTGGAAGGCGCCTTCTCCTCCGCGCAACACGGGCAGCAGTCGCTCTTGTACATCCACACCCCGACAGCCACCATCAGTATGGAGAACAGGAGAGCGGGAAGCGTTATTCCGAGGACCATGATTGCCCAGCCGACAAGGGTCACGGTCATTTCCGAGCTCTGCTTCGCGTTTTCGAACAGCGTCACCGCAGTCTTGGCATACTGCTCAACATGCGTGCTTTGCATGCCTGCGCCGATAAGCGGCAGTGCTGCAAGCTGGGATGCGACTTCGCTGACCTTTGCCGCAACATTCTGTGCGTTTGAGTAGTAGCCGGAATGCGTTATGGCGTAGACCTCCTGCGCATATGGCTGGGTGGTCTTGATGGCCTCGGTGTAAGGCGCAACATAAAGCTGTATGATGCCGAACATCAGGGCAGTTGCCAGGAAGAAACCGACCAGCATGCCTGCGTAGAACTTTCCCATTAAAATCCCTCCGAGGGGGATTCCCAGGCTTTGTTTTAATAACTATCTGAAAAAATTGGAGGCAGGCGGCGTGCCAGCCATGCAACAAATAAGCTCAGGCTGCAAATGCTTTCCAGAATAGTATGAGCGTCAGGAATTTGGCAGCGAATATTATGATGAAAAGCTTCGGGAAGTCAAGCTTGGTGAACTGCAAAAGGGCAAGCCCGAGCTCGTCAGGGAGAGGGAGCCCGAAAACAAAGAAGCCGGCGAGAGGGGCGGCAAGCGGGAAGCGGTCGATTTTCGCACGGATTGACTCGGTCAGGCGCCGGGCGTTCTGTTCAAGTGCGTCCCTGACTGAAAAAAACAGCAGGCAATCCGCAAGGGCTGCGGACAGGCATGCGGCAAAAGCCACCTGCTGCGGGTCGCCCATTTTCATGAGCTCGAGTATGACCACCATGGAAAAAGGAGTGGTCGCCCCGAGGGTGTAGAATGCCCCGGCTATCGCAGCCCCGAAAATGCCAAGCCCCAAAAGCCAGGCGGAAGCAATCTTGTCAAGGCCTGCGAAAACGAAAATGAAACTTGCCAGTATGAAAAGTATCACGAACTGCACGCGCAATCCAAGGGTGAAGCGTTTCGCGAAAAGCACATGCTGATTCATGAGGTAATGCTTTTTATTCGTAAGGGGGCAATCCCCAGCCATGCTACCTGGAAACAGCCAGCCCGGCAATGTGAAAAAAGCCGCAATCTACCTGATAATACTCTCGATTGCATTCCTCGCCCTTGAATTCGCCGCAGGATTCACCATAAGGCAGTCGATAGCCACCACGCTGGTGCTCGGGCTGGTCCTGGGCACCGTGCTTTTCTGGGACATCCGGCTTTCATTCGCGCTCATAGGGTCGTTCATACTCATAGGCTCAGGGCTTCTCGGGGTGGAGAAGTTCGTGGAATTCTCTTCTTTGAACATCATACTGTTCCTTGCGGGCATGATGCTGTTCATAGGCTATCTTGAGAAAAACGCGTTTTTCGACTACCTGATAGCGAAACTGATGAAAATCCTGGGCGGAGGGGGGCTGCGCCTGGTCTTCCTCATATTGCTCCTTTCCGCGTTCTTCGCGGCCATAGTGGATGAGGTGACATCGATACTTTTCATGCTGTCCATAGTCCTCTCGCTTTGCGCAAGGCTGCGCGTCAATCCCATCCCGTTTGTCATGATGACGGTTTTTGCCACCAACATCGGAAGCAGCGCAACCGCGATAGGCAACCCGGTAGGGGTGATGATCGCACTCAACGGGAAGCTCACCTTCTCGGATTTCCTGGAACACGCCACCCCGATTGCGTTCGCGGCTTTCGTGACGATGTTTTTGGCCTGCTTCCTGATATTCAAGAGGGAAATCGCGGAATTCGCCCAGCGCTCACGGGAAATATCGGTCAAGGACATTTTCGACCAGCATGCGGCGAAGAACAGGCTTTTGAACGCTGTTTTTTTCACCGCTGTCTTTTCCGCCCTTGTCATGCATGCGCAGATTGAAACCGCGCTTGGAATAGAGAAAAATTCCATGCTTTTGGGCATTGCGCTTGGCGCGGCAGGGGTGGTGCTCCTGCTGGAGCGCAGCGAAGCGCGGCATTTTGTCGAAACAAAAATAGACTGGTGGACCCTTTTCTTTTTCATGCTCCTCTTCGCCTCGGTAGGCGCGCTTGAGCAGTCGGGCGTGATGGAGATTGCCGCCGCCGCGTTTTCTTCCCTTTTCGGGGCAAGCAAGGTGTACGCAGCCTCGGCGGTGATGCTGCTTTCGGGAGTGCTTTCCGCAAGCCTTGACAACGTGCTTGCGGTCGCGGTGTTCATACCGCTCGTCCACGACCTAGGGCTCCATGAAATTGGCGGGACCTATCTCTGGTGGTCGCTCCTGTTCGGGGCAACGCTTTTCGGCAACCTTACAATGATAGGGAGCACCGCGAACATAATCGCGCTGGGTCTTCTTGAAAAGAGGGGCCTGCCGCGCATATCGTTCATGCAGTGGCTTAGGGCGGGCGTGCTTGTCACCGTTCCCACCGCGGCTGTCGCGTTCCTGCTGATATATCTCCAGTATCTTGCATAGGGGTGTTTCATATGAAAGTCGTGAAAAAGGACGGGAAAATGCAGGATTTTGACGAAAAGAAAATCGCCTCCGCGCTTGCCAGGAGCGGGGAGAAGAAACACGCGGAAAGAATCGCCAAAAAAGTCGCAAGGAAACTCAGGGGCAAGCGGGAAATCCATTCCTCGGTTGTGAGGGAGGAAGTCATACGCGAGCTCCAGTCATGCAAGGAATGCAAAGCCGGGAATTTCGCAAACTTCCAAAAGGCGATAAGGAACCTTTCAAAGGGGGATGACGTCCTTGAGAACCGGATAAGGAGCATTGTTGGCAAGTGCGGCAGGGTGGAAGGCGTGTACGGGGGGTTTCGGATAACCGTGCTCAATGAAAAGGAATTCGACTATTACGGCGTTCTCCACGAGATACTCGGCTCGTCCAAATTCATCGTGACTGCCGAGCTTGTCGACAGGTCAATCGTGATAAGCGCAAGATGAGGACGGAAGCCGTGGTTCGCCGGGAAGCTTAGGCTTTCCCCTTGCGCCCGACCATTTCCCTGGCCTTCACTGCGATGTGCTCTGCCGCAAGGCCGAAGCGCTTCACCAGCTCCCAAGGCGCGCCAGTCTCGCCGAACCTGTCCTCCACGCCAATCATTCCGAAGGCTATCGGCTTTCGCGAAGCATCCGCATCGCAGAGTATGGCTGAGGAGACGAGGTTGCCCATCCCGCCCTTCTGGTGCTCTTCAACCGTGAGGACAGCGCCTGTTTCCATCGCCGCAAGAAGTATGGCCCCCTTGTCGATGGGCTTTATGGTGGAAAGGTTCACCACGCGGGCTGCGATTCCGAATTCCTCCTTGAGGATCCACGCGGCGCGCATCGCTTCTGGGACTTCGGGTCCGCAGGCGATTATTGATATGTCTTCCTGCTCGTTTTTGGCCTCGGTTGAAAGGACGGTCTCAAAGGCGTCGGCGAATTGCCCCTTTTCCCCCCTGTAGCGGATTATGGTTGCAACTCCGAACTTGTAAGGCGTTTCCTTCTTGCTCACTATAGGCGTCGGCTCGCGGGCGTAGCGGATGTAGCAAGGCCCGTTTATCTCGCCTATCATCGCCCCGGTTGCCTTCTTTGTCTCCCATGAGTCGC
>CAYWFJ010000001.1:0-45963 GCA_964458205.1 Microcaldota archaeon | reverse complement strand
CCGTTTATCTCGCCTATCATCGCCCCGGTTGCCTTCTTTGTCTCCCATGAGTCGCATGGGACAAGAAGGTTCATGTTCGGAAGCCCGGCTATCTGGAATATCTCCTCCAAGGCCTGGTGGGTCGCGCCGTCAGGCCCGACTGAAATCCCGCCGTGCGCCCCGACTATCTTCACGTTGAGGTTTCCGTAGCATACGGTTGTGCGCACCTGGTCAAGCGCGCGGCCCGCCGCAAATACGCCGTAAGTGCCGAAAAACGGAATCTTGCCTTCCTTCGCAAACCCGGCGGCAACGCAGGTGCCGGACTGCTCGGCTATGCCCATTGAAAAGAAGCGCTCCTTCCGCTCGGGCTTCTTGTCATAGAACATGCTTATCGAAATCGAGCCGGAAATGTCTGCGCCAAGCGCGACGACATTCGGATTGCCGTTTTCCGAAAGCTCGTCGCCGAAGCCTACCTTGGTGGACTTCATCTCGGCTTTCATTATGTCCTGCGCGTTCCACCAGTAGTTCCTGCTGAACTTGGGCATTGCCGCCTCTATTTCCTGCGTGACTTTCCTCTGGTGCTCCTGCGCAAGGGCAATCATCTCGTCTTTTGGAAGGTGCGTTAGCTTCAACTCAATAAGCGCCCTGTCCAGCTCTTCCCTGTTTGGCGCCCTGCCGTGCCAGCCGGCCTGGTTCTCCATGAAGGAGACGCCCTTGCCTTTCACCGTCTTCGCGATTATAACCGTGGGCTTCCCCTTCGTGTTGCGGGCCTCCTCGAACGCCTTCAAGAGATCCTCGATGTTATGCCCGTCGCACACTACGACATGCCAGCCGAAAGCGCGGTATTTCTCGTCAATCGGGTCGATGCCCATCACGTCTTTCACCGCGCCGTCTATCTGAAGGGAATTCTTGTCCACTATTCCGACCAGGTTGTCAAGCTTGTAGTGCGCGGCCTCCATTGCCGCTTCCCAAATCTGCCCTTCCTGCTGCTCGCCGTCGCCCATTATGCAGTATACCCTGTGGCTTTTCCGGTCAAGCTTGGCTGCCAAGGCGTCGCCGACCGCTACTGATAGCCCCTGCCCGAGCGAGCCGCAGGACATCTCTATTCCGGAAAGCTTCTTCCGGTCAGGATGCCCGCAGAAAGGGCTGTCCATCTTGCGGAGAGTGGAGGTTGTCCTTATATCGAAATAGCCGCAGTAGCCAAGCGGGATGTACCATGCGGGCGCCTTGTGGCCTGCAGAAAAGAACAGCCTGTCGCGCCCGTCCCAAAGCGGGTTTGAGGGCTGGTGGCGCATCTCGCGCAAATAAAGCGCTGCGACAAAATCCAATGCCGAAAGGGTGCCGCCCGTGTGCCCGGAGCCTGCGCAGTGGAGGGCGATGAGCGCGTAGCCGCGCATCTCGTCCGCCGACTTTCTTATTTCGTCAGCAGAATACGTTTTCTCAGTGCCGTTTGCGTCCATTATGCCCATTGCAATCCCTTCCAACCGCTTTTGTCCGTTGCCCCATCAAGCCAGAAGCCAATCCGCTTGCAGCGCGCCTATTTTTTCTCGATTATCTTTTTCATGCGCGAAACGCCCTCGATGATGTTTTCCTTGCTTGTCGCGTAGCTGAGCCGTATGTACTGCTCCGGGTCGCCGTGGTTCCTGCGGCCGAAGTGCTTGTCCGCAAGGACCGCAACCCCGTTTTCAAGAAGGAGCTTGCGCAAGTCGTCGGATTCGGAAAGCCCCAGGTTTGAAAGCGCCTTTGTGACGTTCGGGTAAACGTAGAAAGCGCCGCCTGGTGAGTGGCAGCGCACTCCTTCGATTCCATTTAGGAGCCCAACGATGAGGTCGCGCCGCTCGCGGAAGCTTTGCACCATTTTCTTCGTTTCTTCCTGCGGGCCATCAAGCGCCTCGATAAGCGCGTATTGCGCCATATGGTTTCCGCATGCCTCGGTGTTGGTCACCCAGCGCGCCATGTGGGGCGCAAGGGATGGGTTTGCGGCAAAGCCCATCCTCCAGCCGGTCATCGCATACGCCTTGGATGCGCCGTCCGATATTATCGTGCGCTCGTACATGCCCGGGATTGACGCGATGCTCCTGAATTCCTTGTCATATGAGAGCTGGCAGTATATTTCGTCCGCATACACCCACAAATCGTGCTTTTTGCAAAGCGCAGCGATTGCGGCAAGGTCGTCCTCCTCGAGTATCCCGCCGGTCGGGTTGTGCGGCGTGTTGAGTATGAGAAGCTTGGTCCTTTTGGTTATGCGCGACTCAAGCTCGGAAATCTCGAAGCTGAATTTCTTTTTTTCGGTAAGCGGCAGCGGGATGGGCACGGCTCCGTTCGCGATTATCTGCGACTCGTAAATCGGATAGCCTGGATTTGGGTAGATTACCTCGTCGCCGACCCCAGGGTCGGTGGCGCATGCGACTGCGAATGCTATGAAGTGCTTTGCTCCGTTCGCGATTACCACGTGCTCAGGCTTTACCTCTATTTTGCGGGTGCGGGAAAGATAGGCGGCGACCGCAGTGCGCGCAGGCATTATGCCCGCCGAGTCGGTGTAATTCGTCTTGCCCTCGTTGATTGCCTTTATTCCAGCGTCTTTTATGTGCTTGGGCGTGTCGAAATCCGGCTGCCCGATGCAGAAGCTCACGATGTTCTTGCCTTCACGAGAGAGGCGGTTCACCTCTGCAAGCACCTCAAACGCAGTTTCGGTCCCAAGCTGAAGCGTCCTTTTTGAAACTTCCATCAAAATCCCCCGCAAATTCCGTGGGCAGCGCTATCCCCCCACGACTTGTCGAGATATTCCAAGAAACCATTTATATAAGTTGCCGGCGATTTTTCACTTGAGTGTGGTTTGATGGGTTTTGTTGACGAGTTTATGGCGTTTTTGAACAAGCACAAGGTGATTGGGCTTGCGGTCGCATTCATAATGGGCGCGGCAGCGGCAAAGCTTGTGAGCGCGATGGTGAACGACATCATCATGCCCGTAATCGCGGCGCTAATACCCGGAGGGGACTGGCGGATGGCGACCCTGGACATCGGGCCCGTGAAATTCCTCATAGGGGACTTTGCCGGCGCACTCATTGACTTTGTGATAATTGCTGTCGTGATATTCGTTATCGTGAAATTCGCGATAAAAGACGAGGCGAAATGATGGGAATGAGCAAAAAGGACCTGACAAGAAAGCACGCGAACCTCAAGGTGAAAATAGCCGAGCTTGAGGCAAAGGCACGGATGGACCCTCTTAGGAAGCACCCTGAAGTCCATGAGGGGCTTGCGAAGCTGAAAAAGGAGCTTGCGGAAAGCTGATTTCCGCCCTTTTGCCTTTTTCTTTCAATTCTTAGGGACGCAGCAAACGCAGGGGCAGAGCACCCCTTCTATGTCGCCGGCATCCCTCTCGCCGGAAGCGCAGCTCTCGCCCAGCCTGTTGATTACCCTGCCGCCAAGCGAATCGCAATCAGTTGAATTCATCCTGTGGCGCTGGGGCTCGGAAGGCACGCAGCAGATGCAGGGGCACTGGAGGCCTTCCACCTCTCCCGCGTTGCTCTCGCCGGAAGAGCAGCTCCCCCCCAACGTGTTCACCAGCCTGCCCCCAAGCGCGTCGCATTGGGTGGAATTGAGCTGCCCCTGCGGCAGCCGCATATCGGATGCGCAGCCGAAAAAAAGGAGAAACGCTGCGAAAGCCGCGAACAGGATGATTTTTGCCATGGTAAGGTATTCCCCTTTAGTTTTATAATTCGCTCCATTTTGTTAGGCTGGCTGCCCCCCTGCAAGAAACGTTGCGGGCAGAGTGTGCGCCTTTTACGGCAAGGCCCTCCATCCCAACCAGCCTGCCAGCTCGCAGGCGGGATGGCTTTTAAATGGAAGATGGTTCTTTATTATTGGCGGGGTGTGTGATGATGGACAGGCTTTTTGCAGTTGCGCTCTTTTCGGTTGCGCTCGCATCTGCGGCATTTGCGGCGCAGACGCCGTTTGAGAAATTCCTCAACTCGACTTTTGAGCCAGACTCAAGCGTGGCGGTGAAGCCCCTTCTTGCAAACGGGAGCTTTGTGCTCGTGCTTTCCGGAGGGAGCGAAACGTATGTTGCAGACTCTTCGTCAGGCAAGGCAGTCCTCGACAAGGGGCAGATGCAAAGGATACTGGTGGAAGACGCAAGGAACCGCACGGCTTTTGACGCAAACGTGGCTTATGCGCTTGGATTGGACGAGCATATCTATTCATCGAAAAGCGAGGAGGCGCAGTGCATGAGGCTCACCGGGATAGAGCTGCGCGACTGCGTGGACAAGGACACCTGCGTGCTTGCCTGCATGTCGAACCCGAACTGCCTCAACGTGCTTTATTCGGACGGCTTTTGGGAAGCCGTGCTTGATTGGAACAGCGGGCGCAAGGCGTTCGACGGGCTTGTTGCGTCCTATGCGGACGGGCAGGAGGCGGTTTCAGGCGATGCCAAGGCAGTGGCGGAAAAGGACGCAGTGCTTGGCCAGATGCACGCGCTTGCGCTCAACATGAGCATGAACACCGTATTCCTGAACAGGACGGACGCCGGCTGCGGCGCGAATGGGACAAAAAGGTGCTACGAATACTGCCCGAAAGTGGACTACTCCGCGGACGACATCGCCCTCGGAAGGCAGGCGCTTGCAAAGATAAGCGCTGCGATGGATGAGATGGGAAGCCAGCAGGAGCGAGCCGAGAGGATACTCAACAGGAGCAGGGAAAACGACTTGTACCTGTCGACCCGGGGGAAAAGGTATGCGGAATTCAAGCTGGACATGGCGGATGAGATTGGCAAGCTGAACTTGTCTTATGCTACGCTTTTGAAAAAAGTCAATGATACTGAAATAGCCGGCATGATAGGCTCCCTGCAGTCGCTTTCTGAAAGGATAAGGGTGGATGGGGACCTTGGGCTTTACAAAAAGGCGCTTGGGCAGGAGGCGGAGTTCTACTCGAAAAGGAACGCCACCGCCCTAAGGATTGCATCCGACCTTGCGGCATACGAAAGCACGCTTTTGAGGATAGACGGGCTTGGCGGGAAAGTGGAAAACGGCGCCTGGCTTTTGGGCAATGCGACATCGGAGGCATATCTTGCCAACCTCACCGGCATGCGCACGAACCTGACTTCGGCGCCGGTGGGAATTTCGGACATTGCCCGCGTTAATGCGAGTGTGGGCGCCCTTGAGAACGGGATGGCGGAGGAAATGCTTGCCAGGGCGTCTTCGGGCCAGGCAGTGCAGCAGCAAATGCCAAAAATCCCGTGCCTGCCCGCGTTTGCCGTGCTTCTTGCGGCGGCTTTCGCCTGCGCAAGAGAGGCGGGCGGCAGAAGCGTTTAAATAGGCTTGCCCCAATAGAAAAAGGCGCGGGCGGCAATCGCTGCTTTCCGCATTAGGAGGTTTTAGGATGAAAGGAAGGCTCTCAAATTACAGGCGCGGAGTCCACACCGAATACACCAACCAGTATGTGGTGGAGGTGGACGGCGTCAACGACCGGGCAAGCGCTGCAGGGATAGTGGGCAAGCGCATTGTGTGGAAGACCACCACCGGCAAGGAAATAATCGGCAAGGTCAGCAAGGCGCATGGCAACTCGGGCGCGGTTCTTGCGCGCTTTGACAAGGGGCTTCCCGGCCAGGCGATAGGCACCGAAGTCGAGATAGCGTAGGTCTTTTCTTTTTTACCTTCCCTTCTTCTCCAGTATCGTTTGTTGATGGCATGGAATATCGCTTTCTGGAGCACACTGCGGACATAATGTTCGAAGCCTACGGCGAGAGCTACCCGGAGGCTTTGCAGAATGCCGCCAAGGCTATGTTCGAAGTCATCGGGAAAGCCGAGGAGAAAGAGGCTGCCGAATTTTCCGCAAGCGCGCACAACATAGGGGAGCTGACCGTGCACCTCCTGTCTGATTTGCTCTCGCATATGGACACGCATGAAATGGTGTTCTCCAGGATGGTTGTGAAGGAATTCGACGCGCGGCATCCGTCTGTGAGCGTGATTGCATACGGCGAGAGGAAGCGCCCGCGGGATTCGGTGAAGGCGGTCACATACCATGAATTGATGGTGGAGGAAGAGGAAGGCAAGGGCTGGACGATAAGGATACTTCTGGATGTTTGAGCAGGCTGCCGGATACTTTTGGATGTTTGAAGGCGCGTTTGCCATTTACGCCTTCTTTTCCTTTTCCGCCGCTGATTTCCCGTTCGGCTCGTCAAGCGCAGAGAAGTGGCTGCCCTGCTCAAATGGAATTTTCACGAAATAGACCCCGTCATCGTCCTTTAGGACGACCGGGCTTTTCGAAAGCGCGTTCACGTCCACCAAAAATACGCCTTCAGACACGATTTTTATGTTCTCAACGTCTTCCGTGGTGAATGTGGTGCGGGCAAAATAGGAGTCTGGCGCTCGGCCGGCCTCCTTTTTCCCGTCCGCCGCCCCCTCTTGCACGAGCGGGCGCGCCTGGGCTGGAGGCACCGCGCAAGCCGGCTTTGCGGCTTCGGCCACCCCCCTGTCAAAGACGAAGATTTTGGAGCCGCACGGGCATCCGGTATTCACTTCCTCAAGCTTCTCTATTTCCCTGCCGCAGCGAGCGCATTTGTGCATGTTCCCACCCCTGCATCAGGAAAGCTTGCTTGAGATTTCCTTGTATAGCCCCTTGAGGTTCTCGCCCGTCATTGCGGATACTTCGACGCAGTCGTAAGCAGGGAAAGCCTCGCGCACGCGGCGTATGTTCGCGTTCGGCAGGTCTATCTTGTTCGCCACTATGAGAATCGGTATGTTCCGCGCCTCTATGTTCCCAAGTATGGTGATGTTCACCTGGGTGTAGGGGTCCTCGGTCGAGTCGATTATGAAAAGCGCCGCATCCACCTTGTCAAGATGCCTCACCGCGTCGACCACGCCGCGCGTCGCCTCCCGCGCGCGCTTCTGCGCGTCCTCCTTGCTTATCCCGTATTCGAGAAAGTCCCTGTAGTCCACCTTCACGGCAATTCCGGGCATGTCAAGAAGGTTCATGGTGAGCCTGGCGCCATTGAGCTTTATCGTCATGTTGTCCTTTTTCTGGACCGCGCGCGTTTCATGCGGGATGGGGCTGACTGCGCCCATGGGCTCGCCGGATAAATCAACGCATATCCTGTTTGCAAGAGTGGTTTTCCCGACGTTCGGGCTGCCATACAGCCCCAAGTTTAGGCCTTTTTTCTTGGCAAAGAACCCTTTGAACCAGGTGAGCAGCCCGTTAAGCATCAAAACCACGCATTTTCCCCACTTATTCTTATGAAAAATTATAAATTAGCCCCCTTGATGGAAACACGGCCTTCTTGAAGCTCCACCCTGCCTTCGGCAAACAGGCTTATGGCAAGGGGGAGCCCGATGTGCTCCCGTTCAAGTATTCTTGCGGCAGCTTCATCGGCGCTCTTGCAGGAGGATATGTCGACTTTTTCCTGATAGATGATAGGGCCGCCGTCAAGCGAGGCGTCCACGAAATGTATGGTGTAGCCGGAGATTTTCTCGCCTGCCTCAAATGCGTCGCGCTGCGCGTGCGCTCCAGGGTATTTCGGAAGGAGGGAAGGATGGATGTTTATCATCCGGCCGCGGTAAGCTGAAAGAAGCGCGCTGTCGCGGATTATCCGCATGTAGCCTGCAAGGACGGCCAAATCCGGAGAGAGCGAATCGAGCGTTTTATGGATTCCCGAATCAAGCTCCTCGCGGGAAGAGCATGGGATGGCATGAACCGGGATGCCGGCATCTTTTGCGCGCGCAATAGCCTGCGCCTGCGGGTTGTCGGTGATAAGCGCGGCTATTTCCGCCTTCTTGTAGAGGATTCCGCCGGGCTTTGTGGCATCCATTATGGACTGAAAGTCGCTGCCCCTGCCTGAAGCGAGGACCGCAATCCGAAAGGGGCGGCTGCAGCGGATTGCCTTTTCCTCGGTCACCAAAATGTCGACCGGGACGTCGTGGGGCTCATCCGGAATCCTCTCTGCAAGCTGCACGCAGTAGGCAAGCCCGACTTTCACCCCTTTTATCATTGGGAGAAGGGAGTCGTAATAGCCTTTCCCGTAGCCCAGCCGGTGCCCCCTAAGGTCGAATGAGACCCCGGGCACCACCGCCAAATCGACTTGGGATGGGTCAACGCGCCTTTCAGGAAGGGCAGGGGGCTCAAGAATCCCGAATGCGCCGCGCGAAAGCTCGCCTTCAGACTTTATCTCGTAAAGCTCAAGCCTGCGCTCGCCTTTTATCGCCAATGGCATTGCGACTTTTTTGCCAAGCGAAAGCGCGCTTTTTATTATTCCGTCCGTGTGCACTTCGCTTCCCTTTGCCGCGTAAAGGAGGATGCACCGGGATGAATTGAACTCCGGAAGGCGGATGAAGCTGTCCAATATCGCAAGGCAGTTGATGTGCCCCTTTTCCTGGTGGTGCGCCTGGCGCTTTTGGAGCATGGCTTTCCTAAGTTCGTCCTTCATTTGTCGCACCACATGCCTATTGCGCAATCCTTATTTTATCCCTTCCGAACAGCTCGGAGAGAAGGTACATCGAGCCTGCCACCACCACTATGCCCCCCTTGCCTGCAAGCGATTTCGCTTTTGCGAATGCCTTCTTCGGGCTCCGTATGCAGATGGGGGATATGCCTGATTTTTTCGCCGCCTCCCCCAAATCCTTGAGGCTCGCGGAGCGGGAAAGCGAAACTTCGGTGAGGACAGCCTTGCTGAAATGCCGCGCAAGCGTGCCAAGCGCAAGCGGGTATTCCTTATCCGACATTGCCGAGAAGAGAAGGGCGCTTTTTTTGCCGGAAAGGAGCCGCGGAAGCTCGGCTGAGAGCGCTGCTGCGGCTTCGGGATTGTGCGCGCAGTCCGCGATTACGGTTGGGTGCGAGGCTATTTTTTCCAGGCGGAATTTGGGCTTTGCTTCCGCCAGCCCTTTTTCAATTGCGCTTCCGCCAGCCCCAAGAAGCGAGGCTGCGCAAAGCGCGCAAAGCGCGTTTTTCACCTGGAAGCTGCCAGGCGCAGGGAGGGAGATGGAATGCTCCTTGCCCCGGAAGGCGGCTTTGAAGGAATATGCGCCGCCTTCTTGCCGAAGGCTGCTTATTTTCGCTTCATCTTGCGTGAAGACCTGCTTTGCGCCAGCCTTTTTGCAGGCTTTTGAGATTGCGCGCTTGGCTTCCGGGGGCAGATGCCCCAGGACAAGCGGCTTTCCTCTCCTTGCAACCCCGCATTTTTCTTTTGCGATTTTCGAGAGGGTTTTGCCGAGTACATCGGTGTGCTCGAGCGAAATCGAGGTTATTATGGAGAGCGCAGGCTCGACCGCGTTTGTTGCGTCAAGGCGCCCGCCCAAGCCGACCTCAAGGACGGCAAAATCCACCTTGCGGGCGCGGAAAATGAGGAGCGCCATTGCGGTGACCACTTCGAAGAATGTCGCTTCAATCCTGTTGGCGCGGCATGCTTCTGACACGCGCGAATACGCATCGGCTATTTCCCGCCTTGTCGCGTTCTTCCCGCCTACTCTTATCCTCTCGGGAAATTCCTCCACCTGGGGAGAGAAGTAAGTGCCTGTCTTGTAGCCAGCCCTGCCAAGGATGGAGCCGAGCATTTCAACTGTCGAGCCCTTGCCATTGCTTCCGGCTATTAGCATGCATTTGTAATCCTTTTCAGGATGGTGAAGAATGGAAAGAATAAGGGATATCCGCTCCAAGCCAAGCCTGCTTCCGAACTTGTCGAGCGAGTAGATTCTTGCAAGCGCTTTTCCGTAAGGAATCGGACGGGGCAGGGAATCACCTCTTGCCCTCCCTTTTCATATGGCAATCGATTGTGTTCTCTATGAGCATGGCAACCGTCATCGGCCCGACTCCGCCAGGCACCGGGGTGATGAGCGAGGCTTTCTTTGCAACCTGCTCGAAATCCACGTCGCCTACGAGCTTGTCCCCCTCGCGGTTGGTGCCGGCGTCAACCACGATTGCGCCCTCCTTCACCATGTCGCCTTTGAGGAATCGCGGCTTTCCGACCGCAACGCAGACTATGTCCGCCTGCCGGGAAAGTGAGCCTGTGTCCCTTGTCTTGCTGTGGCAGATTGTAACTGTGCAGCCTTCGTTTAGGAGGAGGAACGCGAGCGGCTTGCCCACTATGCGGCTCCTACCTATCACCACCGCGTGCTTCCCAGGCAGGGAAACGCCGCTGCCTTTTAGGAGATGGATTATCCCCTTGGGGGTGCAGGGGGAAATTGTCGGGAGGGAAAGCGAAAGCCTGCCGAAATTTTCGGGCTGGAAGCCGTCCACGTCCTTTTCAGGGTGAACCGCTGAGAGCACCGCGTCCTCGTCGATGCCATTCGGGAGCGGGACCTGCACCAGTATGCCGTCCACTGCCGGGTCGGAATTGAGCTTTTCCACCTGCGCAAGCACTTCGGCTTGCGTTGATGAGGCAGGCATGTTGATTATCCTTGAGTCGATGCCGACCTTTTTGCACGCGTCCCCCTTTTTTTTCGTGTAGACGTGCGATGCCGGGTCGTCGCCGACAAGAACTATGGAAAGGGTGGGCTTTTCCCGCATCCTGCCGACTTTCAATGCTGCCGCGTCAAGAACAGCGTCCGCCGCCTTTTTCCCGTCGATGATTTTGCCGCCCATGTTTTCCACCCGCCTTGCCTAGCCAAGCTCCGGATAAAGCGGGAAGCGCCCTGTCATCTCAAGTATTTCCTGCCTTATCTTCGCCTTGAGCGCCGAATCGGACGGGGAGGCGCATATGCGCTTTATCATCCCGCCTATCTCCTTCATCTCGCTCTTCCCCATCCCGCGGGTGGTGAGCGCAGGAGTGCCCATGCGGATTCCGCTTGTCACGAAGGGGGACTGCTTGTCGTAGGGGACGGTGTTCTTGTTCACCGTGATGTTCGCCTCCTCAAGCGCAAGCTGCGCCTCCTTGCCGGTCAGGCCCATGTTGGAAAGGTCTATGAGAAGGAGATGGGTGTCGGTGCCGCCCGATACGAGCGACATGCCCTCGGTAAGAAGCGAGTCCGCAAGGGCGCGCGCATTCTCCACCACCTTGTGCGCGTAAACCGAGAATTCCGGCTGCATCGCCTCCTTGAAGCACACCGCCCTGGCGGCAATCGCGTTGTCGAACGGGCCGCCCTGGAGCCCGGGAAATACCGCCTTGTCGATCATCTGCGCGTATTCCTGCCTGCAGAGGATGATTGCGCCCCTGGGGCCGCGAAGCGTCTTGTGCGTGGTGCTGGTGACCACGTCGGCGTGCGGGAAGGGCTGTGGGTGAGCGCCGCCCGCTATTAGCCCTGCGATATGCGCCATGTCCACCATCAGGTAGGCATCGACGCCTTCGGCGATTTCAGCGAACCTTTTGAAATCCACCTGGCGGGGGTATGCGGTGAAGCCCGCCACTATCAGGTTGGGCTTCTCCTCCTTTGCCTGCTTTTCCATCGCATCGAAATCAAGAAGGTGCGTGACAGGGTGGACATTATAGGGGACTATCTTGTAGCCCTTGCCGGAAAAGTTCACCGGGCTTCCGTGCGTGAGGTGCCCGCCGTGCGAGAGGTTGAGCCCCATTATCTTGTCGCCCGGCGAAAGAAGCGCGAAATATGCGGCCATGTTGGCCTGCGAGCCCGCGTGCGGCTGGACGTTTGCGTGGTCGGCATGGAACAGTTTCTTTGCGCGCTCGATTGCGAGCGTCTCCGATGCGTCCGCGAACTGGTTGCCCCCGTAGTAGCGCTTGCCGGGATAGCCTTCGGAATACTTGTTGGTGAAGATGCTCCCCTGCGCCTCCATGACCGCAAGCGAGGTGAAGTTCTCCGAGGGGATGAGCTCCAGCCCCTCGCGCTGGCGGGCAAGCTCGCTTCTCAGTATCCCGTATGATTCCGGGTCGGTTCTTTCCATATTTGACATTGGCATATCTTGCACCTCTATCTGGAGTTATCCCTATTTTCCGCGCGGCTTTGCGGAAGCAGGCTTGCCCCCGCCCTGGATTGCGCGCCCGACTATCCCCTGCGCCTCGCCTATGTATGTGGAATAGTCGAAAAGCCGCTCAAGCTCGGTTTTGGGGAGAAGCCTTATTACCGCTTTGTTTGACAGGAGGACGGAAAGGAGCGGCTTTTTGCCATTGAAAGCCTCCATGCTGCAGTTGCGAAGAAGCTCGTGCGCCTCCTGCCTGCCCATCCCCTTTTCGGTGAGCGCAATCATCACCCTTTCGGCAAGTATGAGCCCCCCTGAAAGCTCCAGGTTCCGCCTGATGTTTTCAGGGAAAAAATGCAACCCTGAGAGGACCTTGTTCATTTCGGAGAGCATGTAGTCTGCAAGTATGAAGCTTTCCGGGAAGATGAAGCGCTCGTTCGCGGAATTGGTGAGGTCGCGCTCGTGCTCAAGCGGGATGTTCTCAAGCGCCACTGCGACGTTTCCCCGCACGCGGCGCGCAAGCGAGCAGATGCGCTCGCACTTGTGCGGGTTCCGCTTCTGAGGCATCGTCGATGAGCCGACCTGCTTCGCGGAAAACGGCTCAGCCACCTCCATTATCTCGGTGCGCTGGAGGTTGCGTATCTCCTTTGCGATTTTCTCAAGAGTTGCCGCGATCAGCGCCACTGTGAAAACCACCTGCGCGTGCCTGTCGCGCTGGACCACCTGGTTTGAGACCGGCGCCGGCGAAAGCCCGAGGCTTTCCATCACGAGCGACTGGATTTCCGTGCCCTTCCCGCCGAATGTGGCCATGGTGCCTGCCGCGCCAGCCATCTTGCCAACCGCGATTGCCTTCTTCGCCTGCGAAATCCGCTCCAGGTGGCGCTCCACTTCGCAGTGCCAGAGGGCGAATTTCATCCCGTAAGTGGTCGGGACCGCGTGCTGGCCGTGCGTGCGCGCGATGCAGACCGTGCCCTTGTGCTCAAGCGCGAGCCTTTTGAGGATGGATTTTGTCTCAATGAGGCGCTTCTCAAGAAGCGTGAGCGCGGAAAAAAGTGTGATGCCGGTCGCGGTGTCCTCTATGTCATAGGAGGTTGCGCCGTAGTGCACGTACCCGCCGTGTTTTGGGCATTTCTCGGAAAGCGCGCGCACCATCGCCATCAGGTCGTGGTGTATCTCCGCCTCTATTTCCTCAACGCGGGAAATCTCCACCTTGCCTGCCGCGGCGGCTATCTCGTCAGCAGCCTCTGGCGGGATGCTTCCGAGCCTTGCATGGGCGCGGGCGAGTGCCACCTCGACATCGAGCCAGGACCGGAGCTTCGCGGCGTCATCGAAAAGCGCGTTCATCGGGGTTTTGTACCGCCCGTCCAAAGGAGACACGACCATGAATCCACCCGCCGGAGCCCTGCGGCTAGCATGCTGAATATGCCGAGCCGGCCTCCGCATGGTGGGTATGGCGGCAACACCATTTAAGAATATAGGTTATTTTGAGGGAAAAAGAAACGTGCGGAGCCGGGATGGGGCAAGCGCAGCTTGCGACAGATTTCAAGCGAAGCCCGAAACGGCAGACGCATGAATGAGAATGAAATGCGGATGCCGGGATTTTCACCAAGCTCACCCATGAATGCTGATTGGGGGTGAACCATCAGGGGGATCATCTGAAGACTGCATGCCCCCTAGGGTTTGAACCCGGACCTTTGACTTGCCTGCAAAATAAAGCGGAGGACCGCTTGATTTTATGGAAGGCCAAAATACTAGCCAGGTTATACTACATCCGCAATTGGCTAATTCTCTGAAGGATTTGTTTTATATACCTGAGTTTGGCCCATATGTGCATGGAACAATCCTGTTTTGCGGCAAAAAGGCAGGCAGAAGATGAGCTGCGCTGCCGCGCAGCCCCTGACGCATTGCGAGGGCAAGGCGCCATTGAATCGACTTTGTCGGTTGCTCGCCCCCTGCGTGCGCAGGGCGCGATTGAGTTGCGCTGCGGCACAACTGCAGGCACCTTGCGAGGGCAAGGTGCCACCGAATACCTGATGCTTCTTGGCGCTGTCCTGGTGGTGGCGCTTGTCGGGGTGTCGCTTCTCAGCTACACGCCATCAGTAGCGGGAGACATCATGCAGCAGGAGTCGCAGCTTTATTGGCAAGGGCAGGCAAAGCCGTTCGCTATCTCAGGGTCAAAAGCCGCCGCAAGCGCAGGGGCGGTGTGCGGGGGCGCGACCAGCATGAACATGAGCATGGTGATGAAAAACAACGAAAGATGGCGGCTGGAATTGGACGAAGTGTATGTGGATTCCCAGGCATGGAATTTCTGCGTTGACGGGAATGCGAGCACGATAGGGAACGTAAGCTTCGCGCCTGGCGAAGAGAGGGCGGTTTCGCTTGGGAAAGCGGGAGTGCCCAACTGGTGCGGCGGAAGCAGGTCGTACCAGGCCAGGATTGCCTTCAAGTACAACTCGCCTTACACAGTCGGCAAAATCCAGAACGGGACCGCCAAGCTTGTTGTGAATTGCGGCTGATGGCAAAGCAGGGCCGCCCGTCTTGCGGATGCGGCATTTTGAAAACCTTTTTTGGCAGCGGATGGCAACCCATATATTGCTTGCGCGCGGAATCGCCAATATGGTGTGGAAAATTGACGAAATCGACCGTAAGATACTCGAAATACTCCGCGAGGATGCGCGCACCCCGAATGGGAAAATCGGGAAGAAAGTCGGGCTGTCCGAGCCTGCCACCAGGCGGCGCGTGAACAACCTTGCCTCGCGCGGGATAATACGGCGCTTCACCGTGGACATCGCGGAAAGCGGGGGCGTCTCCGCGGTCGTGTTCCTTGCCACCTCGCCTGATGTCGAGGCGGGAAAGCTCATCAAATCCCTCTGCAAGGAAGAGGGCGTAAGCCTGGTATGGGAAATTTCAGGCGAGATGGACATTGCCCTCATGCTCTCAGCGCCGGACATGGAATCCTTCAACAGAAGGGTGGATGAGATGCGAGCCATAGGCGGCATAAAAAAGACGCAGACCAACATTGTGATGAAGAAGTGGCAGTAAGCCACAAAGGCTTGCAGGGTGTGCCGCGAATGCGCGAATCTAGCAGGCCCTTACAAAATCCTCGAATATGGCGACCAGCTGCAGGTAGCTTTCTTTTGTTATCCACTCGTTTGCGGAGTGCTCGTTCCCTCCCATCGGCCCGACGCAGATTACCGGAATGCCGAGCGAGGCTATGACGTTCTCGTCCGCCACCGATGTGCCGTATGCGTATGAAACCTTGCCCGCGCGCGCCGCCACTATCCTTGAGATGGACTGCACGAATGGATTTTCCTGCGGAGTGACATAGGGCGCAAGATAGGGCGTGGCCCGGTTTTTGAGCCGCGCGGTTATCCTCTTGCCGTCCATTTCAGAGAAAACCCCTTGGGCATAAAGGCTTTCGATGAAGCGGCTGACATCGGAAAGCGCGCTTTGCGGAGTCTGCGGGACCACAAGGTGCCTGTCGACCTCGATTGTTGCCGTGTCTGGGACGGAGAGCGAGGTGCTTTCCGCGTTGATTTTCCGTATGAATTGTGTCGGCGCGGGAAGCAGCGCGTGCGAGCCTATCTTGCCGTCCATCTGCTGAATCAGCGCAACCAGCCTCGCAGCCTCGCTTATCGCATTTACCCCCTTTTCCGCCTGCGCGCCGTGAGCCGAGCGGCCCGGAACCGATATTTCGATGACGCACCTGCCGCGCCTGCCGAGGGTTATCTGCCGCGGCCCGAGGCATTCCCCGCGCGCAGTGGATATTTCGCCGGTCACCGCAGCCTCCACATCGCTGAAAAAGCCGCTTTTGAGAAGCGCGTGCGAGCCCTCCGAGATGTTCTCCTCGTCAACCCCGAATGCGACCTTTATTCGCCTGTCGGTCTTGGTTTCGCATGCCTTGAGCGCTGCAGCGACCCCTGCTTTCATGTCAAATACCCCCAAGCCGAAGAGATTGCCCCCTTCCTCGCGGATGGCAAACGGGTCGCTTTTCCAATTCCCGTAAACAGGAACGGTATCCATGTGGCCATAGAAGAGAACCGGCTTTCCGCGCGTGCCCCGCTCGCCGACAACATTGAAGCGGCCGTCGGAGATGGGTATGCGCCGCGTTTCAAAGCCTGCCTCCTTAAGCTGCTGCTCCAAAAATTCGCCAAGCCGGCTTTCGTTCCCGAAAATTGAATTTATGGAAACGGTTTTCTTGAGAAGCTCCAGGCTTTCCATATGATCACGCGGCCGCTACTTTGCGTAAAATACCTGCAATGTCTCGTAGTCGTGGTTTACCTGGTAGTCGAACGTGCGGTCGCTCACCAATCCGCAGTGGAACGGAAGGGTGCCCGCAAAGGCCATGCCCGCCTCCCTGGACGACTTGAGCACCGGAGTCCACGGGGCCCGGTCCTCCGCGTAGATTATTGCGCGCGGGTCAAGGCTGCGGAGGAAATCGATTGCGCGTATCTGGAGGGCGGTTATAAGCCCGTTCTTCCTGTCCTCGCCAAACGTTGCAAAGTCTGAGAGCTCGAAAAGCCTGGCTTGCGACCCGTTTTCCAGGTTGACGACGCACTCCTCGGCAATCAGTATCGATGCGATGCTGCCCGAGGAGTTCCTTGCCACGAAGGTCTTGTTCCCGTTGCCAAGCATGTAGCTGATGGCGTTTTCGTCTATCTCGAAGGTGTACTTCTGGTAAGCCTGGCTGTACAGGTTCAGAAGCGTGCGCACATCGCCTTCGCCTGCCCCGAGGGAAATGCTGTAGCCCCCGTTTTGCGCGCGGGCGAATGCGTGCTCCCGCCCAACGGCCGAAACATTTTCAAGCACCCAACGCAGGTTCGCCCCTTCCGCTGCAAGCGTAGCCCCGTCAGGCATCCTGCTTTCGTGGTTCCGCCCGAAATAGACTATGTCAAATCCAGGAACCGCGCGGTCGGCAGGGACAACCGCCTCCACATTATACCCTGCAAGGGAATCCTTCTGGATTCCCTCCAAGAGGCCCTTTTGCACAAATGCCCTGAATGTCGTCCGGGTGGCTGAAGGGTGCCGTGACTCCTGGTCTGAAACCCTTGAAACAAGGCGCTCCACCGCGTCCTTTGTGGTTATGAGCTGGCTGAACATGCCCTTCACGCGCTTGTTCCGCTCGTCATACGAGAGCCTGCCGACTGCGCCTACGCTGCCGCTGCCCCCCCCGTTGCCGCGCGAGATTGCCTGTTCTATCACCATGAAAACCACTTGCTTCTTTCCTGTTCGCAAGGGTTTATAAACCAATCGCCAAATTCGCCAGTCTACTTTCTAAATCGTTTATTTTTTTTAGCTAATCTAACTAAAATCGTTAAATACATGTATATTATTCACTAAAAACGCAGAAAGCGCCAAAATGCTGCCAAAAAATGCTGCCGCCTGCGCCCAGCCGCGCCATATCGGAACGCTTTTTAATTAGCAAAGGCGTTAGACTCCCGGTGAGCCGATGAAAGCAATAGCTGCAGTCCTTCTTTCGCTTGTCCTGGTTGCAAGCGCAAATGCAGGTTTTACCTACCTTTATTCCATGAACGGGTCAAACCCGGATGACGGGGGCAACTACTTCGCGTTTTCGCAGCCAACCGGCGTCCTGTTCGCAAACGGCAGGCTGTTTGTCGCCGATTCAGGCAAGAGCGCGCTTTATGTGATGAACGGCACTGCCCGGGTGCGCGCAATGATAAGCACCGGAACATCAAGCGAGCTTGCAAACCCCCTGAGGATGGCATATGACGGCGGAATCGTGTATATCGCGGACGGGGTGAGCGGCAGGATAAAGATGTACCGTGACGACGGGACGCCGATAGATGACTGGACCCTTGGCACCACCAACCTTGGAAGGCCGAGCGGCATTGCGCTTGACCAGGCAAACGCATACATAACTGATGCGGAGAGGGGGAACCTCTTTGTCTATTCCCGCGCCACCCGCGCCTATGCGAGCACGGGGCTTGCCAAGGGGGGCTCGGACGGGCTTCTGTCCTCCCCAGCAGACGTTGAAATATACAACGGCCAGGTATTCATATCGGATTCCGGAAAAAAGCTCCTCTTCGCATACGACCGCAACCTGACCTTCCAATACACCATAGGGAGGAGCGGGGATGTGGCATTGACCTCGCCAAGGGGATTCGCAATCTACCAGGACAGGATATATGTTGCGGATGCCAGCTCAAACAGGATTGTCTCCTACACAATGGACGGCTACCCGGTTGAAATCCTGGATGCAGGCACTGCCGGGGGCAATTTCTCCTACCCCGAGGACGTGGCAATTGCGGACGGGAAAATGTATGTTGCGGATTCCGGCAACAGGCTTGTGAAGGTCTTCGGGATAAACCAGACAGCCGGGAACGGGACGGTCCTCGGGGCGATAACCCTGGCAAGAAGTTCGCTATCCAGCCTCTTATCCCTCCAGGAAGTCGCGGGCAGGCTCAACATATCATATGACCCAGGCACGGTTGCCGAGGATGTGGACTCCGCGCAAAGCTATTATGACCGGTTCATGTTCACTACCGCGTCGAACCTTGCGCAAAAGGCGATAGACGGCGCGGCATCAAGGCAGGCAAGCCTTTCGCAGAAAATAGAGGTGAAAGCAAGGAAGATTGCCAAGGATGCGCAGGATTCGGTTGCGCAGTACCGCACAGGCGCGAAAGGCGCGGTGGCGTCGAAGATTTCGCAGCTGGACAACATGGCGGTGGACGTGAACGCCAAGACCTCCGCAAAAATGTATTCCGCCGCGGCGGACACTGCGCTCGCCATGCCGGGCCTTGCAAGCGAAATTGCGGAGGCTGCAAAAAATTCAAGCGAAAAGGAGGCGGAGAGGGAGCAGAACATGACTGTGAGCCTGTTCTATATCCAGGCAAACACGCTTGGCTTGAGGCTCGCCCAGCTTGAAGCCAAGGCTGCGACCTACCGCCAGCCAATGGACACGGCAAATGTGAAAAGCCTCATCAACACTTCCATGGAATATGCGCAGGAGGGGGATTTTGACGCCGCGAACCGCTCGCTTTCCCTTGCCGCCCTTGAGATAGGCGCATTCGAGCACATGATAGGCGCCAACTCGGAAGAGGTCGGCGCCGCGCTCATCAACATTTCAGCCTGCGAAACCGCCTTCAACGCGACCGCGGCAAAGCCGACCCTCATCCCCCCGGACATAGGGAGTGAGAGGGCGCAGCTTATTCAGGCCAAGGAAACCGCATACGCCAACCCCTCCCTTGCCCTGATAATGGCGCATCAGGCGTCCGAATCTGCTGCGAAAAAGGTGGCTGAGGCCCAGACCCTGTCGGTCGCGGTTGCCGCGCTCCTGATAATGTTCGGGCTCATACTCGTGATTTCAACCGTATTTTACCTCCACCTTAGGAGAAGGAAAAGAAAAGGGGGGCTTTGAGCCTCCAATGGGGATGCTTGGCATGCAGATACCATCCGACCTGGCGCAGAACACTTCGGCATTCCTTGCCGCGGTTGCGGCGGCAATAGGCGCAGCCGGGCTTTTTTTGGCCCTGCTTTGCGGAGCTGCGATGTATTTTTCCGTGCAAGGATTGGGCGCGGCATTCTTGCCGCAGGTTGATTCCGCAATAGTCGCAATTGAGGACGCGCAGGGGATGCTTTCGTCCGCAGAGCAGACGGCATCGTATGCGGGCCAGGGATTGGGCCATGCCTCGGCGGCATTCGCCGCCTATTCGGAGTCAAGCGCGGAGCTTGGAAATTCGCTTGGCGCAATCGCCTCAGTCCCGCCCTTCTCGCTGGACCCTGGATTCGCGTCAGCCTCCGCAAAAATAGCCGGGGCGGGCGCCTCCTTCTCCGCCGCTTCCCTCGCGCTCAATTCCTCGGCGGAAGGGATGGGCAACTCCACGATTGCAATCCGCAAGGCAAACGAGGATATCGGAAGCGCCAGGGAAAGGCTGGCTTCCGCGAAATCAGAGCTAAGCGGGGCATTTGGGATTATTGGCATTGGGATTGCGATAGGGACACTTGCCGGCGTTGCCCTGTTCTCTTCAGTGGTTGCGATTTCGCTTTCCATCCTGATTGCGTATTACCCGAAGCTGTTCGAGAAAAAAGAGGAGCCGAAAACGCAGTGATTGCAAGGCTCTAAAGCGGAACGTTCTTCTTGCATCCAGAAAGAAGAGACAGGCAGCGCGGATTGCCTGTTCAAACAGGCATGGCTATCCTTTTCCATTGAGGATGCCAAGTATCCTCTTGTGCTGCCTTCCGTTTGAAATCAGGAAGCGCTTTGTGGACAAGTCCCACTTCCTTCCTTCGAAATCTGTGGCGGTCGCGCCTGCCTGCTCTGCGATGAACGCCGCAGCCGCAAAATCAAACGGCTTGAGCCTGAAGTCGAATTCCGCGTCCGCCATGCCGCATGCGACATAGCCCATCTCATAAACAGCAGCGCCGATGAAGCGCGTGTGCTGGCTCATCTTCTCAAGCCGAAGGACCCCTGGAAGAAGCCCCTGCTCCTTTATCAGGTGGAGGCGGCTGTCGCACAGCAGGAAGAAATCCTCGAGCTTTTTTGTCTTTGAAACGGATATTTTCCGGCCATCCATGGCGGAATGCTTGCCTTTTTCCGCGTAGAGGAATTGGCTTTGGGGGAGGAAATACACCCCGCCTGCTGTGGGCTTGCCTTTTGAGAAATGCGCAATTGATACTCCGTAAAGCGGGATATCCTGTATGAAATTGTGGGTGCCGTCTATCGGGTCGATTACGAAAAGGGAATCGGCAAGCGTGTCGGCTTGGGAATAGTTCTCTTCCGAAAGGACCATCGAATCCGGGTATTCGCGCCTTATCCTGCCCACGATGAAGCTTTCGGATGCGAAGTCCGCGCTTGTCGCCTTGTCGTTGCGCGCCTTGCTCTTTATCGTGAGCCCTGATGCGCGCGAGCGCGCGATTGCCTTTGCAGCCCCGATGCAGCAGGAGTGGATGAAAGATTGCATTTCAGACATGGTTGGAAAACGAAGGCAAGGAATAAAAGAGGATTCGGATGCTGGCTCGCGAAACACCCACAACTTCAGACTAGTTCGCGCCGCACGCATCAGGAAGCGGTGCTGCAAACTGCCCGCATACCCACGCGCGGAATTCGGATTCCGGCACCGCCCCTGCGAGCGTGTCATTCCAATTCGCAACGAATGTCGGGTACCCCTTGAAATAGCCTTTTGCTGAATAGTCGGAATAGATGCCTGCAACGGTGCTGTTCGTTCCGCGCGCGTTCTCGTTCCAGTAGCGAATCTCGAAGCGGCCGGCCGGCATCTCCGATGCCACCTTTGCGACAATCGGCTTCATTTTCGAGCAGTAGCCGCACCAGTCGGCATAGAGGAAATCCACCACCACCTCCTTGCCTGGAAGGGGCTGGGCCGCAGGCTTGGCGGTTGCCGTTGAGCCGTTTGCGCGGATTTCCACATTCTTGGCG
Source organism: Microcaldota archaeon (assembly GCA_964458205.1). Lineage (GTDB taxonomy): Archaea > Micrarchaeota > Micrarchaeia > Anstonellales > Anstonellaceae > UBA10161. The sequence continues at coordinate 24,755 of CAYWFJ010000001.1, read as the reverse complement.
AGCTCGGCTTTTTCCAGAAGCTCTTGCGGCATGCCCGAGATTACCGTTGCCTTTGTTTGCCCGGCGCTTCCGCCAAGCATGCCGGATATGATGAAAAACACGGCTGCCAGGATTAATGCTGCCACTATGATAAGCGTGCCAAATGAGGGGCTGCTTTCACTTGAAGAGGGATTGGTAGCTTGCAAACCGGAAGATTGGGCGGCAGACGGGATTTTCCGGCTAATTCGCCTTCCGGTTATTCCCCTTCCCTTTGCGGATTTCCTGGTTTTCGCCATTAAACGCACCAAAGAAAGAAGAGAAAAGAAAGAATAAAAGGAGAGGGGCGGCTTTCAGAGAAAGCCGCCAAAAATTGCCTTCGAGATTAGTTGAAGGCGTTCATCACAGCCTGGAAGTTTGCATAGGGCAGCGCCCCTGCGAACACTATCCCCTTGCCCGCGCCATTTACATCCACCAGGGTGGCATCCACTCCGAGCGAAGTAAGCTCGGCAACGATGGGCGACAGCTTCGCGTCAAGCCCTGCCTTTGCGGTGCTTGAGTAGATCAGGAAGCCGGGTGTCCCCTGGATTCCGAAAGATGCGCCTTCCTGCATCTGAGCAGCGACCGCGGAGGCGGTCTGCCCGCTGTCAAGGCAGGCGTTGAACTCAGCCGTATTCAGCCCAAGGGCTGCGGCGTGGGCCTTGGCATCTTCAACTGAAAGTGCGGAAGTGTTCTTATAGAACATGTCGTGCATCTCCCAGAACTTGCCCTGCTTGTTCGCGCATTCCGCCGCTTCCGCGGATTTTTGCGCATACTGGTGGAACGAAAGCGGGAAGTGCCTGAAATAGTACTTCGCGTCCGGGTACGCCGACTTTAGCTGGGCCAAAGTGGGCTGGACCCTTCCGCAAAATGGGCATTCGAAATCGGAGTATTCCAAGAGCACGACTTTTCCGCTGGCTTTGCCCTGGAACGCCGCGCCCGTCAGGTCAGGGGCTGCGATTTTCACAGCCGCAGGGGCAGATGGCGTTTCGGGCTGCGCGGGCACTTGCGCCTGCGCCGCGCCCGAAGGGATATTGACGGTAAGCTTGAGCTTGTCAACCGAGCTTGAGACGCCTTGCGCGCCGTAATAAACCGAGAAAGAGATGAGGCATGCGGCAATCAGTATTGCCAGGCCGACCACGTATTCCCCTCTTTCCAGTGCGGATGCACCGCCTTCCTTAACAGCCATTGTTTCACCTCCAAGTAAAAACAATTGTTCCCCCATTACAAGACCAAGTATTTTAAAGCCGATTGCAGTCGTTCGGCGCCTGAAAGGGGGGATGCCCCGCATTATGCGAATTGCCAGGCCCGCCCCAATCCCTGCTTTGCGTTTGGGGAAAGCAGAAGACTTTTATTTGGTGGCAGCGAAGCCCCATCATGTTCGCGCTTTCTCCTTCCGAGCTTGCCTTCCCGGATTCCAAGGGCAGGGAATGGCTGGTCTCAAACGGCATAGGCGGCTATGCGTCATCCACCGCGATAGGGATGAACACCCGCAAATACCACGGGCTCCTTGTCGCGCAGGCAAAGGAACTCGGGGGGAGGGCGGTGCTGCTCTCGAAGATGGAGGAGACCGCGAGGGTTTCTGGGGAGGAATTCGCCCTTTCGGCAAACGAATACCCGGGCGCGGTTTACCCGCAAGGGCACACGCTGCAAACAGGCTTCTCGTTTGAAAGCCATCCGCGCTTCGAGTATTCGTGCAATGGCGCGCGGATTGAGAAATCCGTAAGGATGGTGCGCGGGAAGAATGCGGTGGCGGTTTCCTACCGGCTCATAAGCGGGAAGGAAGCCAGGCTTTCGTTGCGGCCGCTTCTTTCCTTCCGGCAAATCCACAAAGACCCCTCGGCATCGGATAAGGCAATAGGCTTCTCATCCGACCGGTTTGGATTTGGCACTGAGAATCCGGCGATGAGATTGGGCGCTTCCTTAGGGAAATTCACCCCCGCGCCGGACAACTATAGGAGCATGGTTTATTCGGCAGAACGGGACAGGGGATATGCGCATGCCGAAACCCTCTTTTCGCCAGGCTTTTTTTCCGCGGAACTGAGGAAGGGGGAGGAGCTGCACATCTGCGCCTCGCTCGAGGGGATAACGCCTTCCGAAGCTCTTGAGGTGCTTGACAGGCAGGAAATGCGGTTTGCCCATCTTGCTGACACGAATTACCGACTGAACGGATTCGAGCGGACCGATTTCGGGGATGCGCTCCTTCGCGCAGCCGACTCCTTTGTGGTGCACTCTGGCCGGCATAGCGGGATAATTGCCGGCTTCCACTGGTTCTCCGAATGGGGCAGGGACGCGATGATTTCGCTTCCCGGGCTCATGTTGTGCACCGGGAGGCATGCGCTTGCCCGGGAGGTTCTGCTTGGGCAATGCGGAAAAATGGAAGGCGGGCTATTGCCGAATTTCATAGGCGAGAATGGCGAAGCGCATTACAATTCCGCTGATGCCAGCCTCTGGTTCATAAGCGCCGCAAGGCAATATGTGGAACATACAGGGGACACGCAATTCGTGCGCGAAAAACTTTGGGGCGGCATGCGCGAAACCATCTCCTCCTTCATGAGAGGGAACCCGCTTGCAGAGATGGATTCGGACTGCCTGCTTTCGGTGAAATCGCCGTCCGCGACATGGATGGATGCCGTGGTGGACGGAAGGGCGGCAACCCCAAGGAAGGGGAAGTGCGTTGAAATGAACGCGCTCTGGCATTCCGGCCTTAGGTTCATGGCTTCGCTTGCGGAAAAATTCAACGACAAACGGACAGCGGAAGTGTGCAGCCGGACAGCGGATGCTGCCGGCGCATCTTTTCAGAAGTTTGTCTTTTCGGAAGACGGACGGCTGATGGACACGCTTGAGCCGAACGACTCCAGCCTGCGGCCGAACCAGCTGTTTGCAATCTCCCTCCCGCATTCGCCGCTCAACGGCATACAGAAAAGGCACATATTCAACATCGTCCGCTCGCGCCTTTATACCCCTCTTGGGCTTCGGACGCTTGACCCGTCCGACCCGCGCTTCTGCGGTACCTATTCCGGAAGCCCGCAAGAGAGGGATTCCGCGTATCATCAGGGAATGATATGGCCTTGGCTTTTGGGCGCTTTCTATGACGCCCAGCTTGAGGCTTACCCTGGAACCGAACGGCAGGTTCTTTCTTCACTGCGCCCGATTGCGGATGCGATGAGGCAGGGCTGCATCGGGACGCTTCCTGAGCTATATGAGCCGAAAAGCATGAAACCGGCAGGCGCAGTTTCCCAGGCATGGAGCGTTGCCGAAGTGCTGAGGATTTACACCAAGGTCAAGGGAGCGGCCAATGCATCGGCAGAATCCGCCCAAAAGCAAATCGGAAGAGCCAACCCGCCGCATTCTGTATGGGCAAGGCCGGCTTGACACCGGGGCAATAAGGCCGAAACGGATTTCCGGCTTAAGGCGCCCTGCTTGGCAATAAGGCAAGACCAGGTCTTCAGCCTTAAGGCGCAAGCCCCTCTTTCAAAGCAGCTTCAAATCCTTCGCGTACCTGTTTATCTTAGCCTCGTCGGCAGGCCCTGCGCCAAAACAGGTGACCGACCCTGGCTCGACTTGCGTGTGCCCGGCATCGCGGATGAGCACGCAGGGGATTTCGCGCTTCATCTTTTCAAAAAGAGAGAGAAGCTCCTCCTCGGATGAAACCTTGAGCACGATTTTTTTCTGCCCTTCCTCCTCCCACTCGCGCGCTGTTTTTGGGTCTTCGCGCTCCGCTTTCCTGTATGCGGAAAGGGAGGCGTGCGAGACTTGCGCGGCTATCTTGCCCTTGCCCATCCCAAGGTCGCTTCTCACGATTATTGCCTGCTTGAGCATGTGCATAAAAAGCCAAACCAGGATTATATGCCTATGCATGGGGGAAAGATTGAAAGCCTAAGCGAGATTGCCGGGATAATCAGGCAAAACGAGGAGGCGCGCGCTGAGCTTGCCAAGCGGCTCCGCTTCAATTCCGGCAAGATGGAATATCCTGAAACGCTGGAAGCCGAGCTTGTCATCCCGGTTGAAACGATGAAGGTGGAGGGGCGGATTGCCGCGGTGGACAGCGGGATAGCCGGCGAGGAGCTCCATGGGTTTGATTTCCTGCTTTTGCGCTCTGTCGGCGCGGTGTTCGACTACAAGGATTCGAAGGTGATGTCGCACGCGTACTTCCCCTCCTCGCTTCCGAAGATGGAATATGATATGAGAAGCGGGCTTGACTCGCACGATGTGATGTGGCACAAGTCGCTTTTCAGGCTCAAAGGGGAACTCACGTGCGCCGCAGACCTGGTGGAAAAGCACACACCTACCTGCCTTCTGATGGACGGCTCGATTGCCCCGCTTCTTTCCGACAAGCCGCCCGAGGACTCGGAGATGCGCCCGCTTTATGATGATGTGCTGTCTGCGTACAGGCGGCTTTACGAAATTTGCTGGCAGAAGAGCTGCACGCTTGCAGGAGTGATAAAAGACAGCCGGAGCCGCAGGTTCATTGAAATAGTGCAAAAGCATGCGGAAAACGAGCCCGGCTTTGCGCATACTTCTGACACTAATTTCCTGTATTTCATGCTGGAAGCAGGCGAGAGGACGTGCGCGTTCTCCTATTCCTCCTCGCCGGCAAAGCACCAAATCCTCAAGGACCTCGGGCAGTGGGCGGAAAAAATACTCTCGTTCTACCTCAAGCCTGTGGCGGATGACCGGCCGCTTCGGGTGGAATTCCTCTCGGGGCAGAAAACATTTGCCGAAATCGCATCGCTTGCCCACTCGCTCTCGCGCATGCACAAGGCATATGCGTATCCCGCAGTGCTCATCGAGGCTGACTTGCGCGCTGCGCTGGACGGAGACGAATTCGAGCGCGCGTACGGCAGCCTGTTTTCAAAATTAGGAAGAAGCCCGTCGCTCATGCGCCTCCGCAGGAACAGCCGGCCGTTTCGGTAGCGAAAAGCGCAAGACGGCTCCAAAATACTTATTAACTATGCAACCCCCATCGTGTGGGGGGATTCCATGGACGGCATAGGGAGGCCTGTTGAGGAAGGAAAAGTTTACGAAGTCACCATAGACGCGAAAAGCGCGAGAGGGGACGGCATCGCCCATGTGGAAGGGTTTGTGATTTTCGTGGCAAACGCAAACGTAGGCGAGAAGATGAAGGTGAAGGTGACCGCGGTCAAAAGGACGTTTGCAATCGGGGAGAAGGCATAGGGAAACGTGATTTTCGTGTGCGGGATAATCGGCTACATCGGATACCGGAAAGCTTCTGAAGTGATACTTGGGGCCTTGCGCACGCTTGAATACAGAGGGTACGATTCGGCAGGCATCGCAACCATGAACGGCGGGATTTCGGCCATAAAGGATGTTGGAAGGCTGGAAGACATCCACAAGAAAAGGGACTTCCTGGGGCTGGAGGGAAGGCTGGGCATCGGGCACACCCGATGGGCGACCCATGGAGGGGTCACGAAGAAAAACGCGCATCCGCACACCGACTCGAAGCGGAAGATATTCCTGGTGCATAACGGGGTCATTGAGAATTACGACGCCCTCAGGGGGGCACTTCTTAAGAAGGGGCACAGGTTCGAGTCGGATACCGACACCGAGGTTATCGCGCACCTTGTGGAGGATGAGGCTGCGGAAGGAGGCGATTTCTTTGGGGCTTTCAGGAGGGCAGTCTCAAGGCTGTCCGGCTCCTGGTCGCTTGTGGCGATGCACGAAGGGGAAGAGGCGATTTACATTTCAAGGAACGGCCCGCCGCTCGTGGTCGGCATCGGTAAGGGTGAGATGTTCTGCGCATCCGACGTGCCGGCGCTTCTCCCGTACACGAGGAAGGTTGCATATCTTGAAGACAGCGACTGCGCGAGGATGACCCGGGAAGGCTTTGCGGTTGTTGATGCGGCAGGGCGTATTGCCAAGCGGAATGAGGGGAAGATAAATTGGACTGCCGGGATGGCTGAGAAGGGGGGATACGCGCACTTCATGCTCAAGGAGATAAGCGAGCAGCAGGGAAAAATCCGCGAAGCCCTGTCCGCTGATGTGGGTGCGGCCGTGTCGCTCATCAAAAAGCACGGGCGGCTCACCGTAGTTGCATGCGGCACATCTTATTACGCCGGGCTGGTGCTAAAGGAGCTCTTGCAGTCGCGCCTTGCAATCCCGTGCGACGTCGTTATCGGCTCCGAGTTCGCATATGCGAGAACCGGCAGGGAAACGCTCGTGATGGCGATCAGCCAGTCTGGGGAAACCGCCGACACGCTTTCCGCCGTGAGGCTTGCGAAAAAGTCAGGGGCGAAGATAATCGCCGTGGGGAATGCGGTGGGAAGCTCGCTTTACCGCGAAGCGGATGCGAACGTGATGATTGCCGCGGGGCCGGAACTTGCCGTTGTCGCCACGAAATCCTTCACCTGCCAGATAGCGGTGCTTGTGAAAATCGCCCTTGGGCTTGGAGGGAAAAAGGGGGAGCTTGCCTCGCTTTCGCGCCTGTCGCTTGACATTGAGAACATGCTTGCGCGCTCTTCCGAAATAGAGAAGATGGCATCCGAGCTTGTGAAGCACAGGGATTTCTTTTTCATCGGGAGGTCGCTTGCGTTCCCCTCGGCGCTTGAGGGCGCGCTCAAGCTCAAGGAGATAACCTATCTCCATGCGGAAGCTTATGCCGCAGGCGAGCTCAAGCACGGGCCCCTGTCGCTCCTTGAGAAGGATGTCGTGGTTCTCGCGCTTGCGCCATCCGGCGAGCCGCTCCCCAAAACCCTGTCCAACATACAGGAGTGCAAGGCAAGAAACGCAAGCGTGGTGGTGTTCTCGGACAGAAAGGATGCGATTGCGAAATCGGGCGGCACCGGCTTTTTGATGCCAGAGGTTCCAAAAGCCGCAATCCCCATCATATACGCGGTGCCTCTGCAGCTTCTTGCGTACCATATGGCTGTGAAGCTCGGCCGCGACCCCGACAAGCCGAGGAACCTTGCCAAGTCGGTTACTGTCGAGTGATGCCGGAGCCTGCCTCTTTGCGTTCAGCCTGACTCGTTTCTCCAGAGGAAGATTTTCACGCTCATCGGATGCCCGTCAAGCGTGGCTCCGCGGTGCGCGACTGCCACCGCGCTTGGGCTGGACCCGTAGTAGGAGCGGCCGAATTGGTAAGGCTCAGGGGCAATGAGCATGTCAGTCCGCTCTATCACCACATAGCATTCCGAGCCTGCGCGAAGGAGCTTTCGGAACTTTTCATAGTTTGCCTCGAATGCCGCGCGGTCTGCCATGCCGGTCCCGACAAGGCCGTTTAGCGCGGAAAGCTTGCCAGAATCAAGCTCATGTGTGAAGTTCTTGGTAAGCCCGAGCTGCTTCACGCCGTCAAGAGGATTGGAGGTTCCGATTGGTGGCGAGTCCCAGTTCTGGGGCACGCCGGGGGAAAGAAGCGAATCCGCCACGCGAAGCGAGTCCGTATGCATGGAGTTGGACCGCTCATCGATTACCGCCTGCGCGCCGAACCAGTAGCCCACCAGCGAGGTGAACGCCAGCACCATTATCAGGGTGGCAACCACCGCGTCAAACGAGAAATACTGTCCCTTCCTAAAATCCATGCGCTCATCCCTTGCTTATTCTTATCACGCCATTTGTGTTGTTCATGAGCAAACTCTGCCCGTATTCCGAATCAATGACTATGAAATTCCCGGGGGGATGTGTTATGAACTGGCCGTAGGTTGTTACGCCATACGCCGCAGTCACTGTCGGGGCGGAGAAAGACGCGTTTCCGCCCGGCCCCTGCCATTCAACATACACAATTCCCGTCTCAACCGATGCAGGGGAAGCCCCGTAGCCGCTGACAAGTATCCTGTATGGCTTGCCCAATATGCTTGGCTGGATGGTGAAGTTCTCGGAAAACCCGCTTCCGGCAATGAATGCCGTCCTTATGTGGTCGGCAAACCCGTACGCGATTTCCTGCGCGTATGCGTTTTCCGCGCGCGTTGTCTCCTGGGACTGAGTCTGGAAGAAGATTGCTATTGTTGCAACCAGTATGAGAAGGAAGAATGCGGCATAGGACATCAGCTCCACTGCGGCCTGGGCGCGGAATGCGCTGGTTTTCGAATTGAGCCTGCCTTGCACATTTTCACCCGTATGTGACATTCACATAATCGCCAGGGTAGACATACTCCATGCTTATCCTCTGAAGGCCGGACGCCCTTTTGCCCGAGAGGTTCCCGGAAATGTTTGCGAATGTTGCGCTGACGATGTCCTGGAGCCTGCCGTCCGATTCCATGGACAGCACCACCAGGCCCCCCTCAAGCTTCGCGTCCCTTATCCCTTCAGGGTAGTTGACCACTATGGATTTTCTTGCGCCCGGGCCTTGGAGGTAAACTTCGCCCGCCTCGTTTGCAATAGAGCGCGCGCTGATTTTCGCCTGCGAAACTGCGGTCTTGCCAAGCTCGGTGCCTGAAAGCGAAAGCAGGAGAAGCGCAAGGGGGATTATGAACACAAGGGCAAAGCCCACGAGAATAAGCATTTCCGCGCCTGCCTGCGCACGTTTGCGGTTGTTTTTGCTGTCCATAGGCACCACGCTTATTCACACTGGGCGGATTGCTGGCCAGGAAACCCGCATGCTATTTCAGAGAGCCCGTAGCGGCTAACCGCATCCTGGGCCAGGCGGAACACACCGACGCCCTCTTTTGTCGCATTGTTGCCGCCCGCCGTCCATGCACACATCTCCTTGCTCTTGCAGCCCATCATGCCCTTTACCCTGAAGGTGTTGCCAGAGACCCCTGTAAAAAATTCAGAGTCGAGGCGGGAGTAGAGCGCGTGCGGCGCATTTGCACCCAGGTAATCGTCCGCCCCGCCGGCCCACTTGCCCACCACGAAGGATTCTATCCCGTATGCCGAGCTGTTGATGCCTGGAGTCGAGAACGGGGCTGCAAGCATCCTTTGGAAGAAAGACGGCGCCGTAGGCTCGTGCACGTAGAATCCGCAGATTGCCATGTCCCGGATTTTCGTGACGTCCCAGACGCGGTGGTAATCGGTCAGCTCAACGTCTTCCAGGCTGCCGTGCTCGTTGTCGATAAGGACGTATTTGTAGCCGTCTTCGTCCGCGCGGCTCACGGTTGGAATGCTGCTTATCCCGTTGCCTCCGAGCAGCATCGGCCGGTCTATGGTATTTGTGAACTCGTGGCGCTTGCTGCATCCCGGCATTGTCGATGAATATTCCACAAGGCAATTGATGCAGTCCGCCTGCTGCGTCCGGTTGTAGGTGCAGGAGCCTTCGGAATAAACGTCCCCCACCGAGCGGGGGGTGCTGGTCACTATGACCGCCCCGTAATAATTGGCATAGGTGGGCATTTTCACATCGTATGGGTGCACCAGCACGAACTGCGAAAGCCTGCCTATTTCGCTCTCATTCATGTCCTCAGGGTAATCTTCGGTTATCGGGCCGAAAAACCAGCCGTTGCCCCCGCTGCGGCTTGTGCCGTCGTATTTTATCGGGGCGAGGTCAGAGGCTTCATCGTACGCCGCATGCCTGAAAATCTGCTTCTGCGGCACCCCTGCAAGGGTGGAAAGAGGATGGTATGACAGATACCCCCGGATTATAGACGGGTCGACAAATCCGTTTATTGAAAAGCTTGAGTTTGCCTTGAGCCTCTTTGACTGGCGCATTGTTCCTTCCAGGTCTGAAATGTTCATTTCGGTCTCGAAATAAATCCCGACTGCCCAAGGGTCAATCTGCTTGACCTTGAAGTTCTGCGGCGGCGAGAAGCTGGTGTTGAAGCCCATCAGGTTCGCCGCCTGCTGTATTTTCCCCTGCCAGGATTCAAGCGTGTATGATGCCTTCTCGGATTCGGAATAGCCTATTGGAGGCAGCATATCCGATTGCGATGTTCCGTTGAGCATTAGGAGGCGTATGTTCTCCTCCACCCGCCCGGTTTCTGGATTTTGGGCATCCAATGCGGTGCTTCTCGCAAGCCCTCCGTTTGAAGAAGTGTAGTTTGCCAGCTTGTATGTGGCATAAAACGACGATGCGTTCGCAAAATCCGAAAGCGCCTTGTCCGAGAGGGTGGCGAGCACCTGCCGCATTGCCTCGCCCTTGAAGCGCTCGGCTGCCCGGATGTCCGACTGCTCGAATACCCTCACCCATAGCTGGACGGTAAGCAGCATGAATGAAAGGATGGCAAGCGCCATCACTGTGAAGAAGAAGCCGCGCCTGCGTCCCGATGATGGCGTTTTGGAATCATGCATAAACGACCAACCTTATGAGGCTTATCGAGCTGTTGCCCGGGAGGAAATTTGAAATCGGCATGTCGCAAGGGGTTGCATTGCAGGGCGACTGGTAATTCCCAGGCGACTGGTAGCCGAAACAGGAAAGATAGCAGTAAGGGGATTGGCCCGGGTTTCGCGGGCTTGTGGAATAGAGCGAGGCGAATGTTGTTGCCGAAGCCTGGACCTTGGTAAAGCGCTTGCCAAAGCGGTCGTTTGATGCATGGGTTCCCGCATCGTAAAAAGGCGACCAGGAGCCTGTGTTGAAGTTGTATGACTCAAGCCGGTAGCCATAGCCCTGCGGGATTATCGCGTTCGGGTAATTCACTGAGTCGCCGCCAGCCACCTTCTTCATTATCGTGCCTTCATCCCCGCCGCTGAGAATCTGCTCAAGATAAGTCGGGTTTCCCTGGGCATCAGAGGAAGTGGAAAGGACGTTGAGGGTGTCGTATGCAAGCTGGTGCGCCTGCTCAAGGGATGAATAGAACGGCTTGGGCGTGCCGATTGTGAATACCAGGAAGCCTATCGTGACCATGATAAGGGTGAATGCGATGAATGCGTCCAGGGAGAATATGAAGCCAAGCCTGCCCATGCTTAACGATTGAGGACTGAACATTATAAACTGTTGCGAAACTTCGGGGGAAATGATGATGCCAGCGGCGGACATATGCCCAGATTATGAATGGGATGCGGCTGCCGGGATTTGAACCCGGGTCTCGAGCTTGGGAAGCTCAGATCCTACCAGGCTGGACTACAGCCGCATAATTGCGGCTGGCAGTCGGCGCACCCGACTCAACAGCCGCATGATACCATTTTCCATGCATCATTTTTAATAAGCGATTCGTTAGCAGCCCATGGAACTCCCGAAACGCGCGGTTTTCGCCTTCAACGCGAACATAGACCACCTCAAGGCCGTAGGCGATGGGGACATGGGGCTTATTGACGCCGCATCGTTTTCCCTCGCCTCGCAGATGTCAGGCTCGTTTGCCGAGGGCAGGCAGAAGGAAACGCTCATCGACGCGAAAACCTGCGCCGCCCTCCTTTCCAAAATCAGGTTCGATTGCTCGATTGTCGGGGGGCAGGCAGGGAATGCGGCAGAGCAGGCGTCCGCGCTTGGGGTTGAATGCTTCCTCCACAGCAATTTCGCCAACTCCGAGCTCCTGTCCCGCTTTTCGAAGAGGGAGAAAATACTGCTTGCGGGAAAGGACGGCTTTGTTCCGGCTGGCGGGTTTTCATCGCAGGCGCCAAGCGCGCACCATTTCGTGTTCGAGCACAAGGAAAGCCGCACCCGCTTCATCGCCTCATATGACCCGCTGCCCATGCATCTTGAGGAGGATTTCCAGAGGGCGGCCGATTCCGCCCTGCCCTCAGCCAGCAAGGCGTTCGTGGGCGGATTCCATCTCCTCAAAACCCCGGACAGGCTCGCCAAATTCACTGATGAAATCCTCCGCTGGAAAAAGATAAACCCGGGCCTTTGCGTTTTTGCGGAGCTTGGCGAATTCCAGTCCGAGGCTGTGCGGGATGCGGTGCGGGAAAGGCTGTTCCCTGCAGTTGACATGGTCGGGCTGAATGACACCGAGCTTTCCTCGTTCGGCTGCGACTTATCGGAACTGGCGCAGGAGGCGAATGCGGTCCTGTTCCACATGCCTGAAAGGCAGGAGGTGCTGCCAGCGGGGAAACTTGACAAGGAGGCGATGGCGTTCGCGGAAAAGTGCGCCTCGTTCAAGGCTGAAAACGGCAGGTGCGCAACGCTGCCTGAGCTTGAAGGCTATGAAGCAAGATTCCTCGAATCGCCCAAATGGACCGTGGGGCTTGGGGACGCCTTCTCCTGCGCCTATTTCATGGCGGCAAGCGCAAGCGTTTTAAAACAAAACCCATCAAATGAGGCTTTGCTGCGACCGTAGTCTAGCCTGGTTAGGATTCGAGATTGCCAAGGCTGATTGGCGATTTATGCGGAATTGGCCGCCTAAATCTCGCGAGCCGGGTTCAAATGAAATCCCTTTTCTTCCCGGAAGAAAAGGTCTTTCGACCCCAAAAGAAATGGGGGCTGAAAATCCCGGCGGTCGCATTTTATTCTTGCCCCCAATCCCCCATAACCGGCACGAGGTGCCGCTGAAGCGGGGGCGTTTGGTGTGAGCCGGATAATGCGATAGTGGCGCTGCATTCTAATCGGATTCTGTTCCGCTTTTTTTCAAAGGCTTGAATTCTATAATACGGGTAGTGTCGTGAATTTCGTCCAGACCACCGTTTGAAGATGCATATTCCCTTGCAAGCGGAACTGTAATGCCTGTTCCTTCGAATAAGTAGTCCCTGAGCGCTTCCTGGTTCATTGTGGAAACATAGGCGAACAGCCCGCCAGGTTTCGTTGTCATCGCTTTTTTAATCAGCCCTATTGTTTTGTCAAACGATTTGGAATTGCCTGTGTGCTCTGCCAGGTATTTTTCAATCCTATTTCTTGCATCCGCCAACTTGAAGCAGCAATAGCCCAAACACCCCGCAACAATTGCCCCTGCTGTGGCCAATGGCCAAAGACCGGATGCGGCAGCATAAACAGCCAATAATGATGAAGCCCCGATTGCGGCCTCCACAAAATCTAGCCTCTTTTTAAACTTGCCAAGTATGCTTGAGAGATCGTCCAGTATGCCTGAAAATATGGTCCTCGATACCTTGCCGGGCGCAGATACCTGGAGCCCTTTAAGCAGCATCTCCTTTTCCTCCAAGCCGGGTTGAAGGTCATGCGCAACCTTAAATGCATGGTCCTTCACCTCTTTTTCGCTAGCCAGAAAAAAATTGCAGAATTCGTTCCGGGCATCCATGGTGCCGGCAGCCATGGCCCGCCTATAATTGCTCTTTACTTGCGCATCCCATGAATCGAAAACCTGGTCAAATTTGATTATGGCGCTACTGACTTCCTTGTAGCGGCGAACCGCCTGGCTCATCCGCAAGCGCTCAGCACGAGGAATCATAGGTATGGATGACTGTAATGCTCCCTTAAAGTTTGCCATGATATTTTATTAATAGACACATTAATAAAGCAATCGGTATTCCTCTTTTGAGGCAAAGATTCCCGCAAGGGCAACAAGCGCGACAAGCGCCCAAACCGCCTCGAGAATGACGAATGGGGCGTAGTCTATCTGATAGGACGCCCAGCAGTTCAGTGCAGCCCCGATAAGGTTCGCAGTTGCATATGTAATGCTGTTTGCCCTAAGGCGCCCGAATGTATTGAGGAAGAACGCAGCAAGGAGGATGAAAACCCCGAATGCGCCAATCCAGAGGGTCAAATCATCCATGGGAACCATATGGAAGTGCGCACTGCACCGTTTTAATTGTTTTACCCATAGAGGACTGGTGGTTGCCATGAAGCACATACATATCGCGGCGCTTGAGGCGGACGCGGAATTCGCAAGGAAAATCGGCAAGAAGGGAAGCGAGAGCGATTTCGCCATATACAACTGCAAAGAGGGGGAAAGCGTCCTTTGCATTTATCATCCGAGCAAATACCCTGAGAAAATACAGCCGCTCCTTTACGCGCTCTCGCTTTGCGATGCCGCCTACCTTCGCCCGCAGGCAATAGACAAATTCGCGGGGGAAATGATTGTCGCGTGCGCGGTGTTCAAAAAGCGCCTGCTGGTGATTGCGGACAAGGTCGGGCAATCCGACATCGAGCCCCTCATCAAGGCGGCAGGCGTCCAATCGTATGAATTTTTCGAGGGGGACGCAAATGCGCTTCGCGAAAGGCTCCTGCTCATCCCAAGCACCAGGAAAGCCGAGGGGAAAACTGAAGTGGTGATAGATTCGTGCTTTCCGGTGAAAGGGGTTGGCACGGTGGCGCTCGGCATCGTGCAGCAGGGCGCTGTGAAGGTGCACCAGCAGCTTGCCTTCCTGCCGTCAGGCGATTCCGCGGAGATAAAGTCGATACAGGTGCAGGATGAAAACACGGATGAGGCGGAAGCCGGCTCGCGGGTGGGGCTGTGCCTCAAGGGAATCGTGCCTGACATCGTGGGCAAGGGGGATTTGGCATGCGAGGAGAAATTCCCTTCATGCACGAAAATATCCGCGAAGGCGGATTCCACGAAATTCTACAGGGGAAACCTCGAAAGCGCCCAGTTCTTCGTGTTGTGGGGCTTGAAGTTTGTCGCCTGCAAGGGGAAGAAAAACGGGGAGCTATGCGACATTGAGCTGTCTGCACCGTTGCCGCTCAGGATTGGCGAGGAATTGCCGCTCTTCTTGCCCGAAGCCATGCCAAGGGCGATTGGCAGTGCGAGAGTGGAAAGGATAATTGGATAGATTGGCTTGCAACCGGGAGGCTCAGACCCTCTTCTGCATGTAAGGCCCGCAAAGCGAGTAGCCAAGCTTGCGGTAATAGCCGCGAGCGCCTGCGCCTGAGAGGACGGAGATTTTCCCGATGCCGAATTCTTTTTTCGTTATGCGCTCCGCCTCGCGAAGAAGCCGTTGCCCCAGCCCCTTGTGCTGGAATTTGCCCTCGCTTTTCTCGCCGATGGACGCCTCCTGCCCGTAAACATGGAGCTCGCGCACAAGAGACGAGAGGATGCCGGTTCCGTCCGAGATTTCGGCGCGGTGGCTTTTGCCCGGCATTCGCAGGCGCAAGAAGCCCGCAATGATATCCTGCTTCTCATCCTCGAATGAAAGGAATGTTTCCCTGCCTCCGGAGGCAAAATAGTCCTGGCGCAGGAGGGAAAGCGAAAGCTGTTTTGATTCTCGGCCCTGGCGGGCTGCGCTTCCCGCCTCGCGGCAGCGTATGCAGCGGCATGCCGCGCCCTCTTCGCGCAGCCGCCCTTCCACCATTTGGCGCAGGTTGGAGCTTTTCACCCCTGCCAGGACAAGGGGGGATGGGATGTCCCGCTGTATCCGGGGGATTCGGACATAGGGCGGGACGTGCCTGATAGCAGCGGCGATTGCCTTTGCCGCCTCCTCGGTGCCATAGGGGGAGAACCGCCCGGCTTTCCATTCATCGTAAAGCCTGGTGCCAGGAAGGACGAGGACCGGGTAAATCTTGACCATGTCCGGCTGGAAGCGCGAGGTGGAAAAAAGCCGCCGGAAGTACTCTGCATCCTGGCGCGGGCCCGAGTAAAGCCCGGGCATCATGTGGTAGCAGACCTTGAAGCCCGAGTCCTTGAGGATGCGCGTTGCGCGCTCAACATGAAGAAGCGTGTGACCGCGGTTGACTTTTCGGTAGACTTGGTCCGAGAGGGACTGCACGCCAAGCTCGGCCTGCGTCCCCCCGAGTGAGAGCATTTCGTCCGCTTCGCGCGCGCCTGCGAAGTCCGGGCGGGTTTCAAAAGTCGCCCCGATTGCGCGGTGCCTTGCAGTCTCGTTCGCGCTTATCGATTCCGCAAGGGTGCGCGAAACAGAGCCGTTGAGCGCGTCAAATGCCTCCTTCACGAATTTGCGGCGGGAAGCGGCTGGCGCGGCAAGGAAGGTGCCGCCCATGAATATGAGGTGGCATTTGTCGGTCCCGTGCCCCTGCTGGGAATACTGGCCCAGGCGCGCCCCGACCTGCTTTTCCGCGGAATAGCCGCACTGTATCGCGCGCATGGTGGTCGGCTCGAAGCCGGTGTAGGACTGCGGGGCGTTCACCCCCTTGGGGCAGTAGGCGCACCGCCCCACGCACGGGTAGGGCGGCGGCATGAGCGCGATTGGGGATACCCCTGACAGGGTGCGCGTCGGGGATTTGAGGAGGATGCGGCGGGCGCGCCCATCTGTTGGAGGGACGAATTGGAGTATTTCGGAGTTCTTGAGATAGGTTATGCCGTGCTTGCGGCACATTGCGTTCTTTATGCGCTCAAGCTGCGCGGAGGGATTCGCAATGAAAAGGGACGCCGCCTCCTTTGCGGCGCCCTGCCTTGCTGCGCTTTGGGGCGCACGCTTTTTAGGCGAGAAGAACGGCAGTTTGCCATCAAGCCGCGCCATGGCCGCGGCATGTGCGCTATTGACCCCCTTTTTCACTGGCAAGAAAACACCGCGGCTAGATGAAATTCGAAAGGATGCCCACTATGAAGTAAAGCGGCGCCTCTGTGAGCGGGAAGAGGAGCACGCCCCTGTTCACTGCGCGGAAATCCGAGAAAAGGTCGGTGTTCACGCGGAGCGTGACTTCCCTCTCAGCGCTTATCCGGTCGCTTGAAGACGAGCGGGCGAGCAGTTTCACGCGGTAATCCGCCTCCTCGTTGCCGACTACCTCGTAAGTGAGGGTTTTCGATGTGCCGGAGGGGATGTAGATGCTGCGCCGGAACTCCCAATCGCGCACCCCAGAGGAGCCTATGTTGAAAACGTCATTCGCGATTCCCTTGTTCATTATCGTTATCACATACCTTGCCGGCTGGCCTGCGCCCGCAGACACGTGCGAAGGCTCAACCCGCATGTCCATCACTTCCCGGATGACTTTCGCCCGGACGGTGAATGTCACATTCGGCCCCAGCCCTTCGCTTCCCGCCTCGTCCCAGAGGGTAAGCCCGACATCGTATTCCCCGTCCTGCGCATCCTTCGGGACGGTTATCTCCGCCTGAAGGGGGTTCCCATATAGCCTGGAGGGGGTGGAGGACCAGCCTTCCGGAAGCGAGGTTGCGACCAGCTGGTCGTATGCGCCGCCTATCCCGTATTTGCCGCCCGTCCCCTCCTTCGGCTCGGCAATTACGAAGAATGTCTGCCCGGGGCCAACATCCCCAAGCGCAATCCGCATGCCGTCCTCCACCCTGATTGAAACGGGTGAGAGTATGCTTGCCGCGAAAAGGGCGGGGCAGAGCGCCAGCGCGAAAAGGATTGGTTGGAATCTCATGTTCGGGCTTGCCGTTCCAAATATTAAAAAGCTATCATCCAGGGGGGCTTTGGAAACCGCGGGAAGCGCGCCCGAACGAAACCGCAACCGTTTATAACTCGATTGGGGGAATGATGGTTGAGAGGTGGATTTGATGGCGGATAAGAAATCGGATGGCATTTATCGGTACTTGGCGGCGTTTGCGATTGTGGCAATCTTCGCAATCCTGGTCTTTACTGCGATTCCCCAGGCGGGAGCCGGCGCGGAGAGCGCGGTTGGCATGGCGTCTGCCGTCAACTCGGTCCTCATATACTCGAACGGGATGGCGTTTGTGTCGTCTTCCGGGAAAGCGGAGGTGCCAAGCGCCGGAAACACGCACCTTAGGATAGCGAACTTCACCGAGGGCGCGATACTTGACACGCTTCGGGCGGAGGATGCGGACGGCTCGGTCCACTGGGTGAAGAGGTACGATGAGGAAAGGAACACAAGCGAGAAAAGCGAGCGCTACCTGACGTTTGACGAGCTGCTCAACCAGTCATACGGCAAGGAGGTGGTGGTGCGGCTTGAAAGCGGCGAAACCGCAGGGAAGCTCCTGTGGGTGTCGGGCGGGAAAATCGGCATTGAGACCCAGGCTGGCCTCCTCGTGGTGGACGGCGGGCTTAAGAACGTGCTCATGAACGCATCCGAGACGAAAAAAACCGAGGAGAAAAACGGCACCGTGCGCGAGCGCGGGCTGGAAGTCTACATGGGGGCAAATCGCGCTGGGGCGCATGACCTTCTCTTCAGCTACATGACATCGGGCGCAAACTGGCAGCCGAATTACAACCTTGAGATGGCAGGCGCGGCATCCGGAAGCGCCCGCCTGGCGGCATTTGGCGAGGTCTCGAATTACGCAGGCGAGGACTGGAGAAACGTCGTGCTAAGGCTTGCGGTCGGCCAGCCGAATTTCGTAAGAAACGGAGCTGCCCAGTATTACAATTATGATTTTTCGGGCGACGCGAGGAAGGAGATTGCGCTTGCCGGGGGCCAGGCTCCCTCGGCTGCGCCTGTTTTCTCTGGCGAGGAGGCCGGCATGCAATATGTCTACACCCTCTCCGAGCCTGCGACCATCCTGAAAAACGAGCGGGCGAACCTGAAGATTTTCGAGTCGGGCATCCAATATGAGAAGGAGAACCTGTGGGAGGGCTACGGCCCTGTCAGGCGGATGCTCAACCTCAAGAACACACTGGGGAAGCCGATTGCCGCCGGCATAATGAAGGTGTTCGAATCGGGCGCGTTTGCAGGGGAAGGCTATGTGCAATACACCGGCGAGGGGAAGGAGGCGCATGTGAACTATGCGCCCCTCCAGCAAGTCGAGATAAAGAAGGAAACCAACCAGACGACTGAGAAGCCGGCCGCAGACCGGCGCGAAATCACGTATTCCGTTTCGATGGCAATCGAGAACAGCCTCAAGGAGCCTGCCCCTGTGACGCTTCGGGACAGCATGAATTATGCCGACAAGGTCGAGCTTCTGGAATCAAGCGCCCCGGCAGCAAGGCTGTCAGACAACCGCCTTGAATGGAAAGTTGTGGTTCCGGCAGGCGGGAAGCTCGTGGTGGCCTATTCCTACAAGGCCACCTACTTCGAGCAGCCAGTCTATTACGGCAATGCGATGGCAGGAATAGCCTATCCGGTTGATGCCCCGAAATAGGCGGCAACCGCCCCGCCCTGCGAACCCCTTTCGCAGGACGGTCCCTTTTTAATTTTAGCCGACTGAAAAAAACCGCTGAAAGGGAGTAAGGGTGGTTTTTTGGCACGGAAGACTTGTTTGCTGCTCGCTGTGATCGGGATTGTTGCGCTCCTGGCGCTGTCAGGATGCGCCGGAAGCGGAAGCACCAGCTGCACGAAGGACAGCCAATGCAAGGCATGGCAATATTGCGAAACCGGAATCAAGAAATGCACGCTGAAAAGCGGCGCCTGCAACCTTGACTCGGACTGCAATGACACGATGAAGATGTGCGACGCCACCCATTATTGCTCCTACCAGAAAAACCGCTGCAGGCTGGACACAGACTGCGGAGGATGGCAGCTTTGCGATTCTGCAAGCAACAGCTGCAGGCCGAAGGCTGGCTTTTGCGACAGCGACGCGCAGTGCAATCCCGAAAGCGAGATATGCCACCCGGATAGGCATGTCTGCGCCCCCAAGCCAGGGAACTGCAACAGCCAATTCGACTGCGAGCCATACCAGACCTGCGATACCGTGAAGAGGAAATGTGTTTCGCTCACAGGAAGGTGCAGCATAGACGTCGAGTGCCAGCAGTGGCAAAGATGCAACCTCACCACCAACAGATGCGTGGCAAGGGCGGGCTTCTGCAACAACGACTTGGACTGCAAGGAATGGCAGGTTTGCGATGCAGCAACCAAACGGTGCGTTGCAGGAAGCGGCTCCTGCGAGAATGACAACGACTGCGCCACATGGGAGCTTTGCAATGCCCAATCGCACGTGTGCGAGGCAAAGCGCGGGCTTTGCGCGTCCGATGGGGATTGCGGAAGCTGGCAGATGTGCAATGTGGCAATCAAGCGCTGCCAGAGCAGGACAGGCTACTGCTCAAGCGACGCGGAGTGCGGCGAATGGCAGAAATGCGACTCAGACAGCCACACCTGCCTGACACGCATTGGCAGGTGCACAAAGACAAGCGATTGCGCCTATGACGAGCGCTGCGACACAGACCCGCTATCGGCAAGCCAGTACCAGTGCATAAAGATAACCTGCAGGCAGGAAAGCGACTGCCCGTCCGGCTTCCGCTGTGACGTCTCGTACGGTTCGCCGCGCTGCGTGAAAAAGTAGGGATGGCGCCGGTTGGCTGCCAAACAAAAAACTGGCAGCCGACCAATCCATTTTTATTCATTGTTCGCAAATGCGCAAAGCAACTTTGCGTCAACTATAGGAGGGAAAATATGGCATTCGAAGATGAAATAGGCCCAGAGAGGATACTCCACGTTTACGACCCAAAGACGAAAATGTCGGGCACAGTCGTGGTGGACAACACCGCGCTTGGGCCTGGAAAGGGCGGCGTGCGGCTGGTGCCCGACGTCACCACAGAGGAAGTGTTCGGGCTTGCGCGCGCAATGACTTGGAAAAACGCGCTTGCCGAGATACCGTTCGGAGGGGCGAAATCCGGCATAAGGGCGATGGGGCACGCGCCTAACAAGGCCGAGATTGTCCGCGCTTTCGCGGAAAAAATCCGCGAGCTTGTGCCTTACTGCTACATACCGGGCCCGGACATGAATATGAGCGAGAAGGAGATGGCCATATTCGCAAACGTGATAGGCACGCCCAAGGCTGCAACCGGGAAGCCTTCGGACATGGGCGGCCTCCCGCACGAGCTTGGCTCAACGGGCTTTGGCGTGGCGCTTGCGACCGAAGTGGCGCTTGAATACAAAAAAATCCCCCTTTCCGGAGCTACGCTTGCGATAGAGGGGTTCGGGAACGTGGGCACCTTCACGGCGAAATTCCTGACTGAAAAAGGCGCGAAGGTGGTTGCGGTCTCGGACTCAAAGGGCACCGCATACCTTGAGAGCGGACTTGATTACAATAAGCTCATGGAAGTCAAGAAAGAAAAGGGAACTGTGACTGCCTACCCTGGCGCAAAGGTGCTTTCCGCAGCCGACCTTTTTGCCGTGAAATGCGACGTGCTGGTGCCAGGCGCCCGCCCGAACGTGATACATGAGGGCAATGTGGGAAAGATAAATGCAAGGATAGTCTCAGAGGCAGCAAACATACCTGCGAAGCCGGAATTCGAGCTTATGCTTGAGAAGAGAGGCATCCTAATCGTTCCGGACTTTGTCGCAAACGCTGGCGGCGTGATATCCTCCTATGTGGAATTTTCAGGCGGAAGCGAGAAGGACATGTTCTCCCTGGTTCGCGAAAAGATAACCAAGAACACTCTGCTCGTGCTTGAAAGGTCCGGCGGCAAGGACACAAGGAAAACCGCGCTTGCGATTGCAAAAGAGCGCGTGCTTGCGGCGATGGAAAAGCGGAAATAGGATTCGGCATCGCGCAGCACCCTGTGATTTGCCTGAGGCAGAAATCGAGGCTGAGCCGGAGGCTTGCCCAGGCATGCAGAAGGGGGCAATTGGAGGCGCCGCCATCTTGCACTGCCCGAATCACGGTTTACGGGCATAAAGAATATACATAATTTTATAAATAGAAACACTGGCAAAAAAGCATGGAATGTGCGCCTGCGCAGTGCCTGCAAGGAAGCCGGCACAAAAAAGAATTCGCGATGCTCAGGCGGTTCCATAAAGGCTACTTGAAAATCAGGGGATTTGAAGGCTTGCTTGGGGGAGCGGAGCCTCCGGCCTTTGCCAAAGCGCGCATAAGGCAGAGAATTTCCCGGCTAGAATCGCGCATGAGGGGGAAATCGGATGCGCTGCTGGCCGCCATTGGCGAAAACCAGGTCCAGGTATGCCTTGAGGCTGGGATTGAGAGGGAGAAGCATTCAAAGCTGGAGGCAATGTCCGATATGTCCGTGGTCCTAAGCATATTGTCAGCTGCGGCCGGCATCGTTACCCTGCCTGCCAAATCCATCATCGCAGTGGTTGACTATTCCAACCCGCTGCTGAGCCTGGCAGCCTGGTGCGCTTCCGCCCTGTGCATGGCCGCGAGCTGGATTTTGAAGAGGATGGATGAACGGCGAATTGCATTTTATGCAACCGTTCCGGAAATGCTGGACTATGCGAAGGCGCTTGCAGGGAAAAGCAAAAGCTAGAAGAACTCCTCGATGAATTTTGAGATGTCCACGTTGGATATGTCCTGCGAGACTAACGGCTTGTCCTTTATGAAGGGTATTTCATCCGTGTAAATGGGCTTGTCTGTTTTGTAGAACACCCCTATTGGCCAGCGCTCGGTTTCGCGCGCGCGGTCGATTGCCGCATCGAAATTCGTTGTGTCGTGCCCTGCCTCCTCAAGTTTGTACACTTTGGACTGGTAGAGGCTGTAGGGAAGGTCCTTGCGCCAGGTAACGCATGGCTGGAAAATGTCGATGAACGAGACGCCCCGGTGGGATATCCCCTGCTCGATGAGGCTGGTGAGGTGAGCGACATCGCCTGCAAAGCCGCGCGCGACGAACGTTGCCCCTGCGGCAAGCGCGATTAGAGGGGGGTTCACTTCCTGCTCGATTGAGCCGTTCGGCGTGGAGCGCGTTTTCGTCCCCTTCCGGGTGGTGGGCGAGGTCTGCCCGGTAGTAAGCCCGTAGATTTCGTTGTCCTGGACTATGTAGCAGATGTTGAGGTTCCTGCGCATGGTGTGCACCAGGTGCCCCATCCCTATCCCGCAGCCGTCGCCGTCCCCGCCTATTGCGATGACCTTGAGGCGGTCGTTTGCAAGGTGTATCCCGGTTGCAGGGGGGAGCGAGCGCCCGTGCAGGCTCTCAAACCCGTATGTCCTGATGAAGTGGGGGATTTTGCTTCCGCAGCCTATGCCTGAGACGATCACCGTGTCCTCCTGCGGGACGTTGAGCTTTGAGAGTGCGCCTTTCAGCGCCGCAAGTATCGCAAAGTCCCCGCAGCCCGGGCACCAGGTGGGCGTGTGCCCGGAATTCAGCTCTGCAACGGTTGCCATAAAATCACGCTACTTTTTCAAGGTTGTTTTCACGTGCTCGGCTATGTCCTTTGCGATGAAGGGCCTGCCATCGTAGCGAAGATAGGCCTTCTCGATGTAATAGCCGGTCTTTTTGAGTATGTGCTCGCGCATCTGCGCGTTCGAGTTCCCCTCTATTATGAGCGTGCTTTTGGCGGATGTGAGCGCAGATAGCACGCGCTTTGACGGGAACGGCTCTGCGTAGCGGAGGTGCATCACCCTTGCGGCTATGCCCTCCTTTGCAAGGAACCTAAGGGAGTCGATTGCCGCCCCTTTGGTCGAGCCCCAGCAGACAAGGAGTATTTCGGCCTGGGACTGCATCGCCCCGTGGAAGGTTGGCGCGATAAGCTCCTCGCTTATTGCCGCAAGCTTCTTCGCCCGCTTGTTTATCATCGCAACGCGCATCCCGGCTTCTTCGGATGAGAATCCGGTCTCGTCATGCTCGTAAGAGGAGCAGACGTGCAGCCCGTTCTTCTGCCCTGGAAGGCATCGCGGGGAGATGCCGTCTGAATTGAATGCATAGCGCTTGAAACCTTCCGCTTTTTCCATCTCGGAATCAGATATGAGCCTGCCGCGCTCCACCCCGGTCTGCAGTTTCCTGAAATCCTCGGTTGTCTTGGAGCTTTCGGAGAGGTATTTGTCCAATAGTATTATCGCAGGAGCCTGCACAAGCTCCGCGAGATTGAACGCGTTTATCGTCTCCGCATAGCATTCTTCCACATCGCCCGGCGCGACCACCACGCGGGGGAATTCGCCCTGTGATGCGTGAAGCGAGAATAGGAGGTCGGCCTGCTCGGTGTAAGTGGGAAGCCCGGTCGAAGGCCCGCAGCGCTGCGAGTTTATTATCACGCAGGGCAGCTCCATCATGCCCATCATGCCCAAAGCCTCGGTCATCAGGGAAAAGCCCCCGCCCGAGGTTGCAGTCATCGAGCGCGCGCCTGCGAAGCTCGCGCCTGCAATCATGTGCGCAGCGGAAAGCTCGTCCTCGGTCTGCTTCACGATTATCCCGTATTCGCGCTCGTGCCCTGCCATCAGGTGCAGGATGGACGAGGAGGGGCTCATGGGGTATTCCGCCACGAACTTGCAGCCGGCCTTCACGGCGCCGACCACCACCGCCTCGTTGCCGTTTATGAAGATGGTCTTGTCGCGCTTCACCGGCTCGATTTTCACCTTGAAAGGGGTTTTCAGCTCCGAGCGCGAGTAGTCGAAGCCGGCCCTTGCCGCGGCGATGTTCTGCTGCACGACTTCCTCGCCTTTCTTTTCCCAAATCCTGCGCAAGAGCCCCTCGGCAATCGAGAAGTCCATCCCCAGGACGCCGACCGCGGCGCCAAGCGCAACGGTGTTGAACATTATCTCCCCGCCGGCTTTCGCAGCCATTTCGGTGAATGGCGCGCCGACGTGGAAAATGTCCTTCCTGCCCTCCGCGATGTCCCCCTCCTTCACCTTGTTCGAATCGTAGATGAGCGCTCCGCCGGGCGAGAGGCATTTTGAGTGGAGCCTTATTGTCAATTGGTCAAGCGCGAGCAGCATGTCGGGCTTGCCCATAAGGGAATTTATCTGCTCGTCGCTCGCGCTTATCGCATAAGTGTTGTGCCCGCCCTTTATGAGCGAGGGGTAGTCGTTGGTGCCGAATACGTTGAGCCCGGCGCGCTGCATGCATTTTGCAAAGAGGATGCCCATGGTCGCAACGCCGGCTCCTGCCGGGCCGCCTATGAGAAAGTTTAGCCTGTTTGTGTCCGCCATTCCCTATCACTCTTGGTCGCAATAGGGAAATGAAGAGGAGGTTAATAAAACTTCTACAGATTCATGGGACGATTGACGAATGCGGAGCATTCGGCAAAACTCCGCGCAGCGGCGCGAAGGCGATTGATGAATTGGGGCAGATAGTCAAAAAAAAAGAAAAAATTAAGAAAAAGTAGAAAATCTAAAGAAGAAGAGAAAAAAATCAGTTGCTCTTCGCGCGTTGGATTTGCCTCGGCACAAAATCAGTTTGATTTTGCCCTCTTCCTTGACTGGTGGCGCGTTGCCGATTTCTTGCCTCGTCTCATGTTTTCACCCCGTTTATGGCTGTAATGCCTGGAAAGCTATTAAACCGTTTGGGGCAGCGGATGGCAAACCGCATGCTTTAAACAGGCTATTGGGTAGAATTGG